>NZ_KE384096.1:0-314279 GCF_000423825.1 Thermithiobacillus tepidarius DSM 3134
TGCGTCATGCGTTCCAAGGTCGAACCCATGAAGGAGGTCGCCGCCATGGTCCGTCGCCACCTCGAGGGCATCGTCGCCTGGGCCCAGACCCGCCAGACCAACGGCTTCCTCGAAGCGCTCAACGGCCTGTTTCAGTCCGCCAAGCGCCGCGCTCGCGGCTTCACCCGCTTCACCACTATCAGAACCGTCATCTTCCTGATCGCCGGCAAGCTCGACTTCGCAGTGATCAACCCTCATGCCCGGCAACCCACTTGAAATTCAACAGAGCCCCTCGGTTGCATATGGCATAACGCTTTTCGCTTGATTGAGAACAGACCCTAGAAGAAACCGGCACGCTGCCGCAGCCGGTGGCTTTTGCCGGCGGCAGCTTCGCCCCCGGCCAGCCGACCACGGCGAGCTACCGTTTCGATTCCTACCGGCTCACCTATCGCTATCTCTTCCATGACGGGCCCGACTGGCGCTGGCAGGTGGGCTTTACCGCCAAGATCCGCGACGCCGAGGTGGAGTTGCGCCAAGGGGCGAACGTGGCGCGGGACAGCAACGTCGGTTTCGTGCCGCTGCTGCACCTGCACGGCGAGCGGCGCCTGGCCGAGCGCTGGCGGCTGATCCTCGACTTCGACGGCTTGGCGGCGCCGCAGGGACGGGCTCTGGATTTCGCCGCCAAGGCCGGCTACGCGCTGACGCCGCAGTGGACGCTGGCCGCCGGCTACCGGGTGCTCGAAGGCGGGGTGGACAACGACAGCGTGTACAACTTCGCCTGGCTCAATTACGCGGTGCTGTCGGCCGGCTACCGCTTTTAGCTTCCCCGCGGCCTTGGCCATTCGGCCGATCGGATCGGCCGGACCGTCTTGCTATGCTGGCCCGGTTCTTCGTCAGCGGGGGATCGCGATGGATCAGCTACAGCTGCGCAAGCGGGCGGCCACCGCCGCGGTGCTGATGGGCATCGGGCTCGGCGGCTTCGTCGACGGCATCATGCTGCATCAGGTCCTGCAGTGGCACAACATGCTGTCGTCGGTGCTGCCGCCGGTCAACATGGCGCACATGAAGGTGAACATGCTGGCGGACGGCCTCTTTCACGCGGCGAGCTGGCTGGTGACGGCCTGGGGGATCTTCCTGCTGTGGAGCGTGGCGCGCCAACCGGTGGCGTTGCCGCCCACCCGCTGGTTCATGGGTCTGCTGGCGATGGGCTGGGGCTTCTTCAATCTGGTGGAGGGGCTCATCGATCATCAGCTCCTGGGCATCCATCACGTCAAATACGCCGGGAACATGCACTGGGACGCGCCGCTCATGGCCTGGGACTATGGCTTCCTGGTCTTCGGCGGCTTGGCGCTCATCGCCCTGGGCTGGCTGTTGGCCCGGCGCAGCGGGCCGGAGGCGGTTTACGCGGGGCGGGATTGAGTTCGGCGTTGCCGGCAGAATGGCTGGACGCTAGGGCGTGGCGTCCAGGCGCAGCCGGGCCTGGGCGGCGATCTCGGGCACGCTGTCGCTGCTGAGCTTCCGCAGCAAATCCTTGCCGCAGTTGGGGTTGTATGCCACGGCCAAGCGGACCAGATACCAGGGGTCGCGGCTGAAGCGTGCCAGCTCGGCCTGGACGGTGTGGCGGTCCAGGGCGGCATAGGCCCGCTTGATGGCTGCCCGGGTGTCCTCGCGCCTGCCGGCGTGGAAGTACAGCGCGCCCGGCAGGTCGTATTCCTCCCGCTGCAGGATCCGGCGCATGTGGGCGAGATCGGGGTACTGCTTTTCCTCAGCGCTCATGGCCTGTTGCCGCTCGATGAATGCCGCGGCGTAGCGTTGCGATTCGATCACCACCGTCGGCAGGCCCCAGGCGCTGAAGTTTTCCGAAACGGCATAGCCGTCGGCCAGTTGCCAGTACAGCTTTTCGTAGCGCGGGCCGGTGCTCACCTGCCGGGTGACGGATTTGACGGACTCGCCGAATTTCTCCTGCAGGGCGGCGAGCAGGGCGGGATAGCACGGCGCCTGGGTCGCCAGGATCACCGCCATCAGCTGGTCCTGGATGAACAGGAATTCCACCCCCGAGCGGCACTCCAGCCTTTGCAGGCTGCCGTCCAGCGGGCGCAGATCGCCCGTTTTGGTGCAAACCCGTTCCGCCCGGGCCTTGTACGACGGCTCGCAGCTCAGTTCCGGCAGGCCTCGGGCAACGCGCGCGGCGAGCGCCTCTTCCGCAATGCCGAAGCCGATGCCGCCCACTTGGAACGCCGTTTCCCCGGCCATGGCGCAGGCGCTCGCGCCCAAGGCCAGAATACCTGAAAACCACAGGGACCGGATGTTCGGCATGCCTTCCTCCCGGCTTTTTCAATCATTTTCACCAGCGATAAGCATTGGTATAGCACAAATGGGAGAAAGCGCATTGTTTAAGCTGCGGATTCTGCCCGTGAAATTCAGCATGCTTGCTGGAAATCGACGTTTTTGAAAAACCTGGCCCGGCGATCGCCGTCGGGCGGCGGGCTCCAGGCCGCGCCACGCTCTGCCCGCTGGCAACAGCTACCGCCGGCCGCCGGCTGGTGCTAGATTTGGGCAACATTCATCAACGGTTGAGGAGGACAGCATGGAAGCAGTGCTCATGAAGGCGGCGGGCGGCCCGGAGGTGCTGGAACCCGGCGTGTTGCCCAAGCCGGAAATCCAGGCGCCGACCGAGGTGCGGGTGCGCCTCATGGCCATGGGGATCAATCCCTTGGATACCAAGCTGCGTCAGCGCGGCACCTTCTCCGGCCAGCTGCCGGCGGTGTTGGGCTGCGATGGCGCCGGGGTGGTGGAGGCGGTGGGGTCGGAGGTCAGCATGGTGCGTCCGGGCGACGAAGTGTTCTTTTTTCATGGCGGGCTGGGCATGGCGCAGGGCAACTACGCCGAGTACGCGGTGCTGGACCAGCGCTTCCTGGCCCACAAGCCCAAGAATGTCGGCTGGGCCGAGGCGGGCGCCGCGCCGCTGGTGTGCATCACCGCCTGGGAGGCTTTGTACGAGATCGGTCAGTTGAGCCACGGCCAGCGGGTGCTCATCCACGGCGGCGCCGGCGGCGTGGGCCACGTGGCGGTGCAGCTCGCCGCCCTGCGCGGCGCCCGTGTCTGCGCCACCGTGCGGCGGCCGGAGCAGGTGAATTTCGTGCATGGGCTCGGCGCCGAGCGCGTGATCGTCACCGAACAGGAGGACTTCGTCGCTGCCGTGCGCAGCTGGAGCCAGGGGGAGCGGGTGGCGCTGGCCCTGGATACCCAGGGCGGCGAGGTCTTTGCCCGCACTGTGGAATCGCTGGCCTACTACGGCACCCTGGTCACGCTGCTGGACGTGCCGCTGGACGCCGCCGTCTGGAAGGAGGCGCGCGTCCGCAATCTCAAGATTGGCTTCGAGCTCATGCTGACGCCGCAGCTGCGCGGCCTCGCGGCCCAGCAGGAGCGCCAGACCCGTATCCTGCGCGACTGCGCCCGCCTGATGGAGAGCGGGGTGCTCAAGCTTCGTGTCGGCGCGCGCCTGCCCTTGCGCGAGGCGGCGGAGGCGCACCGGCGGCTGGAAAGCGGCGGGCTGCTGGGCAAGGTGGTGCTCCATACCCGAGCCCTGGACGGCGAAGCCGGCGCCTGAGCGGCCTGCCGGCTTCACCAGGGAATCTCGGTGCCGTCGTAGCGAAAAAAGCGGCCCGTATCGGCGAGGGTGAAGCGCTCGATGCTGGCGCGCATGCCCAGGACGCTCTCCTCGGGCAGGAGCGGGGCATTCGGGCCGCCCATGCGGGTGCGCACCCAGCCGGGGTGCAGGATCAGCACGCCGATGCCGCGCGGGCGCAGGGCTTGGGCCAGGCCCTTCATGGCGGCATTGAGAGCGGCCTTGCTGGAGCGGTAATAGTAGCTGCCCGGCGCGGCGATGTCGGTGATGGAGCCCATGTGGCTGCCGATGGTCACCACCAGCCGCCATTCGCTGCGGGCGACATGATCGAGGAAGGCCTCGGTGACGCGTACCGCGCCCAGGGTATTGACCGCGCAGGTGCGGGCCCAGCCGTCGTAGTCCAGCAGTCCCAGCACGGGTTCAGCATACTTTTCCAGGTAGATTCCGGCGTTGTTGAGCAGGATGTCCAGCGCCACGCCCCGCAGCGCGCCGGCGAGGCTGCGGACCTGGGCCGCGTCGGTGACGTCCAGCCGGTGCAGGCTGAGCTCGGGGAGGCGGCGGGCCAGCGCCTGCAGCTCATGGGCCGCTTCGGGCTGGCGGCAGGTGGCAAGGACCCGCCAGCCGGTCTCGGCGTATTGCCGCGCCCACTCCAGGCCAAGGCCGCGATTGGCGCCGGTGATCAGGATGCTGGGCATGGAGCTTGCTCCGCGCCGCGGCCGGGCTGACCGGGCATCATGCTGCTTTAGTCCCGCCCGGCGGCCGGCGGGTTGCCGATCCTCCGTCTTTCAGCGGATTCCCTTGCGCCCGTTGGACTGCAACGCTGCAGCAATGCGGCGCGGGAGCGCCGGTCCGGCAGCGGAGGTGGGTATGGGTGAGCCTGATCCCGACGGCGACGCGGCATGGCCTGAGCTGCCGCTGCCTGCTTGGCAGGAGACCTACGCCACGCTGCACATGTGGATGCAGGTGGTCGGCAAGATCCGGCTCCGGCTGAGCCCGATGCTGAACCACTGGTGGCAGGTGCCCCTCTACGTCACCGCCCGCGGCCTCACCACTTCACCGATGCCGTACGGCGCCCGCTTCGTGCAGATCGACTTCGACTTCCTCGACCATCGGTTGCGCATCGACGCCAGCGACGGTGCTCGCCGCCAAGTGGCCCTGATGCCGCGCTCGGTGGCCGACTTCCATGCGGAACTGATGGCGGCGTTGCATTCCCTCGGCATCGAGGTGCGTATCTGGACCATGCCGGTGGAGGTGCCGGACCCCACTCCCTTCGAGCACGACCACGCCCATGCCGCCTACGACGCCGCCGCGGTGCAGCGCTTCTGGCGTGTCCTGCTGCAGGCGGAGCGCCGGCTTCAGGTGTTCCGCGCCCGCTTCCTCGGCAAGTGCAGTCCGGTGCACTTTTTCTGGGGCAGCTTCGATCTCGCCGTGACGCGCTTTTCCGGGCGGCGTGCGCCAGTGCACCCCGGCGTGCCGGGCGTGCCGGACGCCATGGTGCGTGAAGCCTATTCCCATGAGCTGAGCAGTTGCGGTTTCTGGCCCGGTGGCGGCCCAGTGCCCATGCCCGCCTTCTACAGCTACGCCTACCCCGAGCCGCCCGGCTTTCGGGCAGCGTCGCTCCGGACGGCGTCGGCCTACTACAGTCCCGATCTGGGCGAATTCATCCTGCCCTACGATGCCGTGCGCCATGCCAGGGAGCCCGGGCGGATGCTGCTGGACTTCTGCCAGGAGACCTACGAGGCGGCCGCCGAGCTCGGGCACTGGGACCGCGCCGCTCTGGAGCGCACGGCGCCAGTCTCCTGAACGTCCTCCCTTGGACGGAACCGTTCGACGAACTCGGGTCGCGCCAGGCAATCGAAACTGGAACATCGCGTCGGATCAGGTGCCGTTGAGGCACGAGGAGGCATGTGATGGAACAGTTGATGCAAAACTGGTGGCTGGTGGCGCTGCGCGGCGGGTTGGGCGTGCTGTTTGGCTTGATCGCCTTCCTGCTGCCCGGCGTCACGCTGGCGGTACTGGTGGCGTTTTTCGGCGCGTTCGCGCTGGCCGACGGCATTTTCCTGCTGTTTACCGGCCTGCGCTCGGTGCACCGGCGAGAGCGCTGGTGGGCGCTGGCCCTGCAAGGGGCCGTGGGCGTCCTGGCGGGCATCATCACCCTGCTGTGGCCGGCCATCACGGCCTTGGCGCTGCTTTTCCTGATCGCCGCCTGGGCTCTTGCCACCGGCGTGATCGAGATCGCCGCGGCCATCCGTCTGCGCAAGGAGATCCATAACGAGTGGCTGCTCGGTTTGATCGGCGCCCTGTCCGTGCTGCTCGGCGTGCTGCTGGTCGCCTTCCCGGGCGAAGGGTTGCTGGCTTGGGTATGGGCCATCGGCGCCTATGCCCTGGCGTCCGGCGTGCTGCTGCTCCTGTTCGCCTTCCGGCTGCGTCGGCTGGACCACGAAGCGCATCACGGCACCCACGCCAACGCCTGAGCGCGCACCGCGCCCCGACCGTAGCCGAACACGTGCTTTTGGGCGCCCGCTGCGGGTAAGATAGCGCCCATGTCCAGCCATGTCTCCGAATTCGGCCTCATCCGCGACATCATCGCCCGCCACGCCGGCGCCGCGCGCACGGACGTGCGCCTGGGCATCGGCGACGATGCCGCCGTGCTGGACGGGGGCTGCGGCGACGAGGAGCTGGTGGCGACCATGGACACGCTGGTGGCGGGCAGGCACTTCTTCGCCGATATGGACGCCGCGGCCCTGGGCCACAAAGCGCTGGCGGTGAATCTGAGCGATCTGGCGGCCATGGGCGCCACGCCGACCTGGGGACTGCTCAGCCTGGCCCTGCCGGACGCGCCGCCGCCCGGCCATGAGCGGCACTGGCCGGCGGCCTGGCTGGCGGCCTTCATGGGTGGCTTGGATGCGCTGGCCCGCCGGCACGACTTCGCCCTGGTGGGCGGCGACACCGTGGGCACCGACGGTCCCCTGCAGCTCAGCATCACCGCCCTGGGTCGGGTGCCGGCGGGACGGGCGCTGGGCCGACGCGGCGCCCGTCCCGGAGATTGGATCTGGGTTTCCGGCACCCTGGGCGACGCGGCGCTGGCCCTGCACCTGGCCTTCGCCGAGCGCGGCCGCGGGCCCGACCTGCCGCTGGCCCTGTCGGCGGCGGAGCGGGCTTGGCTGCAGGCGCGCCTGGAGCGGCCCGAGCCGCAGGTGGCCCTGGGCCGGCGGCTGCGCGACAGCGGCCTGGCGCACGCCATGGCCGACATCTCCGACGGCCTGCTGGCCGACCTCGGCCACATCCTGGCTGCCTCCGATGCCCGCGCCCGCGTCGACCTGGAGCACCTGCCCCTGAGCACGCCCCTGCGGCGCCTGGCCGCCGCCGATCCGGCGCTGGCGCGGCAACTGGCCCTGAGCGAAGGCGATGACTACGCGTTATGCGTGGTGGCGGCGCCGGCGCTGGCGGCGCACTTGGCCGAGCTGCAAGACGGCTTGCCGCCGGCGGCGCGGCTGACCTGCATCGGCGAGATCACCGCGGCCGGCGAGGCGCCGGGCGACCCCTTGGCCGATCCGCACTCGCTCATCACCCTGCACGCGGACGGACATCCCGTGCCGCTGCCCGCCCGCCTGGGGCATGAGCACTTTGCCGCGTCCTAGCCATTGGGCCCACTGGCTCGCCACCGGCCTCGGCAGCGGCCTGTCGCCCTGGATGCCGGGCACCGTGGGCACGCTCACCGCCATTCCTCTCTATCTCCTGCTGCAGCCCCACTGGCTGCTCTACACCATGGTGCTGGTCGCCATGATCGCGGTCGGCCCCTGGCTCTGCACCCGCACCGCCCTCGACTTCGGCGGGGTCTATACGATCAACGGCTTCGGCCGCGCCAAGCTGGAAAGCGATCACCAGGCCATCGTCTGGGACGAGTGGGTGGGACTGCTCATCACCCTGTGGCTGGTGCCCTACAGCCCGCTGCATCTGCTGCTGGGTTTTCTGATTTTCCGCTTTTACGACATGGTCAAGCCCTGGCCCATCTCCTGGGTGGATCGCCACGTGCACGGCGGCTTCGGCGCCATGCTGGACGACATCCTGGCCGGGGTGGCCGCCGCCGCCACTTTGCAATTGGGTCTACACTACTGGTCATGAATGCCGTCATCTTTTTGCCGCCGCAGCAGGTCATGGCCGCACCGCTGGCCCAGCGCCTAGCTGCCCGCCTGCGCCTGGCCGGTGCTGCCTGCCGCATCGAACTGACGGCGCAACTGCCCATGCCGCACGAGGACGCCTGGCACATCGCCCTGGGGGAGTTTCCCGGACTCGGGCGCTGGCTGGACGGCAATGCGACGAAGATTGCCCTGTCGCCGCTGGATTGGCCGGCCCTGCAAGCCTTTTGCGACGCCCATTTCCCGCTGCGCGAGCCGGTCTACACCGTATTGGCCGACCGCTGCGAGGCGGGCCAGGCCGTGCTGCCCGGGGAGTTCTGGTCGACGGCGCCGCTGCCGGGAGCCCTGGCGCTACAGGCGGCGCCGCCCGAATGGGCCCTTGGCCAAGCCTTGCTGGCCGCGCGGGCCCGCCTGGCGGTGGCGGAGTCGTGCACCGGCGGCGGGCTGGCGGCACGGCTGACGGATCTGCCCGGCTCCTCGGCCTACTTCGACCGCGGCTTCGTCACCTACAGCAATGCGGCCAAGATCGCGCTGCTGGACGTGCGCGAGGAGACGCTGGCACGAACGGGCGCCGTCAGCGAGGCGACGGCGCTGGAGATGCTGCGCGGCGCCTTGGGCCACGGCGACTTGGCTGTCGCCATCACCGGCATCGCCGGCCCGGGCGGCGCCGCGCCCGGCAAGCCGGTGGGCACGGTCTGCATCGCCTGGGGCCGGCGCGGCGGCGCGGTGGCGGCGGACACTTTCCATTTCCCGGGCGACCGCCTGGCGGTGCGCCACGCCGCCGGCAGCGTCGCCCTCGGCCGGCTGCTGGAGCTGCTGCATGGGCGGCCCGGGTAACTACTTCATCGCCGCCTGGCTGCCGGCCGACCTGCGCCGGCGCGTGCTGGCCGAGGTCCTGCCGCAGATGGATCTGCAGCGCGCCGCACCGAGCGGCCTCTTTCTGGAAATGCCCGGCCGCTGGCACCTGACCCTGCGTTATCTCGGGCCCGTGCAGGCGGATCTCCTGCCCCCTCTGCAGGCTGGCCTGGCGGCGCTCTGCACGAGACAGTTTCCTGTTTTGCTGCAATTGGATACAATAGGCAAGTTTAAGGAGGGGCGCGTCTGCTGGCTGGGGTCGAAAACAGTGCCGGAGGCCCTGGAAAAGTTCATGGGTGGCTTGAACGAAACCTTGTTGCAGCATGGTTTTGCTCTTGAAAAAAGGCCATTTAATCCCCATATAACCCTGGTTCGCGCACCGCGCCCTTGGCCATGCAAGAAAAGCCCCGTGGCGGCGCTCGGGTGGACCATCGATCATTGCAGTTTGGTGCAATCGCGGAATGGACAATACCGACCCGTGGCCTCCTGGGCTTTCGGGGGCGGGTCGACATAGGAGAAACGAGCAATGGATGATCAGAAGCAAAAAGCCCTGCAGATGGCGCTGGGCCAGATCGACAAGCAGTTCGGCAAGGGCGCCATCATGCGGCTGGGCGACCAGAAGGCGGTCAAGGACATCCAGGTCTATTCCACGGGCTCCCTGGCCCTGGATCTGGCCCTGGGCGTGGGCGGCCTGCCGCGCGGCCGCATCGTCGAGATCTACGGGCCAGAGTCGTCCGGCAAGACCACCCTGGCCCTGCACGCCATCGCCAGCTGCCAGGCGCAGGGCGGGGTGGCGGCCTTCATCGACGCCGAGCACGCGCTCGATCCGGCTTACGCCCAGAAGCTCGGGGTGAATCTGGACGACCTGCTGATTTCCCAGCCGGATACCGGCGAGCAGGCCCTGGAAATCGCCGACATGCTGGTGCGCTCCGGCGCGGTGGATCTCGTGGTGGTGGATTCGGTGGCGGCGCTGACGCCCAAGGCGGAAATCGAGGGCGACATGGGCGATTCCCACATGGGCCTGCAGGCGCGCCTGATGAGCCAAGCGCTGCGCAAGCTCACCGGCAACATTTCCCGCACCAACACGTTGGTGATCTTCATCAACCAGATCCGCATGAAGATCGGCGTCATGTTCGGCAACCCGGAAACCACCACCGGCGGCAACGCGCTCAAGTTCTACGCCTCCGTGCGCATGGACATCCGCCGCATCGGCGCCATCAAGAAGGCCGACGAGGTGATCGGCAACGCCACCCGCGTCAAGGTGGTCAAGAACAAGGTGGCGCCGCCTTTCCGCGAGGCCGAGTTCGACGTGCTCTACGGCGAGGGCGTGTCCAAGGCCGGCGAGCTGGTGGACCTGGGCGTCAAGTTCAACATCATCGAGAAGAGCGGCGCCTGGTACAGCTACAATGGCGAGCGCATCGGCCAGGGCCGCGACAACGTGCGCGAGCTGCTGAAGAGCAAGCCCGAGCTGGCCCAGGATATCGAGAACAAGATCCGCGCGGCGGCCTCCAACAAGCCGCTGTCCCCGGTCGAGCCGGTCGGTGCCGATGTGGACGAAGACGACTTGGTCGAGATCTGAACCCCGACCCGCCCGCCCTCGTGGCGGGCGTTTTGTTTCAGGCCAAGCCGAGAGCCCAAGCGATGCAGCATGGATGGGTTTCCCGGGCCAGGTGCGGGCGGGGCGCGGAGCGGCGTTGGATGGCATCGAGGCATAGCGCCGCCAGGACCGCAACGCTGCATCGAGGTCACAGACCCATGGATGAGATGGACTCTCCGATGGACTCCTCCGGGGGCGGCGGACAAAGCCCGCCCATGACGCCCGCCGAGGCCAGGCAGCGCGCCCTGGGCTGGCTGGCGCGGCGTGAGCACAGCGAGCAGGAGCTGCGCCGCAAGCTGGCCCGCCTGGACTGCCCGGCGCCGGTGATCGACGCCGTGGCGGCCGAACTGGTGGCCGAGGGCTTGCTGAGTGACGAACGCTTCGCCGAGATGCTGTCCCGCACGCGCTTCGGGCGCGGCTTCGGCCCGGCGCGGGTGCGGGCCGAGCTGCGCCAGAAGGGCGTGGACGAGGATACCATCGCCGCCTATGCCAAGCTCGGCCAGGCTCAGATGCTGCGCCAGGCCCGTGAGGCCCTGAAGAAGCGCTTCGGCAGCCTGCCGGCGCGCGACCTCAAAGGCCGCGCCCAGCGCGCCCGCTTCCTGGCCTACAAGGGCTTTCCCGCGGACGTGATCTTCCGGGTGCTGGATGCCGATGATGGGGAGGGCTGCGACTAGCGCCCCTTATCGCCTGATCGCCTGCCTGGCCAGCTGCGACGCAAGTGTAGGAGCGAGCTTGCTCGCGATCACGGTGCCGATAGTGGCAAGATCGCGAGCAAGCTCGCTCCTACAGTCCCGTGGACCCGCCCGGTCCGGCCCACCCCTGTCCTTGCTCCCGCCAATCCAGTAAGATGCGCACGGGCTGCCGCCCGTTGGCAAGCGTTGCCAAATTTAGAGCCAGTTCATAAACTGGTTCATTGCCCGAAAATTACCGACCGCAACCGCTACCAGAGTCTACCTATGATGCGCGCCGCCGAGATACGCCGAAGTTTCCTCGAGTTCTTCGCCAGCCAAGGCCACGAGATCGTGCCCTCGAGCCCGCTCGTGCCCCGGAACGACCCGACCCTGCTCTTCACCAATGCCGGCATGGTGCAGTTCAAGGACGTCTTTCTCGGGCTGGACAAGCGCGACAATCCGCGCGCGGTGAGCGTGCAGCGCTGCATGCGCGCCGGCGGCAAGCACAACGACCTGGAGAACGTCGGCTACACCGCCCGCCATCACACCTTCTTCGAGATGCTGGGCAACTTCTCCTTCGGCGACTACTTCAAGCGCGACGCCATCCGCTTTGCCTGGACGCTGCTCACCGACGTGTTCAAATTGCCGCCCGAGCGGCTGTGGGTGACGGTCTTCGAGGAGGACGCGGAGGCGGCTGACATCTGGCTCAAGGAAATCGGCGTGGACCCGGCGCGCTTCTCGCGCATCGGCGCCAAGGACAACTTCTGGAGCATGGGCGACACCGGCCCCTGCGGCCCCTGTTCCGAGATCTTCTACGACCATGGTCCCCACATCCCCGGCGGCCCGCCCGGCAGCCCGGACGAGGACGGCGACCGCTATGTGGAAATCTGGAACCTGGTCTTCATGCAGTACGATCGCGACGCCAGCGGCAAGCTCACGCCGTTGCCCAAGCCGTCGGTGGACACGGGCATGGGCCTGGAGCGGTTGGCCGCCGTGCTGCAGGGCGTGCACAACAACTACGACACCGATCTCTTCCAGCCGCTCATCCAGGCGGCGGCGCAGCTGGCCGGCCGGCGCTACGGCGACGATCCGAAGATGGACGTGAGCCTGCGCGTGCTGGCCGACCACATCCGCGCCTGCAGCTTCCTGATCACCGACGGCGTCATGCCATCCAACGAGGGGCGCGGCTACGTGCTGCGGCGCATCATCCGCCGCGCCATCCGCCATGGCCACAAGCTCGGCCTGCGCGACACCTTCTTTTACAGGCTAGTCGCCCCCCTGTGCGAGCACATGGGCGAGGCCTACCCCGAACTCGTGGCCGCCCGCCAGGACGTGGAGCGGGTGCTGACCCTGGAAGAGGAACGCTTCAACGAGACCCTGGAGCTGGGCCTCAAGCACCTGGACGACGTGATCGCCCAGATGGGCGGCACGATCATTCCCGGCGACGCGGTGTTCAAGCTCTACGACACCTACGGCTTCCCCGTGGATCTCACCGCCGACATTGCCCGCGAGCGCGGCCTTGCGGTGGACGAGGCGGGCTTCGAGGCGGCCATGGCCGAGCAGAAGAGCCGCTCCCGCGCCGCCTGGGCCGGCAGCGGCGAGGTCAAATCCGAGAAGGTCTACCACGACCTGCGGGCGCGCATGCAGCCGGTGGAGTTCCTCGGCTACGAGCGCCTCGACGCCGAGGCCGCCGTCGTGGCTTTGCTGCGCGACGGCGAGCCGGTGGAGCGCCTGCGCGCCGGCGAGGCGGGCGTGGTGGTGCTCGATCGCACGCCCTTCTACGGCGAATCCGGCGGCCAGGTGGGCGACCAGGGCGCACTCTTGTGGGACGGCGGCCGCTTCGCCGTGGACAACACGCAAAAGCCGCTGCCCGATCTCATCACCCACCTGGGCACGCTGGAGGCGGGCGAACTGCGCATCGGCGACCGGGTGACGGCCCACGTGGACGAGGCCGCGCGCCTGGACACCGCCTACAACCATTCCGCCACCCACTTGCTGCACGAGGCGCTGAAGCGGGTGCTGGGAGCGCACGTCAAGCAGATGGGCTCGCTCGTCATGCCCGAGCGCCTGCGCTTCGACTTCGCCCACTTCACCGCCATGACCCCCGATGAGCTGACGGCGGTGGAGGACCTCGTCAACGCCGAGATCCGCGCCAATGCCGACGCCGAAACCGCGGTCATGGCCCTGGAGGAGGCGATGGCCAGCGGCGCGGCGGCGCTCTTTGGCGAGAAGTACGGCGAGGAGGTGCGCGTGGTGCGCATGGGCGGCTTCTCCAGCGAGCTGTGCGGCGGCACCCATGTGCGCCGGGTCGGCGACATCGGCCTTTTCCGCATCGTCAGCGAGGGCGGGGTGGCCGCCGGCGTGCGCCGCATCGAGGCGGTGACCGGCCGCCACGCGCTGGCCTACGTGCGCGAGCGCGAGACGGCCCTGCGCCAGGTGGCCGAACTCATGAAGGCCACGCCCCAGGACGCCGCCAAGCGCCTGGAAGGGTTGCTGGAGCAGAACCGCCAGCTCGAAAAGGAGCTGGAGCAGCTCAAGGCCAAATCCGCCGCCAGCCAGGGCGCCAGCCTCGCCGAGCAGGCCCGCGAGGTGAAGGGCATCAAGGTGCTGGCGGCGCGGCTCGAAGGGGCCGATGCCAAGACCCTGCGCAGCACCCTGGATCAGCTCAAGGACAAGCTGGGCAGCGCCGCCATCGTCCTGGCCGCGGTGGAAGGGGAGAAGGTCAGCCTGGTGGCAGGGGTGAGCAAGGATCTCACCGACCGCATCAAGGCCGGCGAACTGGTCAATGTGGTCGCCGCGCCGCTGGGCGGCAAGGGCGGCGGCCGCCCCGACATGGCCCAAGCCGGCGGCAGCCATCCCGACAAGCTGCCCGATGCCCTGGCGCAGGTGCCGGGCTGGGTGGAGAGCCGGTTGGGCTGAAGCCCGCCTTGTCTTGTCCGTCTGGCCGGATGGCCGACTTTGCTGTTCAGGTTTTTGTGGTGCCTTGACCCGGCGGGGCGTTTGTCGCTTCGGCGCGATGCCAGCCATGATCCAACATCAGGCGGCAGGCCGCATCGTCGAAAACGAAGCAGCCATGCGCTTGCGTCCGGTTCGCTGCCAGCGCGGCGGCATCCGCTGCCTCCAGCAAGCGCTGCAGGCAGAGCCCCAGGGCGCTGCTGCGTGTATAGTCCAGCCCGATGGCGCGCCAGTTTCGGCGCGCCATCGGCAGGCCCTGTGCCCCCAGTTCGTAAAAGCGCGCGACCAGCGCAGTGCGCAGTTCGACATGGCCGAACCGCTCACTGAGGTAGACGATCTTTTCCGCATTGGTGCCGATGCCCGGCGGCAGCAACCGAAGCAGGCTATCCGGCAGGAATTCCTCCAGCGGCGCGCCGAGCACGCGGCCTTGCATCAGGTCCTCGTCCACCATCTGTTCATAATCCGGCCGGATGTCCGAGCCGGTGCGCACAGCCAGTTGCGCCAAGGCCATCGCCTCAGCGCGATGGCCGCTGGGGCGGAATCCGCTCACGAAATGGTCCAGCATGTCGTGTATCAGCACCGAAGTCGGGATCCGGCCGCCGTGATAGGCGGTGCTGGCAATGATTTCCGGATCATCCAGGGTCACATCCAGCTTCCAACCTCGAGCACCGAAGCCGTCCGGCCAAGTGCGCCGGTAGGTGACAGGTATTGCAACCGGTTGCATCGTGATTCCTCCTAGATTTCGGGCTGACATGGAAAAGCTGTGCGGCCGCACAACCTGAATCGATTCTGGATCCGGTGCGGCGCCCATCCCGCGCTGCTTCGCTGGATGTCCTTCACTCCTTCTGATCCCAGATCAAGTGGAGCAAGGATGCTTGCTCCATTCCCTGGGCCACGGGACAGCTGGCGCAGTCCTTGCGCGTAGGAGGGCGCTGGCAGCCGAAGCACTGATGCACCAGCGCCTCGGCGCGTGCGATCTCCTGCTCCAAAGTCTCATAAGCGCGCCGCCTTTCCTCGGCTTCGGTGCGCATCGTGGCAAGCAACGCCGCCACCCGGCGACTGGCCTCGTCACCGCTGCGGCTCTGGGGCCGCGTGGTTGCCAAGCGATGAATCTCTTTCAGCGGAACGCCCAAGCGGGCCAGGTGCAGAATGACCTCAAAGCGCGCCACATCGGCTTCTGCGTACCGTCGCGTACCCTTCTCAGTGCGCGTTGCCGCTATCAGACCCTGCTCTTCATAGAAGCGCAGCGTACGTGCGGTGGTGCCCAGGCGCCGGGCGACATCGCCGATCTTGTAGAGTACTTCTGTCATGCTGGCGGCTCGGACTGTTTCTGGATACAGCAGCACCCGCCGATCCCGCTGCAGCTGCTGAGCGCCTGATTCAGGGGGGTGATGGATCGAGGACGGCAGATGCCGCGCATGCCCATCTTGTGTGCATTTTCCATGATTCGCCTCCGGATCTATTTTTACATTTTACGTGAACGTAAATTTATTTGGATCCCATGTCTATGTAAAGTCACTGGGCTCCGCAATCATCACATGTGTGTATCTGGTGTGGATTTGGCGGGTGGACACCAGCCGATCATTTATTTTGTGCCATTTGGCTGAACTGATGGCGGCGTGAGCGCGATGGACAGTGTCCAGTGGTGTTTGTGGAGAGCGTGAGTCGCCTGAAGGGAACGATTGTGCCGCTGTCCGGCCGGGGTGAGGGGAAGTGCACCGTTCACATGTGCCAAAAGATGAATTGGAATTTTCGAGAGCGTTCTCAGCATCGCCCACTGCATGGCCGATGTCCACGCCCGCGGATGTCGAAAAACCAAGCGGCGCAGGATCGCTCCTGCGCCGCTTTGCCGTTTCAGGTATCAACGCCGCTGCAGGTCGTGCTTCTGCCAGTAGATGTGTCGGTTGCTGCGATCCAGGTGACGGTCGAGGGCGAGCCGTTCGCGCCGGGTGAGGCGGCCGTCGGCCAGGAAGTTGTGCTCGAGATGGCGGATGCGAGCCTGTTCCCGATACAAGGCGCGGCCCTCGCGGGGTGTGAGTGCGCCGCTGTGCATTCCCTGCTGGATGCGGTGCTGCTGCATGGCCTCGCGCTGGTCGACCCAGGGGCTGCCGCTGTGGGCCAGGGCCGGGCCGGCCGCGGCGGCGCTCATGAACAGCAGGCTGGCGGTCAAAAGGATCTTGTGCATGGAATACCTCCTATAATTATGGAGAACAGGCGACGTCGCCTGACTGGACAACGCGGCGGCGGTGGTTGCGGTTGACCGGCGAGCCGGCGGCACGGAGGGGGTATGGACAAGCGATGGCTATGGATGAGCCTGCTGGCGTTGTGGACCCTGCTGGCCGCGCGGCCGGCGGCGGCCCAGGCACCGGAGCCGGTGCCCGCCGATGACGTGTACGTGGCCGGCGGCGATGTCGTGCTGCCCGGCGAGGTGGCGGGGGACGCAGTGGCCGCCGGCCGGCGCGTCAGCGTCGGCCCGCTGGTGCGCGGCGACGCCATCCTGGCCGGCGGCTCGGTGGTGATCGGCGGGCAGGTCCTCGACGACGTGCGCGCCGCGGGCGGCGAGGTGCTCGTCAACGGCCCGGTGGGTGACGACTTGATCGCCGCCGGCGGTCGGGTCCGGCTGGCGCCGGGAGCCCGGGTCGGCGGGCGCGCCTGGCTGGCGGGCGGGGAGGTGGAGGTCGCCGGCGACGTGGGCCGCGAATTGCGCGCGGCGGCGGGGCGCGTGCGCCTCGGCGGGCGGGTGCAGGGCAACGTGGAGTTGGCCGCCGAGGAGGTGGAAATCCTGTCCACCGCCCGCGTCGCGGGCAATCTCACCTACCGCAGCGCGCGGCCCGCGCGCATCGCGCCGGGCGCGCAGATCGCCGGCCGGATCACCCACATCCGCACCGAGCCGTCCGAAACGGCGTTGCGCACCGGGGTCGTGGCCTCCGGCATCGTTTTCATCGTCGGTCTGGCGTTGGCCGGCAGCGTGCTCTTCCTGCTCCTGCCCGGCATCACCCTGAGCGCCGCCCGCACCATCGGCAGCGATCCCTGGCGCAGCCTGGCCCTCGGCTTTGCGCTGCTGGTGAGCATCCCGTTTCTGGCCGTCCTGCTCATGGTGACCGTCATCGGCATTCCGCTGGGGCTGGTGCTCCTTGCCCTCTATCCCGTCATGCTGCTGCTCGGTTTTCTGGCGGCCGCGTTTTTCCTCGGCGACGCGGGCCTGCGCCGGCTGCGGCGCCCGCCGTCGAAGGGACTGCAGCTTGGCGCCTTCATCGGGGCCCTGGTGCTGCTGGCCCTGCTCAGCCAGGTACCGGGCGTGGGCGGCCTGGTCGCCTTTCTGGCCCTGCTCTTCGGGCTGGGGGCCTGGGGCCTGCGCCTCTACCGCGCCCTTGATCCCCCGCGTGCCGGTTCAGGCGCCGGCGATGTCCTGCAGCCATAGTCCGACGAGGTAGGCCAAGGCAGCCGCGCCGCCGCCGACGAGCAGGGTCTCCAAGCCGGCGCGCAGCAGGGGACGCTTGAGCACCAGGCCCTTGAGCAGGCCGATGCTGAAGAAGGCGGTGGCAGTGGCGCCGGCACTGACGTAGAACTTGCCCTGCGGGCTGAGCGGCAGCGGCAGCACGAACGGCAGGAGCGGGATCAGGCCGGCCAGGAAAAAGCCAGTGAAGGTGGCCAGCGCCGATTTGAGCGGCGCTGGGCCCCGGGTCTGCAGGCCCAGTTCCTCGGTCAGCATGGTGTCGACCCAGCGCTGGCGGTTGCGGGTGATGATGCGGACGATCTCTTCGAGCACGGACCCGTGAAAGCCCTTGTCGGCGAAGATCTGGCGGATTTCCTCCCGCTCGCCCTCGGGCACGCGCTCGATGTGCAGCTCCTCCATGCGCCGGGCCTGGTCGAGCAGTTCCCGCTCGCTCTTGCTGCGCTGGTAGTTGCTGACGGCCATGCTGAAGCCATCGGCCAGCAGATTGGCCAGACCCAGGACCAAAGCGACGCGGTTGGACAGGCTGGCGCCCTGCACCCCGGCCACCACGGCGAAGGTGGTCACGCAACCGTCGATGGCGCCGAGGACGGTGTCGCCCAGGTGACTTTGCCGCCTGCCCGCCGCCAGGCGGGCGCGAATGGCCGCCGGCCGGTGCTGTGCTTCGAGTTCATCACCGCTTTGGACTACACTCATAGAGTCTCCGGACCGGTCGCTGAGCTTTGGCGGCGCAATGATGCAGTGTAGCAACGCCAGCGCAAAAATGAAGCGGCCCAAGGGATGCCGGACCCCGATCGACAACAACCAAGCCTGGGAAAATCATGCGACTACTGCTGCGCTGGCTGATCAACGCCCTGACCCTGCTCTTCGTGTCCTTCCTGTTTCCGTCCATCCAGATCGCCGGCATCGGCGCCGCCCTCATCACCGCCCTGGCGCTGGGGTTGGTGAACGCCCTGATCTGGCCCGTGCTGCTGCTCGTCACCCTGCCCATCAACGTGCTGACCCTGGGGCTCTTCACGCTGGTGATCAACGGGCTGCTGTTCTGGTTCGTGTCGTCCTTCGTCCCGGGCTTCCAGGTGGGCGGATTCTGGTCGGCCTTCTGGGGCGCCCTGGTCTTCAGCATCATCTCCTGGCTGGCCAGCGCCCTGATCCCGGACCGGGACTAGCGCGTGCAGCGCTATCGCATCCTGTGCCTGGACGGCGGCGGCATCCGCGGCCTGATCGCCGCCATCTGGCTGCAACAGCTGGAGCAGAAGCTGAATGCTCCCCTGCGCGAGCACTTCGACTTGGTGGCGGGCACCTCGACCGGCAGCCTGCTGGCTTGCGCCGTGTCCCTGGGCCTGCCGGCCGAACGCATCGTCGCGCTTTACTTCGAACGGGGCAGCGCGGTCTTCCCCGGCACCGCCGCCCGCCTGTGGAGCCGGGCCAGCCGGATCTTTTCCGAAGGCCTGAGCGCGCCCCGCTATGACGGCAAGGGCCTGGAAAAGGCGCTCAAGCGCGTCTTCGCCAAGACCCGCTTCGGCGAGCTGGCCATCAAGCCGACCCTGGTCTTCACCTACGACACTTTCAATCGTGAGCCGGTGGTCTTCAAGAATACCAAGCCCGAGCATCTGGAGCTGCCGGTGTGGGAGATCTGCAAGGCTTCCTGCTCGGCGCCCACCTACTTCCCGGCGCACGTGATGAAGCTCGGCAAGGCCAGGACGCCGCTGATCGACGGCGGCGTGGCCGCCAACAATCCCACCGCTTGCGCCATCGCCGAGGGAGTGCGGGTCAACAAGGGCCGGCCGGCGGGCGAGCGGGCGGAGATCGACGATTTCGTGGTGGCGTCCTTCGGCACCGGCGAACTCACCCGGCCCATCGACATTGCCGAGGCGCGGGAGTGGGGCGCGCTGGAGTGGGCCGTGCCCATCATCGACGTGCTCTTCGACGGCTCCACCGACGCCGTCAACTACATCGCCACCCAGATCCTGGATGACGACCGCTACTTTCGCTTCCAGACCCGGTTGGACGCGGCCTATGATGATATGGATAATGCGGATGCGACCAATCTGAACGCGCTGGCCAACACGGCCCGGCGCTACCTGTCGGCGGGAGGGGGCGACGCGCTGCTGGATCGGCTGGCGGCGCAATTGCGACGCTAGCGTTGCCGCCATCCCCGGGATACTACTGGGAACAGCCATGATCCTCATTCTTGCGCCCAACATCGATCAAAACAGTCCCGAATACCGGCAGCTCATGGACTACGTGAGCAAGCTGCCCAAGATCCAGGCCCGCGTGCACCAGGAGCACGGCGCCCAGCAGGTGCTGACCGAGGTGTACCTGGTCGGCGATACCGCCTCCCTGTCGGTGGAGGACATGAAGAGCCTGCCTTGCGTGGAGCGGGTGGTGCGCGTGTCCGAGGAGTACCGGGTGCTCGGTCGGCACAAGGACGACCAGCGGCCGACCGCCTTCGAGTACAACGGCGTGCGCTTCGGCCAGGACAACCTCAACGTCTTCGCCGGCCTGTGCGCGGTGGACACGCCCGAGCACGTCGAGCTCATGATGAAGGCCCTGCGCGAGCATGGCCAGGTGTGCACCCGCATGGGCGCCTACAAGCCGCGCACCAATCCCTATTCCTTCCAGGGCCACGGCAAGGCCTGCCTGCCCTACGTCTTCGAGCTGGCCGGCAAGTACGGCATCCGCGTGATCGCCATGGAGATCACTCACGAGGCGCACGTGGACGAGATTCGCGAGGCCCTGCGCCAGACCGGTAACCCCACGGGCGTCATGCTGCAGATCGGCACGCGCAATACCCAGAACTTCGAACTGCTGAAGAGCGTCGGGCGCCAGCGCGAATTTCCGGTGCTGCTCAAGCGCGGCTTCGGCATCACCCTGGAGGAATCCCTCAACGCCGCCGAATACCTGGCCAGCGAGGGCAACACGCGCGTCATCTTCGGCCTGCGCGGCATGAAGACCAACATGGGTGACCCGCACCGCAACTTCGTGGACTTCGCCCACGTGCCGGTGGTCAAGCGCCTGACGCGCATGCCGGTGTGCATCGACCCGTCCCACTCGGTGGGCTCCCGCGAGCGCGCGCCGGACGGCATCCTGGACGTCATGCACGTGACCGCCCAGGGCGTGATTGCCGGCGCCAACATGATCCTGGTGGACTTCCATCCCAACCCCCAGAAGGCGCTGGTGGACGGCCCGCAGGCACTGCTGCTGGAGGAGCTGCCCCAGTTCCTGGAGGACGTGGCCATCGCCCGCGCGGCCTACGAGCAGCGGGTCGCCTTGGCGCAGCGCCAGCGGGCGGGGTCGGCGCCGGCGGCATAGCGCTGCCGGCGGGACCCGCAGTGTGGCGGGGAACGGCCGCCGCGGGGGAGTGATGATCGCGAGCAAGCTCGCTCCTACATAGCTGCGCGCCAGCTGGCGATGGTGGCTTTCCCCGGCAATGCTCCTCTCCCGACGGGAGCGGGCCGGGTGAGGGGGGAATAGGGCGCCTGCCCGGGCATTGTCCCGGAGCACGTGGCCGTCGCCGGCTGTGGGAGCGGGCTTGCCCGCGATCATCACGGCACGTGGCGCCGCCACCGCGCTCACATGCTGGCGTAATCCTCGACGAGCTTGTAGCCGCTGCCGTGCACCGTGAGCAGGTAGCGGGGGTTGGCCGGGTCCGGCTCGATCTTCTTGCGCAGGCGCAGGATGAAGTTGTCCACGGTGCGGGTCATGATCTCGCGCTGGTGCCCCCAGATATCCATCAGGAGCTGATCGCGCGACACCACCTGGCCGGCGTGTTCGACCAGGTATTTCAAGAGCTCGAACTCGCGGGCGCTGGCTTCCAGCTCCCGGTCGCCGCGCCGGATCTGCTGGCGCCGGAAATCCACCTCGCAGGCGCCGACGCGGATGGTTTTCACGGTCGGGGCGGCCGGGCGGGCGCGGCGCAGCTGCGCGTGGATGCGCGCCAGCAGTTCGCGCAGGCCGAAGGGCTTGACCACGTAATCATCGGCGCCCATTTCCAGGCCCAGCACCTTGTCGATCTCCTGGCCCTTGGCGGTGAGCATGATCACCGGCATTTGCAGGCCCTCGGCCCGCAGCGTGCGGCACACATCCAGGCCGTCGCCGTCGGGGAGCATGATATCCAGCAGGATCAGGTCGGGCCGCTCGCGCAGGGCGGCCTCCACGCCCGCGCCCGCCGTTTCCGCGCCGAGCACTTCATAGCCCTCCACCTCCAGATTGTCGCGCAGGCCCATGCGCATGGCCGGATCGTCCTCGATCAGGAGGATGCGCTGCCGGGTCGCGGTTTTGCCCTGCTGAGTGCCGTTTTGCATCACGCTTTCCCCTTGTAGGTCGGAAAACTCACCACCGCCTTGACGCCGCTGCCGCCGGCGGGCTGGTCCAGCACGAAGTGGGCCTGGTGGGCGGCGGCGATCTTTTCCACCAGCGCCAGGCCCAGCCCGCTGCCGCTGGCCGAGGGCAGGGCCTGGCCGCGGTAGTACGCCTTGCGGATGCGCTGCGCCTCATTGGCGGGTATGCCGGGACCGAAGTCGATCACCTGCAGTTCTACCCAGTCCGGGTTGCCGTGTAAATGGACTTCCACCGCTTCGCCGCTGGCGGCGTACTTGGCGGCGTTGTCCAGCAGGTTCAGCAGGATCTGGGTGATGCCGTTGCGGTCGTGGGCCACCGGCGGCAGATTCTCGTCCAGGAAAGTGCGCAGGGAGAGGCGCTTTTCCGCCAGATGGGGCGCGTAGCGCTCCAGGATGTCCGATATGGTGCGGCGCAGGTCCATGTCCGTCAGCTCGTAGACCTTGGCGCCCATGTCCAGGCGCGAAAAGTCGAGCACGTTGTTGATCATGCGGGTCAGTCGCTCCGCTTCGCGCAGGATGGTCAGATGGTACTCGTGCACGCGGCTCGGGTCCGTCACCCGCCGCAGGTACAGAGTCTCGGCAAACATGCGGATCAGCGCCAGCGGCGTCTTCAGTTCGTGGGAAACGTTGGCCACGAACTGCTTGCGCAGGTCGATCAGAGCGTGCTCCTGGCGCAGCTCCCACCAGGCGGCCAGCACCGCCATGAGAATCACCAGCAGCACGCCCGCGGATACACCCCAGATGGTCCAGTTCTGGTGCTGGAGCTGGCGGCTGATGCGCTCGGGATCCGGGGTGTAGACGAGCTGCCAGCCCGGCAGATAGCGGCTCAAAGGAAAGTACAGGGCGTGCGCCAGCGGGCGGCTGCCCGCCGGCTCCAGGCGCACCTGGCCGCCCTGTTCCTGGGTGAAGCCGGCCAGCAGCGGGGCCACGTAGCGGGCGGTCAGCACCGGCACATTGAAGCGCAGCACGATGTAGCCGTCCTCGTGGGTGGGGTCCAGGTCGGCAATGGGTTGGAAGGCAAAAAGGCCGAATTGCCCGCCCACCGGCTCCACGAAGGTGCGGGGCGCGAAGCGGTGCAGGCCGGCGGCGTGGCCTTGGCGGGGGGTGTATTCCTCCTGTACCCGCTGGGCCAGCCAATCGTCGAAACGGGCCCGCCGGGCCGAGAGCGGCACCGGGAAGCTGTGCTTCGCCGCGAAATTCTGGTTGAGCAGCAGCACCTGCTCCACGGACAGGAAGTGCTGGCGCATGAGCATGAGCCGTTCGTCGTCCACGTCTTCCAGCGGCACGTTTTTGAGCACCAGGAAGGGCGCCTGGATGGCGCTGCCCAGCGCCTCTTCCGTGCGGCTGGCCAGCAGGGCCAGGGATTGCTGCTGGTTGGTTTTGAGGGTCTGTTCGAGCAGGGCGCGCTCGCCGCGCAGCGAATAGATGGTGAAGCCCAGGACTGTCAGAATGGCCAACAGCAGCACCAGCAGGAGCAGAAGAGGGGAGCGCAGGCGGCTCGGGGACAGGGGCGTGGCTGGCTTCAAAGCATGTGTCCGGGGCAAGGAAAAGCGGCCGTTCCGGGAATTGAGCGGGCTTGCGGCATTATAAGATCCAATCGGTGCCGGCAGCTACTCCCGACGGGAGCGGGCGGCGCCCCCACAACGCAGACGAGGGGCGCTGACGCCCCCCATCCGCTGCCTGGTCCGCGAGCGAACTCAGTGCTTGGCGGCCGCCTTGTGGCTGGTCTTCTTATGGCTGGTCTTGTGGTGCACGGCCTTGCCGGCCGGCTTGCTGGCCGCTTCCTGCTTGGTGGCAGCGCCGCCTTGGGCGCCGGCTTTCGCGGCATCGGCGGCAAAGGCGCCGCTGCTGGCCAGGAACAGACCGCTCAGAGCAATGGCAATGACTTTCTTCATCGTCGTCTTCTCCTTGAAGAGGTGGTGAACGTGTAGCCGAGCTACGGTATTTACTTTATGCTCCCCAGGAAAAAGCGCCATCACACACCGGTCAACGAAGGTCAAAGGATGTCAAGGCGGCCGGCGCGCCGGAGACTCGCCGTGGGCGCGCAACTGTGCTTTAATTTGCGCTTTGAACCGTCCCCGTCGTCACGGAAATCCCATTCATGGCATTGATCGTACAGAAGTTCGGCGGCACCTCCGTGGGCTCGCCGGAGCGCATCCGCAATGTGGCAAACAAGGTCCTGGCGGAGATGGCCAAGGGCAACCAGGTGGTCGTGGTGGTGTCGGCCATGTCCGGCGAGACCGACCGCCTCATCAAGCTGGCCAGGGAAATGCACGCTCGCCCGCCGGAGCGAGAGCTCGACATGCTCATTTCCACCGGCGAGCAGGTGACCATCGCGCTGCTGGCCATGGGCCTGGAGAGCCTGGGCCAGCCGGCGCGCTCCTATACCGGCGGCCAGGTTGCCATCCAGACCGACTCGGTGCATACCAAGGCGCGCATCGTCAGCATCGACGAGCACCGCATCCGCGAGGACCTGGCCGCCGGGCGCGTGGTGGTGGTGGCGGGCTTCCAGGGCGTGGACGCGGCGGGCAACATCACCACCCTCGGGCGCGGCGGCTCGGACACCACCGCCGTCGCCATCGCCGCCGCCCTCAAGGCCGACGAGTGCCACATCTACACCGACGTGGACGGCGTCTACACGACCGATCCGCGCATCGAGCCGCGCGCCCGCCGTCTCGACCGCATCACCTTCGAGGAAATGCTCGAAATGGCCAGCCTCGGTGCCAAGGTCCTGCAGACCCGCTCCGTCGAGTTCGCCGGCAAGTACAACGTCCCCGTGCGCGTGCTGTCCTCCTTTGCGGAGGGCCCCGGCACGCTGGTTACCTGTGAGGAAGCAGCCATGGAAGAAGCCAAGGTCTCCGGCATCGCCTTCAACCGCAACGAAGCCAAGATCACCATCGTCGGCGTGCCCGACCGCCCCGGCATCGCCCACAGCATCCTGGGCGCCGTGTCCGCGGCCAGCATCAACGTCGACATGATCATCCAGAACGTGAGCGAGCACGGCAAGACCGACTTCACCTTCACCGTAGAGCGCAACGACTTCGACAAGGCCCTGGAAATCGTGCAGAAGATCGGCCGGGAGCTGGACGCCGAGGCGGTGCAGGGCGACAACCGCATCGTCAAGATCTCCATCGTCGGCGTCGGCATGCGCTCCCACGCCGGCATCGCCGCCACCATGTTCGAGACCCTGGCGCGCGAGAACATCAATATCCAGATGATCTCCACCTCCGAGATCAAGATCTCCGTCGTGGTCGACGAGAAGTACCTGGAGCTGGCCGTGCGCGCCCTGCACGAGGCCTTCGGCCTCGACAAGGCGGCCTGAGATGCCTCAGCGCGATTGGGTTCCTACCGCCGACGGCACCGTCACCCTGCGCGCCGCCAACGGCGAGACCTACAACGACCTGGAAGGCGGCGTGCACACCGCCTTCTCGGCCTTTGCCTACGGCGCCTCGCTGCTGATGGCCGGCGAGCGGGTCAGCGTGCTCGACATCGGCTTCGGGCTCGGCGTGAACGCCGCGGCCGCCTGGGCCACCCTGCGCGACATCGGCGCCCAGCTGGTGCTCACCGCCATCGAGCCCGATCCGGAGATCCTGGACTGCTTCGGCGACTGGCCCGCGCCCTTCACCCTGCGCGAGCCGCGCGAGGACATGGCCAAGGCCATGCGCGGCCAGCCGGTCAAGAACCTGGAAATGCGCCTGCTGAAGGAAACGCTGCAGGACGCCGGCAGCGCCATCTCCGCCGGCTACCACGCCATCTTCTTCGACCCCTGGAGCCCCGCCGTCCAGCCCGAGCTCTGGCAGCCCGAGCTGCTGGCCGACCTCTACAAGCGCCTGCGCCCCGGCGGCCACCTGGTCGCCCGCAGCTACGGCACCGAGCCGCTGGCGCCCTTCACGGCGGCCGGCCTGGACGCCGAGCTGCTGCGCTGGCCCGGCGGGCGCGCCGAGAGCGTGCGGGTGAGCAAGCCCAAGCCCTAAGCGGTAGCATTTGCCGGCCGGCGGTGCTAGAATGCTGGCGGTCGCCGTGATCAGCGGCCCGTTGGTACCCGGAGAGATGGCCGAGTGGCTGAAGGCGCTCCCCTGCTAAGGGAGTATGGGGTCAAAAGCTCCATCGAGGGTTCGAATCCCTCTCTCTCCGCCATTCATCTTGACAGTTCGCCCAGATTCACTAAAATACACCGTCTCACGCGCTCGTAGCTCAGCCGGATAGAGCAACTGACTACGAATCAGTAGGTCGGGAGTTCGAATCTCTCCGAGCGCGCCATACACAAAGCCGATCTCAACGAGATCGGCTTTTTCATTTGCATCACTCGATCCAGTCTGTCTCACTCAGCGGCCCTAAGCGGTCCGGATTAGGCAGGCAACCGCGCCGCGCGAAGCTTGGCGACGCTCGTGGCCCTTGCCCGGGCGTTTCCGCCACCGCGATTCACAGTGGGCCGGCAGCGCAGATGTCCGTTGCCCGTGCGGGTATCTGCCGGGCTCCGCCGCCTAGCTACCGCTGCTGAGCGGGAGGGAGCGGGGCGGGCACCCGGTTGCGGATGGGTTTGAGCGTCTGCAGATACGCGAAGATCGCCTTCAGATCGTCGTCCGTCAGCTTGGCGTAGTTGAACCAGGGCATCGGCGGAAGCAGGGGGCGTCCCGTCCCGCGGCGCTTGCCGTTGCGCATGGTCTTGATGAACTCCTCTGCCGTCCACTGGCCCAAGCCGGTGTCCTTGTCGGGCGTGAGGTTGGAGGCAAAGCTGGTGCCCCACGGCCCCACCCAAGCGGTCAGGTCGCCCGTGCCCAGGATCCATGGGCCGCTGTTGCCGGGCTTGGGTGGCAGCTTGGCCTTTTCCGGGTGGCCGGACAAAGACAGCGCGGGATTGGGCTGCATGCCGCTGAGCTTCGGCGCATGGCAATCGGCGCAGCCAATGGACTGGACCAGGTACTCCCCGCGTTTGACGACATCCGTTGGCGCCGCCCACGCGCCGCCGGCGCCGAGACATAAAAATAGAATGGTGCCCAGCTTCGCAGAGCCGTTCATGCGCGCCTCCTGCCGTTTTAGGAGCCTCATTCGACTGTAGGAGCCCGCGCGGCTTGTGCAATCCGACCTTCGGCACTTTGGCCGATGGGTCGATCCGGGTGCTTTATTCGATTGCCGTGGTGCCCCGGCAAGCGGGAAATGCCGAGCAGCCCCAGAACGCCCGGCCCGCATTGCCGCCCTGCCTAGCCGTGCGCCGGACCATGGCAGCGCCGCAGCGGGGACAGGCGGGGGCCGCAGGTGCTTGAGACGCGGCGGGGGTGGAGGCCTGGGTCATGCCGGCGCTTTTCGCGCCCTGGATCATGGCCAGCAACTGCTCGCCTTCGATCAGCTCGATGTTCCGCCCTTGGGCGAAGGCTCGCGCATCCGCCGTGAAGCGCCCGGCCGTCACCACAAAGCCGCCAGTCGCGCCCCGGGCCGCCATGACGCCATACAGCGCGCGCACGACATCCACTCCAACCTTGAGCGCCTTCCATTGCTTGCACTTCACCAGGTAAAGCTCGCCGCCCTTGCGCAAGACTAGGTCCACGCCGCCATCCGGGCCATGGCCGCCGGTCTCGACCACACCGTAACCCTTGCGCCGGCAGGCCTCGCCGACCAGCATTTCAAACTCCCGCCAGTTCATGTCCAGCAGAGCGCTCTGCTGGCCGCGGGCCCGGGTTTGCTCGACCAGTTGGCCACGTTGGCGCTGTTTGAGCGCCGACAAGACCGCGCCGATCAGAAAGGCGGCGGGGAGCAGGTACTGGCCGAACTGGGCCAGGGCCCTGATGAGTTGCGCGCCGGCCATGCTGCCGAGCTATTCTATATTGGCGGCCGTGGCTAGCTCGCGGGTCGCCATGGGATGCAGGAGCAGATAAGCGGCCCCCGCCAGCGCCACCCCCATCCACCAGGGCAGAGTGGCGGCTATCTCGATCAAATCATTAAAACCACTCTTTTTCCGGCATGCCATCTTTCCTCCTCATTGTTGTTTTAATTTGGCGAGAGACTTTCAGGCCTCTTCAGCCGCCGGCCCCAGATCCGCCAGAATCTCCCGGAACTGCGCCAGCGCCGCCTCCAGATCCTCCACGATCTCCGCCGCAATCACCTCGGGCGCCGACAGATTGTCGGAGTCCGATAGCGAGTCGTCCTTGAGCCAGAAGATGTCCAGGCTGGCCTTGTCGCGGTTGATCAGTTCTTCATAGTCATAGGCGCGCCAACGACCGTCCTGGCTTGTTTCCGACCATGTGGCTTGGCGTTGGAATCGGTTTTCCGGGTTGTAGCACTTCACGAACTCATCCAGGTCTTCGCGCTTCAAGGGGTTGGTCTTGAGCGTGAAGTGCATGTTGGTGCGCAGGTCGTAGATCCAGAGCTTCCTGGTCCACGGGGTCTCGGAGGCGGGCTTCTTGTCGAAGAACAGCACGTTCGCCTTCACGCCCTGGGCGTAGAAGAGGCCGGTGGGCAGGCGCAGCAGGGTGTGGACGTCGCACTCGTGCAGCAGCTTGCGGCGGATGGTTTCGCCGGCGCCGCCTTCGAAGAGCACGTTGTCGGGCACGACCACGGCGGCGCGGCCGTTCTGCTTGAGCAGGGTCTTCACGTGCTGGACGAAGTTGAGCTGCTTGTTCGAGGTGGTGGTCCAGAAGTCGCCGCGCTCGACGATGTCGCGCTCCTTGCTGACTTTTCCCTCTCCGCCCACAATCGTCGTGCTGCTCTTCTTGCCGAAGGCGGGTTGGTGAGCACCAGGTCGAAGCGGTCGGCGGCCAGCGAATCCTTCACCTCGACAGGCTCGAAGTCCTGGCTGCCGATGCCGTGCAGCAGCATGTTCATGGCGCACAGCCGCGCCGTGGCCTGCACCAGCTCCCAACCCTTGAAGGTTTCCTCCTTGAGCTTCTTGCGCTGATCCTTGGTGAGGTGCGGGTTGTGCTTCACCACATAGTCGTGCGCCGCCAGCAGAAAGCCGCCGGTGCCGCAGGCCGGATCTGACACGGTCTCGCCGGGCTTCGGCGCCATGACATCCACGATGGCCTGGATCAGCGGGCGCGGGGTGAAGTACTGGCCGGCACCGGACTTGGTGTCCTGGGCGTTCTTCTCCAGCAGGCCTTCGTAGGCATCGCCCTTCACGTCGGCGCTCATCGACACCCATTGTTCCTTGTCGATGAGATCGACCACCAGCCGCCGCAGCTTGGCCGGGTCCTGAAACTTGTTCTGCGACTTGTTGAAGATCAGCCCGAGCAGGCCCTGCTGGTTGCCCAGCGCCTCCAGGGTGTGGCGGTAGTGATCGAACAGCTCGTCGCCGTCCTGCTTGATGAGGCTCGGCCAACCGTACTGCTCCGGCACCGGGCTTGGCTGGTGGTAGGGCGGCTTCGTGCGCTCGTCGGCCATCTTGAGAAACAGCAGATAGGTGAGCTGCTCGACGTAGTCGCCGTACGACATGCCGTCGTCGCGCAGGACGTTGCAGTAGTTCCAGAGTTTCTGGACGATGGTGGACGTATTCATGCTTGATCCAATTGCGCAATCTGGTCGAGCCGCTCTACCAACAGCCTCACGCGGCCGGCAAGCGACTCGTCCGGGAACATTATGCCGGGCAAGGCGTTGATAAAGTCGGGCATCGCCAGCAGCGCCCGGCATTGCGCGGCGAGATACTGCCGCAGCTCGGGTTCGGTCGAGGCGATTTCTTTGACAAGCTCTAGCCGCCCATCCAGCACGTTAACGATGTCTTCCAGATCGTGGCTACCTAAAACATCACCATGGCCGCGATCGAAGAACGCCTCGAATTTTGTGGCTATGAAGGCAGGCGCGCTGACCAGGCGAATCGTCACGCCTGTCGAAAGCCTTAACGTCTGTGCCGTTTTCACCGCCAGCGGATACCAGCGATTGGCAAAACCGAGAACACTGGAGTCCATCGGCATCAGGTCCACTTCCAGATTGTTGAAGCGCCAGCGGCAGATCGGCGCATCCCGCGCCATGTCACGCTTGAAGCCGAGCCGGGAGAACTCTTTTTCCAGTGCGTGATACCCGACCAGCGCCTCCACCCGCGCCACCAAGTCGACATCGTAAGTCACCCGCGCCGGTGCGGCCGCCGGGTCGGTGAGCAGCAAATCCACCGCGCAGCCGCCAACGAACACCAACTGATCCCGCAGCTCCCCCAATACATCCGCAATCAGTTCAATCTTCGCCAGGTTCGGATGCTCTCGCCTCATTGGAAATAAGGCTCCAGCAACTTTTGCGCGGCGTCGCGTTCGCGGACCTGGCCGCTGCGGATCGCATCGAACAGCGCCAGCACGGCGTGTAACCGGGCGTCCTTCAGCGCGGCTTCCGGCACCGAAGGGTAAAGCGGCGCCAGACTCAAGCCCCGCACCGACCCCTTGGCATGCGGCCACACCGGCACCGGATCGCCCGACGGCGCGATCACGCTATTCAGCGGCGCCGCGCCATAAGCCGTGGGCACGCCGCGGGTAAGGGACCCCCACACCGGTGCAAACGCATACTTCGCGCCATGCAACACGAATTCCCGCAACTGCGGCTTGAGCACCACCGGCCGGCGGTCTTCAAACATTGCCAGCCGTGCCGCAGCCGCGCGCCTGAGCGCGCCATGCACGGCGGAGACCGCCAAGCCGGTCTGCTCTGCAAGCTCCGCGTAGCCGGCACTGCTGTCGCCGCGGCTGAGCAAAGCCAACAGCACATACAGATCCTGTGGCTTCAGTGCTGTCTGACGATTACTTATTTTTGGCATATTCTCTTTTCAAGAAATAAGAACAGTGTGATCAATATGCTATGCCGATCATACATTGAAAGTCAATGTTCTTATTTCAAGAATAAAGAACAGTTGCCCTGCATCCCAAGCCTGGCTATTATAGCCCCGCCACCGCCTCCCGGGTCGCCTGCTCCGGCCACAGTACCTTTCCGTGAATCGTCGTCGGCCGCTCGTTCAGCCAGCAGGAAACCTTGAGCGGGTTCAACTCCATCATATTGCTTGCCTGACACACCCAGGTCTCCAAATCCTGCTTCGCCACCCACAGCTAACCCTGTACCGAGCGGTCCACACGCCGTGTCGAAGCGCACCGGCCCCAGCGCCAGCTCTGCCTTTTTGATCTGTGTGGCCGGGCAGCCGGCCGTGGCCAGCGTAGCCATGTACAGCAGGCGAAACCACTTGCCACCCAGTTTGGCGAACTGTTCCTTGCATCGTGACAGAGCATCACGCACTGCCGCCGGTCAAGAGTGAACTGAATCGCCCCGGGTTTTGAGGAGGCTCTGACATCTGAGAGAATGGAGCCATGACCAAGACCAACAAGTTTTCCCCTGAAGTACGTGAGCGTGCGGTGCGGCTGGTGCAGGAGCATCGGGACGAGTATCCCTCGCTATGGGCCGCCGTTGAATCCATTGCCCCCAAGATTGGCTGTGTGCCCCAGACGCTGCTGGAGTGGGTCAAGCGGGTGGAGGTGGATTCCGGTACCCGTCCGGGCATGACGACGGCTGAAGCCCAGCGCATCAGGGAGCTGGAGCGCGAGGTCAAGGAGCTACGCCGTGCCAACGAGATCCTGAAGCTCGCCTGCGCGTTTTTCGCTCAGGCGGAGCTCGACCGCCGGCTCAAGTGATGTACGCCTTTGTGGATGCACATCGCGTTACCTATGGGGTCGAGCCGATCTGCCAAGTCCTGCAGATTGCCCCATCGGCATACTGGCGCCATGCGGCAAGGCAGCGTCATCCGGCATTGCGCAGTGCACGTGTCCTGCGCGATGCCGTGCTGATGTCAGAGATCGAGCGCGTCTGGCAGGCCAATCTGCAGGTGTATGGCGCCGACAAGGTCTGGCGCCAGCTGAACCGGGAAGGCATTGCCGTGGCCCGTTGCACCGTCGAGCGCCTGATGAAACACCTGGGGCTGCAGGGCGCCAGACGGGGCAAGGTCGTGCGCACCACGATCAGCCATGCCAAGGCACCCTGTCCGCTGGATCGCGTGAACCGCCAGTTCCAGGCGGACAGGCCCAACCAGCTCTGGGTGTCTGACTTCACCTATGTCTCGACCTGGCAGGGTTGGTTGTATGTGGCCTTTGTCATTGACGTGTTTGCCCGGCGCATCGTGGGCTGGCAGGTCAGCCGTTCCATGCAAACAGACTTTGTGCTCGATGCGCTGGAGCAGGCCTTGTATGCCCGTCAGCCCGGGCGGGCAGATACGCTGATTCATCACTCGGACAGGGGATCGCAATACGTCAGCATCCGCTACACCGAACGGCTGGCCGAGGCCGGTATCGAGCCCTCGGTGGGCAGTAAGGGCGATTCCTATGACAACGCCCTGGCTGAAACCATCAATGGCCTGTACAAGACCGAGCTGATCCATCGGCAAGGTCCCTGGAAGTCTCGGCAGGCCGTGGAACTGGCCACACTGCACTGGGTGCATTGGTTCAACAATCATCGGCTGCTGGAGTCAATCGGCTATATCCCGCCAGCCGAAGCAGAGGCAAACGACTACCAGCAACTCGCCCAAAAGGACAAGGTTGCTGCCTGAACTTAAACCAATCTGCCTCTACGATTCCCGGGGCGATTCATTGTTGTTGGTCGAGGGGTGCGACGGGAATCTCAAAACGGTGCAGAGCGGCAGTCTCGATACTGGCGACCGTGGTCCCCTGCTTTGAGCACGTATTCAGTATCTCGCGTGCAAAACAGCGAAGGGCCCAAGCCACATACTCGGGCAATACGCCGTCATTCGGCGTTATGGCCTTCAAATCTTGATTGACCGTTACCGGCACAGTGGTGATCGCCACAGGAAGCGTGTGGCTCAAAATCCCGCTTCGTGTAACGACTAGCACGGAACCCGCTGGTATTAGCTTTGCAGTTGATTCGTCAACAGCGGCTTTGGTGATGTGGTCCTCACTGTCCGTGATGCGTTCTGTCTTCACATCCTTGGGGGAAACCCAAGGAATCGTGCCATTCGTCCAGAACTCTGGCTTTGCTTTCGACGGGGTACCGCCTCCCGACCATTCGCCGAGTTCTTTCAGTGGCACGAGTTGCCAGGTATCCGGGATGCTATGACTTTCCATAACTGCACTCATGCCGCCAACGCCTCGTTCAGTTCTTCAATGATCGTATTCAGTTTGTCGCCGAAATCCTGATACATGGTCATTCGCCGCCATCCTGGAGCAGGTTCAGGATCAACCGGATCAGCAATTCTTTGTGCGCTGGGTCGCTCTCGGCGACCAGCAGCGCGACGGCGACCAAGGCATTGTTGGCGAAGCGCGGTGTGCCGTCGGGCTTGATCGACAGGCCGTTGCGATCGAGGTAGAGCAGAAACAGGAAGCTGCCGATGCGCTTGTTGCCGTCGGAAAACGGGTGATCCTTGATAATGAAATACAGCAGATGCGCGGCGCGTGTCTCCACGCTTGGGTAGAGCGCTTCGCCGCCGAATGTTTGCTCGATGGAACCCAGGATGCCATCCAGTGCGCTACCCCGCTCCTGACCGAAGAGCGCCGTGGCCTCGCCTTTCGCCATCAAGGCTTGCTTGAGCGCCGAAATCGCCCGGCGACTCTCATCCGATGACAGGCCGGCGACGGGGCGGGTCGGATGCACCGGCGACTCGGGCAGGCGGTTCTCGTCGTACTGCAACAGCAAGCGCCAGGAACGGGCGTAGCGCGTGACCACGTCCAGCACGGCCCGGCCCTGGTAGTTGACCAGCTCGTGGGCGGACAGCGTTCGCGCCAGCAGGCGCACGGCCTCCTCCATTTCGGTGAGACCTTTCTCCCGCAGGCGGCGTTCGTTGAGGGTGTAGCCCTGGACCAGATGGTCTCGCAATGTGCGGGTGGCCCAGATGCGGAATTGGGTGCCGCGAAGAGATTTGACGCGGTAGCCAACCGAGATGATGACATCCAGGCTGTAATAGATGACGGGCTTGTCGGAAAAAGGAATATGCATTTTTTGCATATTGCCTTCGGTCGGCAACTCGCCTTCAGCGAATACGTTGCGCACGTGCCTGGAAATGACCGACTGGTCGCGTCCAAAAAGCTCGACCATCTGCGCCTGTGTCAGCCAGACGGTTTCTCGCTCCAAGTGCACGTCCAGGAGAATCTGGCCGTCGGGTGTCTGGAACAGGGCGATCTCGCCGCCGGGCAATGGGTTGCTCTGTTTCATGCGGCCAAGGTTTCGTTCAATTCTTCGATGATTGTATTCAGCTTGTCGCCGAACAGTTGATGTACTTTGCCGAGGCCGCCGTGTTGTGAGAACGGCGCGTACTCGAAGTCGTCCGACTCGATACCCAAATTGGCGGCGATGTGGTCGCGGATCATTTCCAGCCAGCGGATTTGTTCTCTGGTGAACTGTTTGCCCGCGCTTTCCTGGCTCGCCAGCCACACCTGGAAATTGGCCGCGACGCGCTCGGGGAAAGGGATGAGTTCATTGTCCTGGTGCATGGCGAAGCGCACCAGCGAGACGAGGTCGGTCAGGATGCGGCGGCCAGCGGCGCCCTTGACCCTGGACTTCTCCAGCGCGGCGTAGGCCTGCCAGAGCTGAGATTCGTTCCAGAGATAGGGTGGCTTTTCGATGGCGCTGGCGAGCTCCTGCACTGCCGCGAAGCTGAGGCGCTGCTTGTAGGGGCGGCTGTAGAGCACCTGCAGGGCGGTGATTTCGTCTTTGTGCTCGGCGATGAACTGCTCGAAGGATTGGACCATGCCCTTGGCGCGGTCGAGGGCATCTTGGGAGAAGCCGGCTTCGAGGAGTTCATCTGCGCTGATGATGTCGATGACGACTTCGTTTTTCTTCTTGATGGTGTCGATGGTTTCGCGCAGCTTGGGGTCGTGAAAGGGCTTGACGGCCTCCCGCACCCGCTCGTCCCGGTTGGGGGCATCGGGGTCGAGGGCGGCGATGATGCGGTGGCCGAGCTCTCGGACGCCGAACCCGCCGGTAATCTCGCGGATCTTCTGGTCGTCCTCGGCGCTCATGCGGTGTTCCATGCGCGCCAGCCGCCCGGCCAGGGACGAGAGCACGTCGTCTTCAGTGTTGCCGAAGGCCACGGCCTGCATGAGTTTTTCGAAGCTGACGGTGGGCTTCTGCTCCATGGGGCGGGAGTCGGTCTTGTCCTGCCCGCAGACGCCGACGGCATCGACGATGACGAAGTGGTCCTTGGCGCGGGCGTCGGGGGTGACGCTTTGCAGGTCGTCGGGCTTGATGACGCGCACGCCGCGGCCTTTCATCTGCTCGAAGAAGGCGCGGGATTTGACGGCGCGCATGAACATGACGACTTCCACCGCCTTGATGTCGGTGCCGGTGGCGATCATGTCCACGGTGACGGCGACCCTGGGCATGGGGCTGGTGCGGAATTCGTTGATGAGGTCCTTGGGCTTGGCGCCGGTGGTGCGGTAGGTGATCTTCTGGGCGAAGTCGTTGCCCTTGCCGAACTCCTCGCGCACGATCTCGACGATGTTCTCGGCGTGGGCGTCGTCCTTGGCGAAGATGAGGGTCTTGGGCACCCACTCGCGGCCGGGGAAGATTTCGGTGAAGAGCTTGTCGCGGTAGGTCTGGATGATTTTGCGGATCTGGTCCGGGGCGACCACGTCGCGGTCGAGCTGGTTGGGGTCGTAGCTGAAATCGTCGTCGAGCTGTTCCCAGCGCTTCTTGCGGGTGTCGCGCTCCATGACCTGCACGGCGTAGCCGGACTCCACCTTGGAGCCCTGTTCGGTGATGGCGGTGCGGATGCGGTAGACGTCGTAGTTGACGTTGACGCCGTCGGCCACGGCCATCTCGTGATTGTATTCCATCACCAGGTTCTGGTTGAAGAAGCCGAAGGTCTGCTTGCTGGGCGTGGCGGTGAGGCCGATGAGGTAGGCGTCGAAGTACTCCAGCACTTGGGCCCAGAGATTGTAGATGGAGCGGTGGCATTCGTCGGTGACGATGATGTCGAAGGTTTCGATCGGTATCGCCGGGTTGTATTCGATGGGTTCGGGCTGCTTGAACAGGCCGCCGAGCTGGTCCACCGATTCTTCTTCCAGCTCTTCGGGCAGGTCACGGCCCTTGAGCATGGAGTACATGCGCTGGATGGTGCAGATGCAGACACGGGCGGTGGTGTCGAGCGTGTTGCTGCTCAGGCGCTGGACGATGTACTCCTCGGTGAATTTGAAGTTGTTGTAGGGCGAGGCGTATTGCTGGAATTCCTTGAGCGTCTGGTCGCCGAGGTTGCCGCGGTCCACGAGAAACAGCACGCGCCGGGCACCGGCGAACTTGATGAGCCGGTAGATGAATGAGATGGCGGTGAAGGTCTTGCCCGAGCCGGTGGCCATCTGGATGAGGGCGCGGGGGCGGTTTTCCCTGAGCGACCGTTCCAGATTCTGGATGGCCTGGATCTGGGCGGGCCAGAGGCCTTCTGCCTTGAGCGGCGGCATGCGGTTGAGGCGGGCAAGGAAGCTGCCCTGCTCGGCATAGGCCGGCGGAGGCGCTTCCGCGGCCTGGGGCAGCGCGGCATCGGAAGCCGGCCCGCGCCCGCAAGCGCCGGATTCCAGCCACGCCGCCAGGGTGTCGGGCCGGTGAAAGGCGAAGACCGGGCGCGAGCGCGGCTCGGGGTCGAGGCCATTGGTGAAGCGGGTTTCGACGCCGGTGGACTGGTAAGAAAAGGGCAGGGGAGCGGCCCAGCGCGGCAGCCCGGCGGGCAGGCCCAGGGTGTACTTGGCGGCCTGGGTTTCCACGCCGGTGAGGGTGACGCCCTTTTTCTTGGCCTCGATGACCCCGGCGGCCTTGCCGTCCACGTAGAGCAGATAGTCGGCGAAGCCGTGGCCCGGCAGGGGGAATTCGCGGATGGCAACGCCGCGGCCGGCGAAGATGTTGGCCGCATTGGCGTCCTGCACGGCCCAGCCTGCCTGGGCAAGCAGCCGGTCGATAAGCTCCCTGGCTTCCTGTTCTTTTGACATTATCCAGCATCCGCAACCTGTGGGGAATAATAGCACAGGATGGCCGGAATGCAGGCTGGCCGGGCATGGCCTTTCAGGAAAAGGGGCCCGCGGGCCCCTGGCAGGCTAACGCTGGTAGTAGAGGTGGATGTAGGGCTGGTAGAGCAGTTGCGGGATGAGGCGGGTGGAGTAGGGGAGTTCCTGGTAGTTTTTCCAGCCGTCCTTGTCCGCGTCGGTGAGCTGGCCGTCGTGGTTGACGTCGAGCAGGTGGTTGGCGGTATCCACCTTGTAGTTGCCTTCGAAGCCTTCCCAGATGTTGCGCACCTTTTTGTAGCCCGGCACCTTGCCCTGGTATTCGGGAATGTAGCGGCCGGGGTCGGCGAGGATGTTGGCGGCGAGCACGCTGCGGTGGCCGGTGCGGCAGAGGGTGAGGATGGGAGTGTCGCGGTCCGGGATGCGCGAGGCCACGGTGTCGAAGAAGGTCTTGGGGTTCTGGGCGATGTATTGCGGGTCCTTGGTGTTGGTGGTGTTGATGTGCGGGTAGGGGATGTTGAGGGCCATGTCGGGGTGGCCGGCCACGTACTCGGGAATGGTGCGCACGTCGATGAGCACGGCGTTGCGGAACGCGTCGCGGCTGACGTTGCCGCGGTCGTAGTGCGTGAGCAGGAAAGCCTTGGCGGCGCTGATTTCGGAGTGATAGTAGCGCTCCAGGCCGTAGCGGTTGCCGTAGCTCGGGTCGGCGGCCAGGGCCGTGCTGGCGGCCAGCAGGGTGACGGCACAGAATGCGGCGCGGGTTGGGGCTCGGGTGTTCATGGGGCTTCCTCCACGGGTGTTGTAGTGAACAGGACCGTGCACTCGCAAGCTGCTGTTTTGGCTGTGTTTTGTTGGGCAGCATACTATGGAGTGTAGACGCCGGCAGGGGCTTGGCTATGCGCCGATGGTCGTAGCATGGGACCTTGGGCGCTGGATTTCTCGGGACGGGTCTTTTGGGCGCTTTCGGCGCTTGCCGGCTTCTGGTAAGTAGATGAAGTATTGGCCCTCACCCGGCCCGCGCCCGGCGGGAGCCGGGGAAAGCCTCTGCCGCTTGCCCAACAGGTGCTTGATGCTCATCTACCGCGAAGCGGATCGCCCGGGGCGGCCCGCCCTCTTGCTGGCGCAACTGGCCGACCGGCTGCAACGGTTGGCCGGGGGCGGGGCGTGTCCGCATGCCGCGCTGGTGGAACTGCTTATCGACTTCGGCGAGCTGGAGTCGGCGGTGGCCGATGCCGCGTGTCCGGCCGAGGACGAGCTGCTGCCGCTGCTGGATGGCTTCGGGCAGCTCAGCGTGATGCTGGGGCGGCTGTTCTGGCAATCGTGGCGGCAGGGGCTGGACGGCGCCGCGCTCGCGCCGCTGGCACCGGCGCTGGAGCGGCTGGGCGCGGCGGCGCTGCCGGAGGCGGTGAGGCTGCGCGTGCCTGAGGGCTACGCCTACTATGCGCTCTATCCGGAGACCTACCTGGAGGCGGCGGAGCAGCTTCTCGCCGAGCTGCGCCCGCAGCGGGTGGTGTGCCTGGGCCTGCGCAGCATCGGCAGCAGCCTGTCGGCGGTGGTGGCGGGCACGCTGGCCATGCACGGCTGCCCGGTGCGGCGCCACACCCTGCGGCCGCACGGGCCGCCCTTCGAGCGCCGGCCCGTGCCGGGGCCGAAGCTGGCGGCGGCGCTGCGCGACTGGGCGGATGCCTATTTCCTGGTGGTGGACGAGGGGCCGGGGCTGAGCGGCTCGTCCCTGTGCGGCACGGCGGCGGCGCTGACGGCACTCGGGGTGCCGGAGGCGCGCATCGCTTTCCTGCCGAGCTGGGCGCCCGAAAGCCTGCCCTTTGCTTCGGCGGACACCCGGGCGCGCTGGCCGCGGCACCGGAAGTGGCTGGGGTCTTTCGAGGACCTGTGGCTGCGCAGCGGGCGTCTGGGGACGGCGCTGCGCGATCTCGGCGGCGGCGGCTGGCGCGCCGTGTTGTACGAAAACGAGGCGGCGCAGCCGGCGGTGCAGCCGCAGCACGAGCGGCGCAAGTATCTGGGAGCGGAGGGCGGTGTGCTGCTCAAGTTCGCCGGCCTGGGCCGCTACGGGGCGGCGAAGCGCGAGCTGGCGGAGCGGCTGGCGGCGGCCGGCTTCGCGCCGCCCGTGCAGGATCTGCGCGACGGCTTTCTGGTGTCGGACTTCGTGCCCGGCCGGCCGCTGGCGGCCGCGGATCTGGACAGCGAGCTGCTCAATGCGGCGCTGCGCTACCTGGACTTTCGCCGGCGCGCGCTGCCCGCCGCGCGCACGGTGGACTTCGAGGCACTTTGCGAGATGATCTCGGTGAACGCGGCCGAAGGGCTGGGGGCGGACTGGCGGGCGCGGCTGGCGCCCCTGGCGCGCTATCGCAGGCAGGTGGAAGCGGCGGCGCCGGTGGCCGTGGACGGGCGCATGCTGCCGCACGAGTGGCTGCGCACGGCGCGCGGCTATCTCAAGACCGATGGCGTGGACCACCACGACGACCACTTCCTGCCGGGCGCCCAGGACATCGCCTGGGATGTGGCGGGCTTCGCCGTGGAGTTCGGGCTCGGCGAGCCCGTGCTGCGGGATTTCGTGCAGCAGCTCGCGGCGCGGGCCGGGGATGGCGCCCTGGCGGCGCGCCTGCCGTTCTACCGGGTGGCCTACCTGGCCTTTCGCCTGGGCTATGCGCAGATGGCGGCCGGGGCGCTGGGCGGGACGCCGGATGGAGCGCGCATGGCGGCGTTGGCGCGGCGCTACGGGGGGCTGCTCCGGCAGGCCGTCGCCCGCCTGTGAGGCCGCTTTCTCGGTGCCGGGGTGGGCAACGCAGTGCTGAGGCCACCGTGATCGCGGGCAAGCCCGCTCCTACACCCAAACGCCACATTCCGTTGCAGGGACGGCCATGCAGCGGGTGGCCGAGCTGAACAAGCCCGCTCGTCACCCAAACGCCGCATCCCGTTGTAGGAGCGAGCTTGCTCGCGATTTTGCCGCCATCGGCACCGTGATTACGGGCAAATCCGCTCCTGCGGAGGCGCGATTGCGGCCAGCCCTGGCTCACTGGACTGCGCCGGCCTGCCTGAGCAGCTGCACCATGACGGCATTGCGCTTGCGCTGGGCCAACTGCAGGGCCGTGGTGCCGTCCTTGGCGCTGGCGTTCGCGTCGGCGCCGGCGCTCAGCAGGGCCTGGGCGGTGTCGGTGCGGCCGAAGGCGGCGGCGTAGAGCAGGGCGGGCCAGCCGCCCACGTCGGCGGCGTGGACGTCGGCGCCGCGGGCGAGCAGCAGCCGGACGATTTCCACGTGGCCGCCGTAGGCGGCCAGCATGAGCGGCGTGGTGCCGTTGCGGTTCTTGACGTTCACGTCGGCGCCGCGCTGCAGCAGCGCCTGCACCAGTTCGAGCTGGCCCTTGCGCGCGGCGATGGTCAGCGCGGTGGCATTGTCGTTGTTGCGGACGTTGGGATCGGCGCCGCCGTCCAGCAGCAGGCGGGCGATGTCCGGGCGGTCCTGCATGGCCGCGTACATGAGGGCGGTGAGGCCGTAGGCGGCCTGGGCGTTGGGATCGGCGCCGGCGCCCAGCAGGGCGCGCACCAGCTCGCCGTGGCCGCCGGCGGCGGCAAAGATGAGCGGCGTCCCGCCGCCCAGGCGGGCGTTGACGTCCGCCCCCTGGGACAACAGGTCTCGTGCGGCGGCGCTGTCCCCGCGCCGGGCGGCGTTGATGAGCTCCGGGTCGAGCGGGGTGAAGCCGGTCAGGAGGAGACAGGCGCCGGCCAGCAGCAGGCCGTGCTTGAATTTGTCCATCATGGTGTGTGCTTTCCTTCGAACAGGGTTCCGGCCGGGTCAGCCCGGGGGAGTGATCCGGCCACGTGCGCCGCTAGCCGTCCGCGCGCAGGCGCTTGATCTCGCCGCGCCGGCGCTTGGCTTCCAGCCGGCGCCGCCGCGATGCCGCGGTCGGCCGGGTCGGGCGGCGCGGCTTGGGCGCTTCGGCGGCCCGGCGGAGCAGGTCGAGCAGCCGCGCCATGGCGTCTTCGCGGTTGCGTTCCTGGGTGCGGAAGCGCCGGGCGTCGATGATCAGCTCGCCGGCGGTGCTCAGCCGCCGGCCGGCCAGGCGCAGGAGCCGGGCGCGCACGTCCTCGGGCAGGGAGGGTGAGCGGGCGGCGTCGAAGCGCAACTGCACGGCGGTGGCGACCTTGTTGACGTTTTGGCCGCCGGGGCCCGAGGCGCGCACGAAGTACAGGCGGATTTCATTTTCATCGAGGGTGATGTCGGGCGTGACCTGGATCATGGATTCAGCTTACGCGCCGGCTCGCGCGGGCTCAAGCGCCAGGCAACCAAAGCCGGCAAATGGGGTCGGAGTGCATAGGGGCCGCGCGGGCGCGGCCCGGCCGAGCGCAGTCGAACGTCACAGAGGAGAGCGGCATGGCGAAGATCCACAAATCCGACGAGGAATGGAAGGCGCAACTGACGCCGGAACAATACTACATCACCCGCCAGGGCGGCACCGAGCCGGCCTTCACCGGGCGCTACTGCCGGCACAAGGACACGGGCGTCTATCACTGCGTGAACTGCGGCGCGCCGCTGTTCAGCTCCGCGCAGAAGTTCGATTCGGGCACGGGCTGGCCCAGCTACTGGGCGCCGGTGGCGCCGGCGGCGGTGGAGATGCGGGATGATTACAGTCTGGGCATGCACCGGGTGGAGGTGAACTGCGCCAATTGCGGCGCGCACCTGGGTCACGTCTTCGACGACGGCCCCGAGCCCACCGGACTGCGCTACTGCATCAACTCCGCCGCCCTGGAGTTCGAGGGCGATTGACAGGAATGGCGAGGAGGCAGCCATGGAAGAACGTCTGGTCGAGCTGGAAACGCGCGTGGCCTTTCAGGAGAACACGCTTCAGGAGCTCAACGATGTAGTGGTCAGGCAACAGCAGCAGATCGATCAACTCAAAAGCGATCTGGAGACGATCCGGGTGCAGGTCCTGGCCTTGACGCCGGCGTCCTTGGAGGAGAATCCGGCGTAGGGGGCGCGGCGCGTGGTGTAATCGCGAGCCAGCTCGCTCCCACGGCTTCGGCGGCCGGCGCGGCGGATTGGTTGGCGAGTGCCGCGCCGCCCGGGCTAGGGCCGGGGGGCGTGGCCCTGCTGCAGGGCGCGCAGGTCCGCGATGATTTCCTGGCTGTGGCGGTCCGGCGCGACCTTGCGGTAGATGCGGGCGAGGCGGCCGGCGGGGTCGATGAGGAAGCTGCGGCGCTTGGCGAACTTGATGGGACCGAGGGACCAGAGGGAAGCGTAGGCCCGGGCCGTGTTGCCGCCGGGATCGGCCAGGAGCGGGAAAGGCAGCTGGTGCTTGGCGGCGAAGCGGGCGTGGCTGTCGCTGTCGTCCAGGCTGACGCCGAGGACCACGGCGCCGAGCGCAAGCAGGGCGTGCAGGTCGTCGCGGAAGCGGCAGGCCTCGCGGGTGCAGCCGGGGGTGTCGTCCTTGGGGTAGAAGTAGAGGACCACCCAGTGGCCGCGCTGGTCGGCCAGGCGCTGCACCTGGCCGTGCTGATCGCGCAGGGCGAAATCGGGCGCCGGCTGGCCGGGGGCCAGGGGAGCGGCCCGGGCGGTGGACAGCGGCAGGAAGGCCAGCAGAGCGGCGCAGATCCAGGCGGCGCTGTCCGTGGCCATGGCCGCCCTCAGTTGCGCGCGGACACCCGCGGGGCGCGGGGGAAGGGGATCAGCTTGCAGGAAACCGGCTCCACCGCGACCAGGTGCCGCCGGGCCATGTCGCCCAGGCTCACGCCTTTGTAGTGCCGGGAACGCTTTGCTCGGAAAATGCGCTGCCAAAACTGCCGCAAGACTTTCATTACTGCTTACCTTCTTGACAAGTGACGTGGACGACGATGGCGCCCTGGCGGGGCGCCGGTAAAGGGATGGGAGCGTCAGCGGGGAGATGATTCGATCCTGCGAACGAGCCGATCCGGATGCTTAAAGACCGGGCCGCGGGCGTGAAGTTCAACATACCCGGGCGTTGGACGGGATTACGCCATGGCGCTCTGGCGCAGGTCGCAAGTGCGGCACAGCGCCCGGGCCAATTGATCCTCCAGTTCGATGCGCCAGGCCAGCGCCTCGCCGAGCCGGGACAGATCCTCCTGCAGCTCGTCGGTGATGGGGCAGTGGTCGCCGCAGTTGTATTTGTCGTTGAAATCCAGCGCGATTTCGGTGGTCTCGGCGAGACCGGGATAGAGGCGCGCCGCCAGATCCAGGAGCTCCTGCGGGGCGTCCTGGGCATGCACGGCCTGCTCGTAGAGGCTGAAGTGGCCGGCGGCGATGTAATCCACCAGCACTTGGCAGAATTCCTGCAGCACTTTGGCGGGATCAGCCGCCTGGCGGCCGTCGGCGTAGGGTTCCAGGCCGGCTGCCCGGCAGAAGAGGACCAACGTTTCGTTGCGCTCGGCAATCAGCTTGCGCACCAGGGCCCGGGCGGGGGAATTGCGGTCTGCGGTGTCGACGAAGTCGTCGCTGGGCGTCGCCATGGGGAGTTCCTCGCTTACTACTTAAGTCGGACTATACCCTTTTCCGGGGCGTTTGTTAACGGGTTTTGGGGCGGGGAAATTGGGCTGAGCGGGCGAGGTGAAGGGGGTTGCCCGACCGTCGGTGAGATTGCCGCTCATGGCGTTCGTTCCCGGTGGTTGTGCAGCGCAGCAGCGAGCTGGCTTGCGATTGAGCGGCGGCCGAGGGGCGGAACGGCAAACCCCGACACCCAACACCCTAAAACCTGTTGGGCTTCGCGGTGCTCAGCCCAACCTACCCACTGGCCCACGGTGCCGGGGCGGTCAAGTTGGCGAATCGCGAGCGAGCTCGCTCCTACGGCCGGTGGCGACAGCGCCACCCATGGGCACTGTCCGGGCGCCCCTTGGCTCTCACCCGGCGGGAGCGGGTACTCGGGGCGGCTGAGGTGCCGTGCCAAGCCTGGCGGGCTGGCATCGCAAGTTGTAGGAGCGAGCTTGCTCGCGATCAACCGTGTGGCCAGCGAGCCATCGCGGGCGAGACCGCTTCTACTCCAAAACCGTTGGGCGCCGCCCCCAACCCACCCAAAACCAACCCAACCCCTCACTCATACCCCCGAATCACCTCCAGAAAATCCGCTCCGTACATTTCCAGCTTGTGTTCGCCGATGCCGGAGAGCTGGCCGAGCCGGGTCAGGGTTTGGGGGCGGTGCTCGACCATTTCCATGAGGGTGGCGTCGTGGAAGATGACGTAGGGCGGCACACCCTGCTCGTCGGCCAGCTCGCGGCGGCGCCGGCGCAGGGCCTCCCAGAGGGCTTCGTCGGCGGGGTTGTCGAAGCGGGAGACGCGGCGGGTGCTGCGGGCTTTGGGACGCTTGCTTTCCTTGCGCAGCCGCAGGCGCTGCTCGCCGGTGAGCACCGGGCGGCAGGCTTCGGTCAGGCGCAGGGAACCGTAGCCTTCCGTGTCCACGGTCAGGAAGCCCAGGGCCACGAGCTGGCGGAACACGGAGCGCCACTGGGCGGCATCCAGCTCCTTGCCGATGCCGAAGGTGCTCAGGCGCTGGTGGCCGAGGCTGCGGATGCGCTCGTTGTCCTTGCCCTGCAGCACCTCGATCAGATGCGTGACGCCGAAGCGCTGGCCGGTGCGGTAGACGCAGGACAGGGCCATCTGCGCCGCCTCGGTGCCGTCCCAGGTCTCCACCGGCTCCAGGCAGGTGTCGCAGTTGCCGCAGGGCGCCGGGCGCTCGTCGCCGAAGTAGGCCAGTAGCACCTGGCGGCGGCAGGTGGTCACTTCGCAGTAGCCCAGCATGGCCTCCAGCTTGCTGCGTTCCACCCGCTTGCGCGCCTCGCCCGCCTCGGAGGCTTCCAGCATCTGGCGCAGGGTGATGACGTCCTGCAGGCCGTAGGCCATCCAGGCGTCGGCGGGCAGGCCGTCGCGGCCGGCGCGGCCGGTTTCCTGGTAGTAGGCCTCCAGGCTCTTGGGCAGGTCCAGGTGGGCGACGAAGCGCACGTTGGGCTTGTCGATGCCCATACCGAAGGCGATGGTGGCGACCATGACGATGCCTTCTTCCTTGAGGAAGCGGTCCTGGTGGCGCTGGCGCAGCTCGGCGGACAGGCCGGCGTGGTAGGGCAGGGCGTCCCAGCCCTTGGCGCGCAGCCATTCGGCGGTTTCCTCCACCTTCTTGCGCGACAGGCAGTAGACGATGCCGGCATCGCCGCGGTGCTCGCTTTCCAGGAAGCGCAGCAGCTGCTCGCGGGCATTCTGCTTCTGGGTGACGCGGTAGCGGATGTTGGGGCGGTCGAAGCCGCTGATGAAAAAACGCGCCTCCTCCAGGGCCAGCTTCTGGATGATCTCTTTGCGGGTGGGCTCGTCGGCGGTGGCGGTCAGGGCGATGCGCGGCACCTGGGGGAAGTGCTCGTGCAGCACGGTGAGTTGGTGGTACTCCGGGCGGAAGTCGTGGCCCCACTGGGACACGCAGTGGGCTTCGTCGATGGCGAAGAGGGCGAGCCGGGCGCGCTTGAGGAGATTGAGCGTTCGCGGCGTCAGCAGCCGCTCGGGCGCCACGTAGAGCAGGTCCAGCTCGCCTTGCAGGAGCTGCCGTTCCACCTGCTGGGCGGTCTGGGCGTCCTGGGTGGAGTTGAGATAGGCGGCGCGCACGCCCGACTGCAGCAGGGCGCTGACCTGGTCCTGCATGAGGGCGATGAGCGGCGACACGACGATGCCGGTGCCCGGCCGCACCAGGGCCGGGATCTGGTAGCACAGCGACTTGCCGCCGCCGGTGGGCATGAGCACCAGGGCGTCGCCGCCGTCGATGAGGTGGCGGATCACCTCTTCCTGCTGGGCGCGAAAACGGTCGTAGCCAAAGACGGTGTGGAGGGCGTGCAGGGCGGGGTCTTGCATAGGTGCATTCTGCCCGAATCGCGGGCATCTGTCATGGGGCAGGGCGGCTCGGACCTAAGTCGCGGGCCGCTCAATTTTGACCGGTCCGGCCGGTCTAAGGGACGCGGGGTTCGACCGCGCAAGCCGGTTCAGGAGGGCTGCCATGTCCATTCAGGAACTCGAAGCCACCGTGGCGGCGCTGACCGCGCCGGGCAAGGGCATTCTGGCCGCCGACGAAAGCTTCGGCACCATCGAGAAGCGCTTCCGGAAGATCAACGTCCCTTCCACCGAGGAGAACCGCCGCAGCTACCGGGAGATGCTGTTCTCCACGCCGGGCCTGGGCGAGTTCATCGGCGGGGTGATCCTCTTCGACGAAACCCTCCGGCAGCGCGGCAGCGACGGCACGCCCATCCCGCAGCTCCTGCGAGCCCAGGGCATCGTGCCGGGCATCAAGGTGGACAAGGGCACGGTGCCGCTGCCCAACTTCCCCGACGAGGTGGTGACCCAGGGCCTGGACGGCTTGGCCGAGCGGCTGGCCGAGTACCGGTACCTGGGCGCGCGCTTTGCCAAATGGCGCGCGGTGCTGCGCATCGGCGCGGGCATGCCGAGCCGGCGCTGCATCACGGAGAATGCCAACGCCCTCGCGCGCTACGCCGCCATCTGCCAAGCCCAGGGACTGGTGCCCATCGTGGAGCCGGAGGTGCTCATCGACGGCGATCACAGTTTCGCCAGCGCCGCGCAGGTGACCGAAGACGTGCTGCACCAGGTTTTTCATGCCCTGCACGAGCAGCGCGTGACGCTGGAGCTGATGCTGCTGAAGCCCAGCATGGTGGTGCCGGGGGCCGATTCGGGGGAGAGCGTTTCGGCGGAGGCGGTGGCGAGCGCCACCCTGGCCTGCCTGCGGCGCGCGGTGCCGGCGGCGGTGCCGGGGATTTTCTTCCTGTCCGGCGGCCAGGGCAACGAGGAGGCCACCGCGCATCTGAACGCCATCAACGTCCAGGCCGGCCAAGCCGGCCAGGCACCGTGGGTGCTGAGCTTCTCCTACGCCCGCGCGCTGCAGGCGCCGGCGCTGGAGGCCTGGCGCGGCGAGGCGGCCAACCGGGAGGCGGCGCAACGGGTCCTGCATCAGCGGGCGCGGCTCAACAGCCTGGCGCGCCAGGGCCGCTACAGCGCGGCGCTGGAACAATAGCGCAGCCGGTGCGGGATGAGCGGGGCGTGCTCACCGGCCGCTGGACGCGGCTGCCGGGCGGCCTGCTCTATGCCCGCGCCAGCCTGAGCCCGCCCCCGGCGGCGCCGGTGGTGGTGCTGGTGCATGGCCTGGTGGTGTCCAGCCGCTACCTGCTGCCCACCGCCGCGCGGCTCGCGCCCCGTTGCCAGGTGCAGGCGCCGGATCTGCCGGGCTTCGGCAGGAGCTACAAGCCATGGCCGGTGCTCGATCTGGCGCAACTGGCCGACGCATTGGCGCAGTGGCTGGACGCCCTGGCCATCCCGCGCGCCCACTGGATCGGCAACTCCTTCGGCTGCCAGGTGCTGGCCGAATTCGCCTTGCGCCACCCGCGGCGGGTGGAGCGGCTGGTCCTCTTGAGCCCCACCGTGGACCCGGCTGCGCGCAGCTACGGTCGGCAACTCAGTCGTTTGCTGCGCGACACCCTGCGGGAGCCGCCCTCGCTCGGCGGGATCCTCCTGCGCGACCTGGCGGCCATGGGGGTGCAACGCGCCTGGGCGACGGCCGCGCTGGCCCTGGCCGACCGCATCGAGGACAAGCTGCCGCTGATCCAGGCGCCGACCCTGGTCGTGCGCGGCGGCAATGATCCGGTGGTGCCGCAGCGTTGGGCGGCGCAAGCGGCCCGGCTCCTGCCCCATGGCGAACTGGCGGTATTGCCGGGACGGGGGCATGCCCTGAACTACAACGCGCCCGAGGCGCTGGTACGCCTGCTGCGCCCCTTCCTTGGGCTGTGAGCGCGGCAGGAAACTTTTCCCCGGACGGCCGTCCTAAAGGGATAAGGCTGGCGGCCGCCAGCCGGCCACGCCGATCCGGCGCAGCAGGAGTCGCAGAGGTTCGCCCATGAACGACAAGGCCACGCCGCAGACAGCGGAATCCCTCGATGCGCTTTCCATCAACACCATCCGCACCCTGGCCATGGACGCGGTGCAGCAGGCGAAGTCCGGCCACCCCGGCACGCCCATGGCCTTGGCGCCGGCCGCTTACGTGCTGTGGACGCGCTATCTGCGCCACAACCCCCGCAACCCGCGCTGGTTCGACCGCGACCGCTTCGTGCTGTCCAACGGCCACGCCTCCATGCTGCTCTACGCCCTGCTGCATCTGACCGGCTACGATCTGTCCCTGGACGAGCTCAAGCGCTTTCGCCAGTGGGGCAGCAAGACGCCCGGCCACCCGGAGTACGGCGTCACCCCGGGCGTGGAGACCACCACCGGTCCCCTGGGCCAGGGCTTCATGAACGCGGTGGGCATGGCCATCGCCGAGGCCCATCTGGGTGCGGTCTTCAATCAGTCCGGCCAAGCCATCGTCGATCATCACACCTACGTCTTCCTGAGCGACGGCGACCTGATGGAGGGCGCCTCCCACGAGGCCGCGTCCCTGGCCGGCCACCTGGGCTTGGGCAAGCTCATCTGCCTCTATGACGACAATCACATTTCCATCGAGGGCGACACGGACCTGGCCTTTTCCGACGACACCGCGCGCCGCTTCGAGGGCTACCACTGGCACGTGCAGGATCTGGGCGAACGGGCCAACGATCTCGACGTCCTGGACGCCGCCTTCGCGGCCGCCCGCCAGGAGACGGCGCGGCCTTCGCTCATCATCGTCCGCTCCCACATCGCCTACGGCGCCCCCAACGCCCAGGACACCGCCGAGGCTCACGGCGCGCCCCTGGGCGAGGAGGAGATCCGCCTGGCCAAGCGCCATTACGGCTGGCCCGAGCACGAGAAGTTCCTGGTGCCGGAAGCCGTGGCGGCGCACATGGGCCAGGCGGTGGCGCGCGGCGCCGAGTGGGAGCGGGCCTGGCACGAGCGGCTGGCGGCCTACCGGGCGGCGCATCCGGGCCTGGCCAAGCAGTTCGAGGCGGCCCTGCGCGGCGAGCCGCCGGCCGACTGGGACGAGGCGATTCCCGGCTTCGCGCCGGCGGACGGCCCGGTGGCCACGCGCGTGGCCTCGGGCAAGGTGCTCAACGCCATCGCCGGGCGCCTCCCCTGGCTCATGGGCGGCAGCGGCGATCTGGCGCCGTCCACCAACACCCTGATCAAGGGCGGCGGCGATTTCGAGAAGGGGCAGTATGCCGGGCGCAATCTGCATTGGGGCGTGCGCGAGCACGTCATGTGCGCCGCCAGCAACGGCATGGCCCTGCACGGCGGCGTGCGGCCCTACGCCGCCACCTTCCTGATCTTCACCGACTATGCGCGCCCGGCCATCCGTCTGGCGGCGCTCATGGAGCTGCCGGTGATCTACGTGATGACCCATGACTCCATCGGCCTCGGCGAGGACGGCCCCACCCACCAGCCGATCGAGCAGCTCGCCTCGCTGCGCGCCATCCCGCACCTGTGCGTCATCCGCCCCGCCGATGCCAACGAGACGGCCTACGCCTGGCGCGCCGCCATCGAGCGCCGGCAGGGGCCGACCCTGCTGGCGCTGACTCGCCAGACGCTGCCCGTCTTCGACCGGCGCAAGGTTGCCGGCGCGGCGGGCGTGCTGCAGGGCGCCTATATTCTTGCCAAGGAGCCCTGGCAGACGCCCGATCTCATCCTGCTGGCCAGCGGCTCCGAGGTGCACCTGATCCTGGAGGCCCAGGCCCGGCTCGCCGCCGAGGACATCCACGCGCGCGTGGTCAGCATGCCGAGCTGGGAACTGTTCCGCCAGCAGCCGCGGCGCTATCGCGACGAGATCCTGCCGCCGGCGGTGAAAGCGCGGCTGGCGGTGGAGGCGGCGGCGCCGCTGGGCTGGTGCGAGTGGGTCGGCGATGCCGGCGCCGTGATCGGCATGGACCGCTTCGGCGCCAGCGCGCCCTACCAGGAGAACTTCAGGCATTTCGGCTTTACCGTCGATCACGTCGTCGAGCAGGCGAAAGCGCTGCTCGGCCGGTGAAGTGCCCCATCCCATAGGAGAACCGCGATGAACCCATTACTGCAATTGCTCGAACATGGCCAGAGCTACTGGCTCGATAACCTGACGCGCGGCAAGATTCGCAGCGGCGAGCTGCGCCGGCGCGTGACCGAGGAAGGTCTGCGCGGGGTAACCTCCAACCCGACCATTTTCAACAAGGCCATTTCCCAGAGCCAGGACTACGACGAGCAGATCCAGCAATTGATCGATGAGGGGCGCAGCAGCGATGAGATCTACGAAGCCCTGGTGATCCGCGACATCCAGGACGCCTGCGACGTCCTGCGCCCGGTCTACGACGAGTCGGGCGGGCTGGACGGCTACATCAGCCTGGAGGTCTCGCCGCACCACGCCCACGACACGCTGAGCTCCGTCGCCGAGGCGCGGCATCTGCACAGTGCGGTGAATCGTCCCAACCTCTTGATCAAGATTCCCGGCTCGCCCGAAGGCGTGCCGGCCATCGAGGAGCTGCTCTTCGAGGGCATCAACGTCAACGTCACCCTGCTCTTCGCCATCGACAGCTACGAAGCGGTGGCCTGGGCCTACATCCGCGCCTTGGAGCGGCGCGTCGAGATGGGCCTGCCCGTCCACAACATCGCCTCGGTGGCGAGCTTCTTCCTGAGCCGCATCGACGTCCTGGTGGACCAGCTTCTCAAGGAGCGCATGCAGTCTGGCGCGGCGCCGTCGGGCATGCGGCCGGAAGAACTGCTCGGCAAGGCCGCCGTCGCCAACGCCAAGCTGGCCTACCAGCGCTTCCGGGCGATCCTGCAAGGCGAGCGCTGGCAGGCGCTGGCGGCCCGCGGCGCGCGCGTGCAGCGCATGCTGTGGGCCAGCACCAGCACCAAGACGCCGGGCTACAGCGACGTCATGTACGTGGAGCCCCTGATCGGCCCGGATACGGTCAACACCATGCCCGACGAGACCATCGCCGCCTTCGCAGACCACGGCGTGGTGCGCGACACCGTGGCCGAGGGGGTGGACGAGGCGCAACGGATCATGGACGAGCTGGCCAGGCTCGGCATTGATTTTCGGCAGGTCACCGATCAGTTGCTGCGCGAAGGCGTGCAGAAGTTCGTCGAGCCCTACGACGCCCTCATCAAGAGCATCGACGACAAGCGCCGGGCCTTGCACGGCGCGGGCCGGACGGCATCGGCCGGCATGCGGCCGGGGGCGGGGAAGTGACGGATCGGCGCAGGCGCTGTCCGGCCTGCCGCCGGCCGTAGGAGCGAGCTTGCTCGCGATCTTGTCCCCATCGGCACAGCGGATCGCGGGCAAGCCCGCTCCTACGGACTGGGAGGCCGGCCCGCCAGGCTTGGCACGCTACCGGGTTGGCGTTCCCCGGATATCCGCTCCCTGAGGGAGCGGGCAGGGTGAGGGGGCCGTGTGGGCGTTGTCCGGTTATCCGCGCTGGCCCCGTTGCTGCCCGCGCCTACGACCCCGTTCCCCCCAGGGTGAAGTAGAAGGTGGCGCCCCGGCCGACGGCGCCTTCGGCCCAGATGCGGCCGCCGTGGCGGGCGATGATGCGCGCCACCGTGGCCAGGCCGATGCCGTGGCCCTCGAACTCGCCGGGGCTGTGCAGGCGCTGGAAGGCGCCGAAGAGCTTGTCGGCATAGGCCATGTCGAAGCCGGCGCCGTTGTCGCGCACGAAGTAGACGGGCTGGCCATCCTGCTCGCGCATGCCGAACTCGATGCGGGCATCGGCCTGCTTGCGCGTGAACTTCCAGGCATTGCCCAAGAGGTTTTCCAGGGCGATTTGCAGCAGGCGGGCGTCGCCGTGGGCGATCACATCGGGAACGATGACGACCGTCACCGGCCGCTGCGGCTGCGTGGCCCGCAGGTGCTCGGCCGCCTGCCCGGCGAGCTCGCTCAGGTTGACGGAGCGGCGGTGCATCTCGCTGTGGGTGATGCGCGACAGGTTCAAGAGGTCGTCGATCAGCTCGGCCATGCGCTGGCTGGCCCGGCGCACGCGGGCCAAATGCTCCCGGCCGGCCATGTCGAGGGCCTCGCCGTAGTCCTCCAGCAGCGCTTGGCTGAAGCCGTCGATGGCGCGCAGCGGCGCGCGCAGGTCGTGCGACACCGAATAGCTGAACGCCTCCAGCTCCCGGTTGGCGGCGGTGAGTTCGGCGGTGCGCTCCAGCACGCGCCGCTCCAGCTCCTCGTTGAGGGCCTGCATGCGGACCTGGGCGATGGCCTGTTCCAGGCGTTCGCGCTGCAGGCGCTCGCGCTCCAGGCGTTCGGAGATGTCGCGCACGATCACCGCCACGCCCATGACCAGGCCACGCCAGTCCCGCACCGCCGCCAGCGACTGCTCGACCGGCAGCACCGTGCCGTCGGCTTTCAGGTGCTCCAGTTCGCACAATACATCCTCTCCGCCGCCCAGAATCCGCTGGCGCATCCGCGCGTGCTCCTCGCGCCAGGACGGGGCGATGAGCTGTTCCACGGGCGTGCCGAGCACGTTTTCCCGGGCGATGCCGTAAAGCTGCGCGGCCGCCCGGTTCCAAAAGGTGATGCAGCCATCCAGGTCCAGGAACAGGATGGCCTCCCGCGCGTACTGGAGGATGCTGGCCAGGTACTGGCTGTCCAGCTCGCGCCGCGGCGCGGCGGTGATCGTGGGCCGGGCGGCGGGGCGGGCCATGCCGTAGGGCGAGGCGAGCTTGAGGGAGCGGCGTTTGGCCGCCCGGCTATGCGCCTCCCGGAGCAGGGCCGGCCACTGTTCCGGCTGTTCCAGCTTGAGAAAGCTCCACTGCTCGCTCAGCACGCCCATGAGGATCAGCTTTTGCCGGATCTGCGCCAAGACCCGGCTGGCGCCGAGAAAGACCAACTGCGCCTGGGGCAGCCGCTCGCGGGCGGCTTGCAGCAGCAGGGCGAGATTGACGGCGGCGTCCGCCACCTCGATCACGGCCGCATCCACCACGGCGGCGGCTGCGTGCGGCAGGGCGTGCCAGTCCGCTGCGGCGCTGAGCCGGACTCCATTGCCCAGTACCCGGTCCAGCAGCGCAAGGTGCTGCGGCGCGGCGCCCAGGAACACCACTGTGGGCAGGGCGGAGGCGTTGGCGGCGGGGGTGTCGGCGGCTGACATGGCTGCGGCTACAGAACGGGCAGGCCAAGCAGCGCACGGGCCGTCCAGCTTTTCAGCAGGTCGGTGGTGGGCGCCATGACATGGCTGGCCCGGGCGTCGCGCAGGAAGGTCCACAGAGTGCTGTTTTCCCGGTAGCCGATGCCGCCCACGCAAGTGAGCGCTTCGTTGCACACCTGCACCGCCACCTCGGCCGCGCTGGCCTTGGCCGAGAGGATGAAGGGCAGGGCGCCGGGATCGCCCAGATCGCCCCGTTCGGCGGCGTGGTAGAGGTGCAGCCTGAGCTGCTGCACCGCCGTCCACATCTCGGCGATGCGCGTCTGGATGGCGGGGATTTCCGCCAGGGACTGGCCCTTTTGGACGTGCACGCGCTCCTTGACATGATCCATGGCGAGATCCAGCGCACTCTGGGCGGCGCCCAGATAGGTGGCGGCCATGGCCATGAGAAAGTAGGGCGCGATCACGTGGAAGACGTACCAGGTCTGGTCGCCTTCCTCGCCCAGCAGGTTGGCCGCCGGCACCCGGGCGCCGTCGAGCATGGCGCTGATGGACGAGTTGCCGCGCATGCCCAGGCCGCGCCAGGTGTCCTGCCAAGCCAAGCCTGGCGTGCCGGCATCGACCACCAGGCAGCTGAACATGCCGGCGGCGGTGGCGCCCTCGGCGCTCAGGGTGGAAACGACGTAGGAATCCGCGTGTCCGCCATTGGTGACGAAGGACTTGCTGCCATCGACCCGGTACGCGTCGCCCTCGCGGGTCAGGCGCGCCGTGGGCTCGTAGAAATGCGCGCCGGTGCCCGGCTCGCTCAGGGCCAGGGTGGTGAGGTGCTCGCCGCGGGCGATGGGCAGCAGATAGCGCTCGGCCTGGGCGTCGGTGGGCTTGGCGGCGATCACCGCCGAGCCGACCACGTGCATACAGAAGCACAGGGAGGCGGAAGGGCTGATGCGGCCCAGTTCCTCGCCGAAGCGTTCGGGCACCGCCAAACCATAGAGCCCCGCCTCCGCCAGCGCCCGCATGCTGCGCCCCGGCCACTGATATTCCTCGATGGCGGGGACTTCTTCCAGCACCACCGTGCGGGCCACTTCGGCGAAGCGCCTGCGCAGATCGCTATAGTCGAACATGGTCATTGTTATTCTTCACGCGCCGTAAGCAAAGAGGCGAGGCATTTAAACTCATTCTCATTCGCGAGGCAATCGGGCGAAGTGCCCCTTGCAGATGCGGGAAATTGCTGATGCCGTGCTGGCGCCGCATGCCCGGCAGCGTAGGAGCGGGCTTGTCGGCGATCGGTTTCCGGCCGGTGCGTTATCGCGGGCCAGCCCGCTCCTACAACAACCCGGCTGCGCTCAGTAGGAGCGGGCTTGCCCGCTCCTGCATTCATGACCGCGCCGGGACTGGCTCATCCCGCCTGGCCTGGCCGCTCAGCTCGCGGCCCCCAGAGTAAAGCAGAAAGTCGCCCCCCGCTCCACCGACCCTTCGGCCCAGACGCGCCCGCCGTGGCGGGCGATGATGCGCGCCACCGTGGCCAGGCCGATGCCGGTGCCCTCGAATTCGGTGATGCCGTGCAGGCGCTGGAAGGGCTGGAAGAGCTTGCCGGCGTAGGCCATGTCGAAGCCGGCGCCGTCGTCACGCACGAAATAGCTGCGCTCCCCGGCTTCCTCCCGCGCGCCGAACTCGATGCGGGCGCGCTCATGCTTGCTGGTGAACTTCCAGGCGTTGCCCAAGAGGTTCTCCAGCACCACCTGCAACAGCCGGGGATCGCCGCGGACCTGCAGGCCGTCGGCGATAGTCCAGTCCACCCGCCGCAGTGGGGCCGATGCCTGCAGCTGAGCGGCGATCCTGCGGGCCATGTCGCTCAGATCGACGGCTTCGAACTGCATCTCGGTACGGGTCACGCGGGCCAGGTTGAGCATGGCGTCGATGAGCGCCGCCATGCGCTGGCTGGCCAGGCGGATGCGCTGCAGGCAGTCCCGGCCAGCGTCGTCCAGCCGCCCGGCGTAGTCTTCCAGCAAGATCTGGCTGAAGCCCTCCATGCCGCGCAGCGGCGTGCGCAGGTCGTGGGCCAGGGAGTAGCTGAAGGACTCCAGCTCGGCGGTGCGCTCCGCTACGCGCCGCTCCAGGCTGACGTTGAGTTCGCGGATTTCGTTTTCGATGCGCTTGCGCTCGGTGATGTCCTGGATGGTGCCGATGATCCGGCGCGGGCAGCCGCTGCCGTTCTCCTCCATGATTTCGCCCTGTACCGTCACTGTCCGCTCGCTGCCGTCCGGCAGCAGAATGCGGTAATCCACCTGCGGCAATTGGCCCTGTTCCAGCGTGGCGCCGATCACGGCTTCCACCCGGGCACGGTCGTCCGGATGCAGGCGCTCGCGCAGCACGTCCAGCGAGAACGGCTTGCCGGGTGTCAGGCCGAAGAGGCGGTACAGCTCGTCCGAGCCGCTGAGCTCGCCGCTGGCCGTATCCCAGACCCAACTGCCCAGGCGGGCGATGGCCTGCGCCCGGGCCAGGTTGGCTTGGCTTTCGCGCAACGCCTCCTGCGTCCGCTTCAAGGCGGTGATGTCCTGGGCGATGCCGATGGCGCCCAGTCCCTGGTCGGCGGGACCGCGCAGCGGCATGGCGGAGGCGAGGATGGTCCGGCGCGCACCATCGAAGCGCTCGATCTCCACCTCCTCATTGAGCACCGTTTCACCACGTGTGACGGCGCGGGCCAGGGCCCATTCCTCCGCCCGCAGACGCCGGCCGGTGCCCGGCCACCAGCCCTTGTAGACATCGAACTCGGCCACGCCCACGTGCGGGCTGTCGCCGTAGAGCGTACGCGTGGCCGGGTTGCTGCGGGTGATGCGGCCGGTCTCATCGGTGATCCAGACCGCCACCGGCAGGGTGTCCAGTACGTTTTGCAGCAGCTCCTTTTCCTGCTGCAGGGCGACTTCCATCTGCCGGCGCTCGGTCACGTCCTCGGCGGTGGCCACGATGCTCACCAGCTTGCCTTGCTCGAAGAGCGGCGCGGCGCTGAAGTTCACCAAACGCCGGGCGCCGTCCTTGCGCAGCATGGTCGCCTCGCAGTGCGAGATGCGCTCGCCGTGCACCACGATCCGCAACTGATGCTCCTGTATCCTGGCGAGCTCCTCGGGCGGAAAGAGCATGCCGAATGGCTGGCCGATCAGTTCGTGCAGGCTGTAGCCGCTGATTTCGGCAAGGGCATTGTTGGCCAGCAGAAAGCGGCTGTCCCAGTCCAGGGCGAAGATGGCGTTGCTGGCGCTTTCCAGGATCTTCTCGCGGAAGGCATAGGCGCTGCGCACCGCCTCTTCCGCCCGCTTGCGCGGCGTGATGTCCTCGATCACGGCAATCACGTAGGCGGGACTGCCGTCGGCGTGGCGCACCAGGGAGCGCGCCTTGTTGGCCCACACCACGCCGCCGTCCTTGCGCAGGTAGCGCTTCTCCCGGGTGTAGCTCTGGATCTCGCCCGACAGCAGGCGGCGCATCTGTATCATGTCCCCTTCCAGATCGTCGGGATGGGTGATTTCCATGAAGGTCATCTGCAACAATTCCTCGACGGCATAGCCGAGCGTGTCGCAGAGTTTCTGGTTCACCTGCAGGAAATTGCCCTGGGGATCGGCATGGGCCATGCCGAATGCCGCCTGGTTGAAGGTGGCGCGGAACAGCGCTTCGCTTTCGCGCAGGGTATCCTCCACGCGCTTGCGTTCACTGATGTCCTCGACCACGGCGATGCGGTACAGGGGGACACCGGCGGCATCCCGCGCCACCGACAGGGTCAGGCTGCCCCAGACCACGCCACCGTCCTTGCGCAGGTAGCGTTTTTCGCGCGTGAGCTTCTGCATTTCGCCGGCCATGAGCTGGTCGATCAGGCGGATGTCCTCCGGCAGGTCGTCGGGGTGGGTGACGTCCATGAAGGTCATCTGCAGCAGCTCGTCGGCGCGGTAGCCGAGCATGTCGCAGAGCTTCGGATTCACCCGCAGCACGCGGCCGTCGATGCCGGTGTGGGCGATGCCCACGCCGGCCTGCTCGAAGGTGGCGCGGAAGCGTTCCTCGGCCTCATGGCCCTCGCGGAAGAGCAGGGCGCTGTCCACCGCCAGGGCCACCAGATGGGCCAGGCGCTCGGCCAGGGCCGCGTCCCGCGCCCGGAAGCGCCGTGCACCGGTGAGGGTGAAGGAGACCGCGCCGATGGTGCGGCCGCGGGCGGTCAGCGGTACGGAGATGAAGGAGCGGATGCCGAAGCGCTTGATCAGGGCCCGCCGCTCCGGCTCGGGCACGGCGCTGGCCAGCAGCTCGTCGGTAATCTCCTCGACCCATTCGGTTTTGCCGGTGGCGATGGCCTTGCCGGAGCCATACAGGCCTCGCAGGTCGATGTGGTACTCCTGTTCCAGCCGCTGTGTCGTCTCCTGCTGCGCCGGGTCGCGGGCGGCCAGGGTGAGGGTGGGATGGGGCCGGCCGGGCTCGATGACGGCGATGAGGCACCAGTCGCAGAAGCGCCCGACGGCGAAGCGCGTGAAGTTGCGCAGCGCCTCGTTGTAATCCAGCGGTTCCGCCAGCAGGACGCCCGCTTCGGCGAGAAATGCCTGCTCCGCCTTCTCCATTTCGCTCTCCCGGAGCTGGCGGCGCATGCGGTCGCCCAGCCAGGTCACCAGCGCGGCCACCGCGACGAAGCTGAGCATCCGGATCAGGTCCGCGCGGTTTAGGAAGGTCAAGGTGTAGCGCGGGACCATGAGGAAGTAGTCCAGCGCCAGCACGCTCAGAACGATGGACAGCACGCCGGGCCCGAGGCCGCCCAGGAGCGCGCTCAGCACCACGGCGCCGAGAAAGAGCGGCAGCAGGTTGTAGGGGGCGATCACCGGCGCGAGCAGCAGGTTCATGAGCAGCGCCAAGGCGGTGAACGGTACGGCGAACAGGTAATTCCTCGCCGGAGCGCTATGAATTTGGCTGGTCAGGGACATGCAACCTCTAATTCCGGCTGGGGGCAAAAACTTGAGTACTTTAAAGGCGCAGGCGCCGGCAGGCAATCAGGCCTATGCCCGTGCATCGCCTCATCGGTCGCAGGGTTTCGGCCCTTGGCGAGCTTGCTGAGACGCCCGTTGCAGATGCTTGACGGGGAAAGGAAATTTTTATTGGAAACGACGTGCCGAGCGGTCCGGCAGGAAAACGCGCTTGGCGGACTCCGATCGATGGTCGCGCGCCTTCTTGGATGCCTTTCCGGAGCGGAAGTTCGCAAACATGGCCCGGCGCCGGACAGAAATCGCCGCCGGCACCCGGGCGGGCACCCGACCGAAAGGCTGATATTTGGCCACCATTTTAGTTCCTAAGATGGTTTCGGGTTTACAGTCCCGCATATTGTCCTTAACATTTCCCGGCTTCCCATTCCGACCCCATGGCGGGTTGCAGTTCAATTCGCGCGCTCGCACCGCCCGGAGAACGGCATGTTATATTTTTTCCGAGGAAGGCGCTAAGGCACCTATTTGTATAAATAAATTTCCAAGATTCCTGCCGACAGAGACCTATCATGACCGATCCGAAAAAGCTGCTGAAATCCCATGAATCCGACGTCCTCGAGCGCTGGCTCGCCAAGCTGGACGAATCGGGTTCGCGCCTCAACCAGATGCTCACCGACGAGGAACGGGTCCGCTATTCCAAGGAAATTCTGGGCCGGCTCGTGCAGGCACTGAAGCCGGGCGCGGGGAAGCCGGTGGAGGACGAAGCCTTCGCCTCCCTTCGCGAATATCTGGCCGGCCTGTCCGCCGGCTTCGCCGAGCGCGGCTTCAGCCCCTCGGAAACCGCCACCTATGTGTTTTCGCTCAAGGAGGCGATCTTCGAGCTGTACCAGCGGGAACTCAAGGGCGAGGAGCTGGTGGCCCGCATCTGGGAAATCAGCACGGCCATCGATCAGCTTGGCCTGCATACCTTCGAGGCCTTCAGCCTGAACCGGGAGCGCATCATCAAGAGCCAGGCGCAGGCGCTCTCCGAGCTGTCGACGCCGGTGATCCAGGTCTGGGAGGGCATCATCGCGCTGCCGCTGGTCGGCTCCATCGATTCCATGCGCGCCAAGGAGATCATGGAAAAGCTGCTGGACGCCGTGATCGCCTACGAGGCCGACATCGTGATCATCGACATCACCGGCGTGCCGGTGGTGGACACCCAGGTGGCCAACCGCCTGATGCGCACGGTGGAATCGGTGCGGCTGCTGGGTACCCGCTCCATCATCACCGGCATCAATCCCGTCATCGCCCAGACCCTGGTGCAATTGGGCGTGGACCTCAGCCAGCTCACCACCAAGGCCTCCCTGCGCGCCGGCCTCCAGCAAGCCTTCCGCGACCTGCAGCTGACGGTGCGGCCGGCCGGGAGGGCCTGAGATGGCGAGCAATATCCCCATCCTGCAGATCGGCCGCAACCTGATCGTGCCCATTCAGGGCGACCTGTATGACCAATTGGTGCTGGAGCTGCAGTCGGATATTCTCAACCGCATCGAGAAGACGGCCGCCGCCGGGCTCATCCTCGACATCAGCGCGCTGGATTTCGTGGACTCCTTCATGGCGCGGGTGCTCAACGACATCGCCACCATGGCCGGCCTCATGGGCACCCGCACGGTGGTGGTGGGCCTGTCGCCGGCCATCGCCATGATCCTCATGGAGCTCGGCCTGCAGTTGAGCAACGTGCCCACGGCCCGGAATCTGGAGAAGGGCTTGAAGCTCCTGGCCGAGCTGCTCGGCCCCGAGCAGGACAAGGCCGGGGAGGATGTCCGCCATGACGAATAAGGGACGCGCCAAGGTGGTGGCCATCAACACGGAAGCGGATGTCATCATCGCCCGCCAGGAGGGCCGGCAATTGGCGCAGCAGCTCGGCTTCAAGGCGGTGGATCAGGCGCGCATCACCACCGCCATTTCCGAGCTGGCCCGCAACGTGGTGGTCTACGGCGTGCGCGGGTCGGTGACGCTGCGCGAGCTGCAAAGCCCCGAGGGGCGGACCGGCATCGAGATCCAGGTGGACGACGAAGGCCCCGGCATCGCCGATATCGACCTGGCCATGGGGCAGGGCTACAGTTCCAGCAAGGGGCTGGGCGCCGGCCTGCCGGGCACGCAGCGGCTCATGGACGAATTCGAGATCCGCAGCGCGCCGGGCGAGGGCGTGCACGTGACCATCCGCAAATGGCGCCAGTAGCGGCATTGTCCCTGCCGGTCCGGCATATGGAGGACGTGCTGTGGGCGCGGCAGGAGGTCGGCCGCTTCATCGCCGGCCTGCCATTCACGGCCGAGGACCGCAGCCGCATCGAGGTGATCGTGTCCGAGCTGGCCAGCAACATGGTCAAGCATGCCGGACATGGCACCTTGCGGGTGGAGCGCCTGGATGCGCGGCCGGGGGTGCGCCTCGTTGCCGAGGACCACGGCCGCGGCATCGCCGACCTGGAGCGGGCGCTGCAGCGGGCCTTCTCCACGGCGGGCTCCTTCGGCGACGGCTTGCCGATGGTGCGGGAGATGGCCGACCGCTTCGCCATCGATTCGGCGCCGGGGCAGGGCACGCGGGTGGAGGTGGAAAAATGGGCCGTCTGAGCTGCGGCCTCGTGCACCAGCCGGTCATCGGCGAAACCCGCAGCGGCGACGACTACTGCGTCATCCATTCCCGCGACATGGTGCTGGTGGCGATGGCCGACGGGCTCGGCCACGGCCCGATGGCGCAGGCGGCGGCGCACCGGGCCATCGAGTACGTTGCCAGGCACCAGGAGCAGGACCCGCGCGCGCTGCTGGACGGCTGCCATCGCGCGCTGCGCGGCACGCGCGGAGCGGTGCTGGCGATCGTGCGCATCGACCTGCGCGCCGGCACCCTGGTGCACGCGGGGCTCGGCAACATCGAGACGCGCATCGTCGCCGCGGAGCGGATCTACCGCCCGGTCACCGTCAACGGCATCGCCGGCTATACGGCGCGCAGCTTCCGCGCCGAACAATTCGCCTTTTTGCCCGGTGACCTGCTCATCATGCACACCGACGGCATCTCGGACCGCTTCGAGATCTCGCCCGCCGCCCGCGGGCGCGACCTGCAGATGCTGGCCAGCCAGATCGTGCATGAACATGGCCGCCACCACGATGACCAGCTCCTCCTGATTTTGAGGTATGAAACGTGAGCAGCAAAGTCGATTACGAAGAGGTGCTCAAGGAGTATCTGGCCGCGCACCGGGAGGTGGATCTGCTGCGCGCCTATGATTTGGGCAAAGAGTTCCAGCAGCAGCACATCAGTCCCGACGAGCTGATCGGCATGCACCTGGACGCCCTGCAAAGGCTATCGCCCGATCTGCCGCAGGAGCAGCGCCTGGCGGAAGTGCTGTCGTCCTTCAACGTGCTGATCGAGACCATGATCGCCTACGGCATCGCCTACTCGGACGCCTACCGGCTCTTGCAGGAGACCGCCCGCGAGGCGGAGGACGCCAAGTACGAGTTGGAAAAGACCATCGTCGAGCTGGACCTGGCCAACAAGCAATTGCAGGACATGGACCGCATGAAGTCGCAGTTCTTCGCCAGCATGAGCCATGAGCTGCGCACGCCGCTGAACGCCATCATCGGCTTCGCCGAGGACGCCCTCGACGGTCTGGCCGGCGAGCTGAGCCCGCCCCAGCACCGCTACGTGGAGAACATCCTCAACGCCGGCCGGCATCTGCTGGCGCTCATCAACGACATTCTCGACCTGGCCAAGCTGCAGGCGGGCAAGTCCAGGCTGTATCTGGCGCCGCTCCGGCTACAGGGCACCTTCGATGAGATCCGCAACATCTTCCAGCCGCTGGTGCTGCGCAAGCGGCAGGTGTTCACGGTGGCGGACGCGGATGCGCTGCCGCCGGTGCTGGCCGACGAGACCAAGCTGTACCAGATCCTCTCTAACCTCGTCAGCAATGCCCACAAGTTCACCCCCGAGGGCGGCCACATCAGCGTGCGCGCCGCGGTGGACGGCGACATGATGCGGATCGAGGTTGGCGACGACGGCATCGGCATCCCCGCCGCCGCGCTGCCGCACCTCTTCGAGGAGTTCCACCAGGTGGATACCATGCGCAAGCCGCGCCAGCAGGGCACGGGCCTGGGACTGGCCATCACCCGCCGGCTGGTGGAGATGCACGGCGGCCAGATCAGCGTGGCCAGCGAGGTCGAGCGGGGCTCCACCTTTGCCTTTACGCTGCCGCTGGCGGGGGAGGACGCATGAGCGAGGCAGGCAAGCACATTCTGATCGTGGAGGACGACGCCGCCAGCCGCGAGCGGCTGCGGGATCACCTGACGATGGCGGGCTATGCGGTCACGACGGCAGCGGATGGCGACAGCGGACTGGCGCTGGCGCGCCGGGAGCGGCCCGATCTGGTGATCACCGATTTGATCCTGCCCGGCAAGAACGGCTTCCGCTTTACCGCGGAGCTGAAGGCCGACCCGGAGTTTGCCCGGATTCCGGTCATGTGGGTGACCGCCTTCTGCGGCGAGGAGGAGATCCGCCGGCAGGTTCAGGACACCGGGTTGGACGAGCGGCTGCCGGGCCTGACGGCGGTGCTGTACAAGCCCTTCCGCCACCGCGAGCTCCTGCAGCAGGTGCGCCAGCTGCTGGGGGAGGCGGACGCCGCCTGTCCCGCCTGCCGCGTGCTCGTCGTGGACGACGATCCGGCCAACCTGGAGCTGATCGAACGACGGCTGGAAGTGGAAAACTTCGCCACCGCCCTGGCGGAAACCGGCGCCGCCGCCCTGGAGCGCATCCGGCACGAGCGCTTCGACGCGGTGCTGCTGGACCTGCGCCTGCCCGACATGGATGGCCTTGAAGTGCTGGCCGCCATGCGCGAGCAGAACGGCGATTTTCCGGTGATCGTGATGACGGCGCACGGCTCCGAAGCCATCGCCGTGAAGGCGCTGACGGCCGGGGCGACGGACTATCTGATCAAGCCGGTCGGCCGCCGCGATCTGGTGGCGGCCCTGCGCAACGCCATCGAAAAGCACCGGCTGCAGCTGGAAAACCGGCGCATCCAGAAAAATCTCTTCGCCGCCATGCTGGCGCTGCAGCAAAGCCTGCAGACCATCGAGCGCGATCACCGGCGCCTGACCGACCTCCTGGAGAGCGTGGAGGTGGGCGTGCTCATCCTGGACGCGGCGGGGCAGATCGAGCTGCTCAATCCCAAGGGCGCCGAGCTGCTGCGCCTGGGTACGCCGCCGGTGGCGCGCGGCACGCTCTTTTCCGGCATCACCGCCGTGCGCGACGAGCGCGGGGAGGCGATGCCGCTGGAGCAGCTCTTCGCGGTGCCCGGCAGCAAGATCGTCGATGTCGTTTGCTTCTTCGAGTGGGCCGACGGCGTGGAGCGGGCGTTGCTGATGACCGCCAATCCCTTGCTGGACGAGGCCGGCGCCTGCGGCGGACTGATCATGGTGTTCCGCGACATCACCGAACGCTACGCCCGCAACCGCCGCATCGAGGCCCTGCTGCTCGAGCAGGAGCAGGCCCTCAGAATGGCCGACCAGCGCCTGCAGCAGGAGGTGGCGGCGACCGCCGTCGCGGCCGAGCACATGAAAAACGACGTGCTTTCCGCCGTGTCCCACGAGCTCAAGACCCCGCTCAGCCTGATCGTCGGCTTCGCCTCCCTGCTGGCCGAGGACAGCGACGGCAATCTCACCCCGGCCCAGCGGCAGATGGTGGAGCGCATTCGCATGGGCGCGGACCGGCTGTCCCAGAAGATCGAGGACCTGCTCGACTATGCCATGCTGACCGGCGGCATGCTCCGGCCGCAGCATGCGCCCGTGCCCCTGGCCGAGGTCGCCCGCGGCGTGGTCGAGGTCTACGCCGGCCGGGCGCAGGAGCGCGGCGTCTATCTGGGGCTGGACCTGCAGGTGCCGGACGCGCGGGTGCAGGGGGATGCCGCTCTGGTGCGCAAGATCCTGGACCAGCTCCTGTCCAATGCCGTCAAGTTCATCGGCATCGGCGGCCAGATCATGGTCAGGATCGGCATGTCGCCGGACGGCGCCGTGGTGCTGGCGGTGGAGGACACCGGCATCGGCATCGATCCCGAGATCCTGCCGCGCATCTTCGACCGCTTCTACCAGGCCGAGGGCCACAGCACCGGCCGCTTCGGCGGCATGGGGCTGGGCCTGGCGCTGGTGAAAGGCTTCGCGGATCTGATGGGTGCGCGCGTGGAGGCGGAAAGCAAACCCGGCCAGGGCAGCACCTTCCGGGTCGTTTGGCCGGCCGGGATGGCGCGGGCCGCCGGCTGAGGGCAAAGCCAGCCACCAAGCATGGCGGGGGCCGAAGCCCCCGCCTGTGCATGCGCCTTTACAGGCCGATCAGTTCGGCGTGCCTGCCGGATTGGACGATACGGCCCAGGATCTCCCCGGACGTGATGCAGTCGGGGTTGTACGCGACCAGCATGAGATGCGGCCTGGCCGCCGGGAAATGCGCACTGATGATGCCGTCATCCGCGCGCAACATGTCCTCGAGCCGCTCCAACTCCTCGCGGCCCAGCAACTCATCCACATGCAACATGATGTCTGCCAACGGGATGTTCATGGCGATCACCTCCTGAGGCAGCCGTTTGGCTTACCCCTTACGTTGGACAGCGGGGGAGGAGAGGGGTTCGCAATGGGACAATGCCGCTTTCGCCATGGGCGCGACGTCCGCGCCATAACCCTTGCGTAGGAGCGGGCAAGCCCGCTGCTACGGGGAGACGCCCAGCCCGGCGCCCGCTTCTCAAACGATCGATTGCAGCTTGTTGCGGATGTGGATCAGCTTTTCCGGCTCGCCTTGAAGGCCGGAGAGGAGGGCGGTGAATTCGTTGTTGGCTTCGGCGATGACCTTCAGCAACTGGGTGGGGGGGAGTTCGTAGAGGCCGGAAAAGGCCTCGCTGGTGTAAATGGTGTGCCGCACCTTGTAATAGGCCAGCTCAAGCACCAGCAGCTTGGCGCATTCCACCAGTTCCTCGTGGCTGCACTGCTGGATGGCTTGATTGAGCCGGTCATTCAGTTCCTTCAGCTTTTCCAGGTCGACGCTAGACATAAATTGTCCTTGCCCGTGTAAAAACGATGCCGATCCTAATCGCTAAGATTGCGAAAGCGGGGTTTAGTTCAGGCCGCCGAGTTCGGCGAAAAGTGGCGGAAGCGGTGATCAACCGATGAATTGCAGCGATGCCAGGCGGGCATAGAGACCGCCCTGGGCCAGCAGCTCCTCGTGGCTGCCGACGGCGCTGACCCGGCCGGCTTCCAGCACCACGATGCGGTGCGCCTGCTTCACCGTGGCCAGCCGGTGCGCCACCACCAGGGTGCTGCGGCCCTGCATCAGGTGCTGCAGGGCTTCCTGGACCAGCCGCTCGTTCTCCGCGTCCAGGGCGCTGGTGGCCTCGTCCAGCAGCAGGATGCGCGGGTCGCGCAGCAGGGCGCGGGCGATGGCGATGCGCTGCTTTTGGCCGCCGGACAGGGTGACGCCCTTTTCGCCCAGGTAGGTGTCGAAGCCGTCCGGCAGGCGGTCCAGGAACTCGGCGGCGCGGGCGGCTTCGGCGGCGGCGCGCACGGCCGCGTCCGAGGCATCGGGCCGGCCGATGCGGATGTTGTCCCAGGCGTTGGCTGCGAAGATGACGGGATCCTGGGGCACGATGGCCAGCAGCGAGCGCAGGTCGGCCAGCCGCAGGCGCCGGATGGAGACGCCGTCGATGCGGATGTCGCCGGCCTGCGGGTCGTAGTAGCGCAGCAGCAGTTGCAGCACAGTGCTCTTGCCCGCCCCGGACGGCCCCACCAGGGCCACGGTCTCGCCGGCGGCCACGTGCAGGCTCAGATCGTCGAGGGCGCAGGCCTCCGGCCGCAGGGGGTAGGCGAAGCGCACGTGCTCGAAGACGATCTCGCCGCGGCCCGCCGGCAGCGGCTGGGGCGCGGCGGGCTCCGGCACCTGCGGCCGCTCGCCGAGCAGCTCGAAGAGCCGCTCGGTGGCTCCCGCCGCCTGCTGCAGGCTGCCCCACACCTCGCCCAGAGCGGCCACCGACACGGTGGCGAAGAAGGCGTACATGAGAAAGGCGGTGAGCGCGCCCGTGCTCAGGCGGCCGGCCTGCACGTCCGTGCCGCCGACCCAGACCACCGCGCCGATGGCGGCGAAAACCAGCACGCCGACCACCACCATGGTCAGGGCGCGCACCAGGATGCGGCGCACGCCGCTGGCAAAGCCCTCGGCCACGGTGGCCTGGTAGCGATCGCGCACCGCCGCCTGTCGGTTGTAGGCCTGCACCGTGCGGATGGCGTTGAGGCTCTCCTCGATCTGGGCGCCGATGTCGGCCACGCGGTCCTGCACCTGGCGGCTCAGGCGCCGCACCGTGCGTCCCATGGCCATGGCGCTGAAGACGATGGCCGGCACGGCGATGAAGCTCAAGCCGGCCAGCCGGGCATTAGTGTAGAACATGAGGATGATGCAGCCGACCAGCGTCACCAGGCTGCGCAGGGCGATGGACACGGACGAGGTCACCACCGATTCCAGGGTGGCCACGTCGCTGGTCAGCCGCGCGATGATCTCGCCGGTGCGCCGGGTCTCGAAGAAAGCCGGCGACAGGCCGATCACGTGGGCAAAGACCGCGCTGCGGATGTCGGCGACGATCCGCTCGCCGGTCCAGGTCACCAAGGCGTAGCGCGCGGCGGTGGCCAGCATCATGAGCACGCCGAGCCCGACCAGCACCAGGGTGGCCTGGCGCAGGGCCTGGGGCGAGGCGAAGGCGTGGTCCACGAACCAGCGCACCCCCTGGGGCAGGGCGAGGCTGGTGCCGGCCGCCACCAGCATGGCCAGCAGAAACCACGCCACCTTGGCCCGGTGCGGCAGCAGGAAGCGGCCCACCTGCAGGAAGATGCGGAAATTTTTCGATTTGGCTCTGGCGGCGCTCATGCTTGCCCCGCGGCGTTCGGCAAGGGATCATCGGGTTTTCGATGTTGGGCTACTATCCCGGTTCAAGAGCACGGATGCAATGACAGAAACACAACTGCAGGCCGCCGTCGCGGCCCGGATCCAGGAGCTGTGCACCACCTTCGGCATCCGCCCGCCCAGCGTGTCCCTGGACTTGACGGGCGCCACCGCCGGCCAGGCCCTCTGGCCCGCCAACCACATCCGTCTGAACGAAGTGCTGCTGCGGGAAAACCTCGCCGCCTTCCTGGCGGAAGTCATTCCCCACGAGCTTTGCCATCTCTGGCAGCGGCAACTGGGGAAGACAGATCGTCCGCACGGACGGGTGTGGCAGGCGCTGATGCGGCGCATGGGCGTCGAGCCGCGGCGCTGCCACCGCTTCGACCTCGCCAGCGCGCGCACCCGCCGCCTGCGGCACTTTGCCTATGCCTGCGCCTGCGGCCCGCAATCGTTGAGTTCCCGGCGGCACAATAAGGCCCAGCGCGGCGAAGCGCTTTACCGTTGCCGGCGCTGCGGCCAGACGCTGGTCCGTGCCCCCTGACCAAGGGCCCGGGCAGAGCGGCCTGAACCCGGGTACGCTGGCGGGCGTCTAAAATAGTAAATAAATCACATCTTAAGGGATGCCGCTTGCTCACGCACACCCCGCCCGCCACCCAGGCGCTGGCCTCGTCCTTCCGCTGGCTGGCCGGCCTGCTGCTGCTCTTCGCCGCGCTCTACGGCGCCTACGCATGGCACGTGGAACAGCAGGAGGAACAGACCCGCCTGCGGCAGCTCAGCGACTTTGCCGCCCGCTCGGCGGACCAGTTTTTCGATCATTATGCCAGCGGCCTTTACCTGCTCGGTCGCGAACTGCAGGACGCGGGCGCGCCGGCCGACTTGGCGCATACGCGCGCTTTGCTGCTGCGTTTTCAGCAAGCCAACCCGGATCTCCTTGCCGTGCACCTCATTGCACCGGATGGCCGCATTGCCGCTTCCATCAGCCTGGCGCCGGGCCAGCCGTCCCCCGATCTGCGCGCCGTGCGTCGCTATTGGCCGCATTTTCAGTCCACCCTGGCCGGACAGGGGCTGAACGTCCTGCCGCCCCTGCAGGGCCCGCTCACCCGGCAGTGGGTCATTCCCTTGCAATATCCGGTGCGCGATGCCCGGGGCCGGGTGCAGTTCGTCCTGTCCGCCACGCTGCCGCTGGACAACCAGCAGGCCATCTGGCGCACCCTGGCGCTGCCGCCCGGCACCGTCATTGGCCTCGTGCGGCAGGACGGCTTTTTCCAGAGCTTGTGGCCCAGCGCCTGGGACCCGGTCCGCACCTACTCGCGCCCGGCCGATTGCCCGGTGGCCCACGCCCTGCGGGATGAGCCCAGGCGCAAAAGCGGGATCTACAGCGGGCAGGCCGACGCCTGCGGTCCGGACAAGCGGCTGGGCGCCTACCATCGCCTGGCGCAATATCCATTCGCCGCCTTCGTGTCCATTCCCTACGGTTTCGTGCAGCGCGCCTGGCTGTCGCATATCCAGGTGCCCTTCGGCCTGCTGCTGTTCCTGGGCCTGGGCGGCTACATCGTCTATCGCCTCGGTCTGCGCTGGCAGCGGGCCTCCGAGCGGGAGCGCAAGCGCGCCGAGGATCTGACCACCCGGCTTGGCCGCATCATCGACAGCGTCTTCAACGAGATTTATACCTTCGATGCCCAGTCGCTGCGTTTCGTGCAGGTGAGCCAAGGGGCATTGCATAATCTCGGCTACTCCATGGAAGAGCTGCGCCGCATGACGCCGGTGGACCTGCACCCGATCAGCCGGGAGGAGTTCGAGGCTTTGATCGAACCGCTGCGCAGCGGCAGACAGCAACAGGTGGTCTTCGAATCCGTGCACCGGCGCAAGGACGGCAGTCTCTACCCCGTGGAGGTTCGGCTGCAACTCTCCGCCGAGGAATCGCCGCCCGTCTTCGTTGCCATCCACGAGGACATCAGCGAGCGCCAGCGGGCCAAGGCCGAACGCCGCCAGGCGGAAGCGGAGATTCGGCAGCTCAATGCGGAGCTGGAGCGGCGGGTGGCGGAGCGCACCGCCGAGCTCAGTGCCGTGAACCAGGAGCTGGAGTCCTTCAGCTACTCGGTGTCCCATGACCTGCGCGCGCCGCTGCGCGGCATCGACGGCTTCAGCCGCGCGGTGCTGGAGGATTGCGGCGATATCCTGAGCGACTCCTGCCGGCAGGATCTGGAGCGCGTGCGCGCCGCCAGCCAGCGCATGGCGCAATTGATCGACGATCTCTTGCAATTGGCCCAGGCCACCCGTGGCGAGCTGCGTCGGGAACCGGTCAACCTCAGCGACCTGGCGCGCCGCATCGCCACAAACCTGTATGCGTCCGAACCGGAGCGCGAAGTGGAATTTCACGTCGCTCCCGATGTGATCGCCCGCGGCGACCCGCGCCTGCTGCAGGTGGTATTGGAAAACCTCTTGGGCAATGCTTGGAAGTTCACCGGTAAGCACGCCAATGCGCGCATCGAGTTCGGCGCTTTCGCGCAGGACGGGCAGACCGTCTATTTCGTGCGCGACAACGGCGCCGGCTTCGACATGGCCTATGCCGGCAAGCTCTTCGGCGCTTTCCAGCGCCTGCACGGCGCCAGCGAATTCGAGGGCACCGGCGTCGGCCTGGCCATCGTGCAGCGCATCATCCGCCGCCACGGCGGCCGCATCTGGGCGGAAAGCACGGTGGGACAGGGCGCCACCTTCTGCTTCACCTTGGGAGGCGCGGGCTGACCCGCGATAGCAGAGGCCAGCCGCTGAAGCGGATCGCGGGCCAACCCGCGCCTACGACCGGACGCCGCAACGGGGTGGGGACGCACGGCTGGCTCAATGACCCGGGCGCTGCATCCGGGTGCGAACCCTCACTTGTCGTCGGGCTGGCGTTCCTGCAGTATGGCGTTTTCGGCGGTGTCCGCGCTCGCATCCGTGCCGGGCGCATCCTGCCCGGTGTAATGGAAATCGGATGCCAGCAAGCCGCGCTGCACCGCAACGCGGGCCATATCCCCGGCTGTCGCGCCTTTTCTGCGCCGCCCCTGGCTTTGCCGACGCTTTCTACGTAGGAAAATCACCTGTTTTCCATCGGGATGCCGCATCCCGGCTTGAAGTAGGAACGAGCAATCCTAGCAGCGCCTCACCGGCAGGGATTGAGCAAAAGGTAGGATGCGGGAGGCCGGCGCAGGGCACGGAGCCAAGCATATCCTGCGCGTCAGATTTCCAGGCCCAGTTGCCGCAGGGCGTCCGACAGTTGCGCCGGGTTCACCGGCTTGCATACATAGCTGCTGGCGCCCGAGGCGAAGCTTTCTACCCGCTTCCAGTCCGCTTCGCAGGTGGTCAGCACCACCACCGGCAAGGTGCGGGTGCGCGCGTCGGCCCGCAACCGCTGCAACAGCTCGAAACCATTCACGCGGGGCAAATTCAGATCCAGCAGCATCACTTGCGGCAGCTCGGCGGGCTGGCGCTGGGCGTACTGGCCGGCACCGAAGAGATAGTCCAGTGCCTCCACGCCATCGCGCACCACCACGACCTGTTGTCCTGCGCAGAGCTTTTTCAAGGTGCGCAGGGTCAGCGCCTCGTCATCGGGGTTGTCTTCCACCAGGAGGAGTGTTTGCACCCGCATGGCGTGCCTCCGCTTGCTGCTCGTGCCTGAAGTGACCGGACCTGTCGCGGCCCCGCTCCTTCGGAACCGGGTAAACCATGAAGTATACAGCGGGCTTTCGTGCCAGGAGAACTGCACGAAAGTAGGGGTGACTCGGGACCGGGTTCATGATCCAGTCAACGATTCGGTCGGCGTTTGGTTAACCGTCGGGCAGGCAAGGGCGGAAAGAAAAAACGGCCTGGATCGCGGAGTCCAGGCCGTTTTCTTGTTTGGTGGGCCGTGTAGGAATCGAACCTACAACCAACGGATTAAGAGTCCGCTGCTCTACCAATTGAGCTAACGGCCCGTGGGCGGATACTATAGCAAATCCATCCGCCAAGGTGAATGGGGTGGCTGATGGGGCTCGAACCCACGACGACCGGAATCACAATCCGGGGCTCTACCGACTGAGCTACAGCCACCATTGAAACCTCTACCTATCGGGAATGGCGCGCCCGGCAGGAATCGAACCTGCAACCTACGGCTTAGAAGGCCGTTGCTCTATCCGGTTGAGCTACGGGCGCCCGTGGCAACCAGCATACATCAAACCGGATTTCGCCTGCCAGCCTTCGCCGCAACCTGATTGCATGGTGGTCGGGGTGAGAGGATTCGAACCTCCGACACCCTGCTCCCAAAGCAGGTGCGCTACCAGGCTGCGCTACACCCCGCGTAAGGCCGAGCAATATACCCCAGTTTCGGCGGCAGGTCAATCAGGCGGGCACGGTTCGCCCTGCCGTCAGTCCATTTTGGCAATGCGCTTGCGCAACCGCTCCAGCTCGTTGCGCGCGGATTCGATGGTGGCGCGCAGCTCGGCCTGCCGCTCCTGGGTCAGGGTGCCGGCCTCCCTTACCAGTTGCCGGCTGTTTTCGGCGATGGTGTCCAGCAATTCCCCCACCCGCTCGTTGATGGCTTCGGGCGAGTTCTTGACCCGGTCCCAGGTGCGCTGGGCCTTGTCGCGCAGGCCCTGGCGCGTCTCCCGGCCGGGGTGGGGCGCATAGAGCAGGGCGAGGCCGGCGCCGAGCAGCGCCCCGACGATCAGCAGGATCCCCGCGCTTTGATAGTCCTCTTGTTCCATGCTAGGCTCCTTGTCTGCTTGTATTTTAGAATACGTTTATTATTTTAAGTCATCCTGCGACCCTGTGCACAGGACATCCTCTTTCAGCTTAGGCGCCGGCAATCGGCCAGGCAAAGGCGACCAAGGTCCTATGGCCCGTCACGCCCGGGCTTGGCTGGGCAATGGTAGGCGTTTCCCGAAAGCAGCTTGAAAAAGATCAAAAAAGGCGAATCGTGTGATTGACATCCACTCACCGCAGTTCTGGCCGTACTTCTTTGACTTGTCCGTGTTCTTCTTCTGCGTGCTGATCCTGTTCGGCTACCGCGAGTGGATGCTCCGACGAATCCGCCGGCAACCCACCGCCACCGTGCAGGGGATCAACAATCTGGCGCGGGTTTCGTGGGTGGAACGGATCATGGAGGAAAACCGCGACGTGCTGGCCGTGCAGACCTTGCGCAACTCCACCATGGCCGCCACCCTGATGGCCTCCACCGCGGTCCTGCTCATCATGGGCATCCTGAACATGCTGGCCAATGCCGACAAGATCGGCCCGATCCTGCACGTGCTCAACAACTGGGGCTCGCGCGAGCCGGGCATGTGGATTTTCAAGCTGCTGATGCTGATCGTGGACTTTTTCGTGGCCTTTTTCGCCTTCTCCCTGGCGGTGCGCGGCTACAATCACGTCGGCTATCTGATCAATGTGCCCAATACGCCCGAGCGCCACGGGGTGACGCCGGATCGGGTGGCCCAGCACCTGAACCGGGCGGTGGCTTACAACAGCCTGGGGATGCGCACCTACTACTTTGCCGTGCCGCTGGTGCTGTGGCTCTTCGGCCCGCTGTGGATGCTGGGCTCGACCTTCGTGCTCTTGGGCGTGCTCTACCATCTGGACCATCTGCCCCAGCAGGACTGATCGCCCGCCATCCGCCACGCGCTCCGGGCGGCGGTCCGCCGCTCAGATCGTGTGGCTCATATTCTTGCCATAGTAGATCTCCAGCATCTCCCGCCGCAGCCGCTTCTTGACCATCTCCTTTTCCGCGGGCTTCAGGTCCTCGCGCGCCGTGCCGAAGAGATAGTTGTCCAGGTCGAAATCCTTGAGCAGCAGCTTGGTGTGGAAGATGTTTTCCTGGTAGACGTTCACGTCGATGGCGTGGTAGCGGTCCGTGGTGTCGCGCGCGATGAAGTTCTGGATCGAACTGATCTTGTGGTCGATGTAGTGCTTCTTGCCCTTGACGTCGCGGGTGAAGCCGCGCACCCGGTAGTCGATGATGACGATGTCCGAGTCGAAGCTGTGGATGAGGAAATTCAGGGCGCGCAGGGGCGAGATCTTGCCGCAGGTGGACACGTCGATGTCGGCGCGAAAGGTGCTGATGCCGCTGTCCGGATGGCTTTCCGGGTAGGTGTGGACGGTGATGTGGCTTTTGTCCAGGTGGGCCAGCAAGGTTTCCGGCAACGGACCCGGTGCCTGCGGGTTGCGCGGCTCCTCGGTGAGCACCGGCTCCTCGGAGATCAGGATGGTGACGCTGGCGCCCTGGGGCTCGTAGTCCTGGCTGGCGATGTTGAGCACGTTGGCGCCGATGATGTCGGCCACGTCCGTGAGGATCTGCGTCAGGCGGGCGGCGTTGTACACCTCGTCGATGTAGTCGATGTACTCCTGGCGCTCCTCCTTGGTGCGGGCATAGCAGATGTCGTAGATGTTGAAGCTGAGGCTCTTGGTGAGGTTGTTGAAGCCCTGCAGCCTGAGTTTTTGCAGTGGTTTGATCATCGGCCCTGTCCGTGCTGCGGTTGAGAAATCCAGTAACGATACACGAAAGCATCCGGGTGTCCATCAGCTGTCGCGAGCCGCCGCGCGCGTGGTGCCCCGGGTCGGCGGCGCCCGCCACGGATCATCGGGCCACGGATGCTTGGGATAGCGGCCCTTGAGCTCCTTGCGCACCTCGAAATAAGTCCGCTCCCAGAAGTTCTTGAGATCCCGGGTGACCTGGATGGGCCGGCGCGCCGGCGACAGCAGGTGCAGGGTGACCGGTACCCGGTTCCAGGCGACGCGGGGCGTCTCGGCCAAGCCGAACAGTTCCTGCAGTTTGACCGCCAGCACCGGCGCTTGTTCGTCTTCGTAGTCCAGGCGGATGCGCGAGCCGCTGGGCACCACGAGATGGGTGGGGGCGCCCTCGTCCAGGCGGACGCGCTGCGGCCAGTCCAAGCGGCTGAGCAGGATCTCGTGCAGATCGAGCTGCGCCAGGGCGCGCAGGCTGCGCACGCTGTCCAGCCATGGCGCGAGCCAGTCGGCCAGCGTCGCCAGCAGGACCTCGTCGCTGAAGTCGGGCCAGTTTTCCTCGGGCAGGTGCTGGCGCAGGAAGCGCACGCGCGCCTGCAGTTGCCGGGCTGCCGGGGACCAGGGCAAGGCCTCCGCGCCCAGGCGACGCAGGCCATCCAGCAGGGCGGCCTGCACCGCCTGCGCGGGCGGGTTGTCCAGCGGCTGACTGCTCAGGACGAGCGCACCCAGGCGCTCCTCGCGCTGGGCCTGGATCTGCTGCGTCTGGGCATCCCAATCGACCCGCTCCCGAAGCTGGATCCGGTCGGCCCAATGCCGGCGCAGCAGTTCGGACGTCACCGGCTGCGCCACATGGATGAGCGCCTCCCCCTGGCCCGCGTCCAGCTGGGCCGCCACCAGCCAGGGCGGGCGTTGCCGGCTGCTGCGCCCGGACAGGCGCGCGCCGCGGCCCTGGGCCAGCAGGTAGCGGTCGCCGCCGGGCTCGCGCCGTTGGCCGATGCGGTCCGGGTAGGCCAGGGCCGCCAGCAGGCCCACTTGCGCGGGTTCGGGCACCGCTTCGGGCGCGCCGTCGAGGCCGAGCAGCCGCCGGTACTGGGCGGCGGCCGCGTCCACGCGCCGGCAGGCGGCCGCCTCCGCGCCCCAGGCCTGGGCGGCGGCGTTGCCGCGCCGGCGCCAGTCGTGCAGCGCTTCCAGGCGGTCGTGCAGGTCGCCGGCGGCGTCGCGCGCGAAGAGGTCGCGCTCGGACAGCAGGGCGGCCAGATCGCAGGCCGGGGCGGCGAGATCCAGTTCCTGCGCGCGCACCAGCATGTGGGCCAGGCGTGGATGCAAGGGCAGGGCGGCCATGCGCCGGCCCAGCGGCGTGATGCGCCCCTCGGCATCCAGGGCCGCCAGGCTTTGCAGGAGCTGCCGCGCCTGGCCCAGGGCGGCGGCGGGCGGCGGGTCCAGCCAAGTCAGGCTGGCCGGGTCGGCCACGCCCCAGTGGCAGAGATCGAGGAGCAGGGGCGCGAGGTCGGCGCTGCGGATTTCCGGCGTGGCCTGCGGCAGCAGGCCGGCATGGGCGTCCAGGCTCCACAGCCGGTAGCAGGTGCCGGGGCCGAGCCGGCCCGCGCGTCCGGCCCGCTGCTCGGCGGCGGCCTGGGAAACGCGCACGGTGGCCAGCCGGCTCATGCCGGTGCCGGGGTCGAACTGAGCCTGCCGGCTCCAGCCGCCGTCCACCACCACGGTGATGCCCTCGATGGTGAGGCTGGTTTCGGCGATGTTGGTGGCCAGCACCACGCGCCGCCGCGGGCCGGGCTGCAGCGCCCGGTCCTGCTCCGCCTGCGGCAGGTCGCCGTAGAGCGGGCAGACCTGGAAGACGGCGGGATCCAGCCGGGCTTCGAGCAGCGCCTGGGTGCGGCGGATCTCGCCGGCGCCGGGCAGGAAGGCCAGCAGGTCGCCGCCGTGGCGCTCCAGCGCCTGGGCGATGGCGGCGGCCATGGCCTGGGGCAGGGGCGTCTGCGCCGCCGCCGACAGATGGTGCACGGTCACCGGATGGCTGCGTCCCGCGCTGGTGACGATGGGCGCGTCGCCCAGCAGGCGGGCGACGGCCTGGCCGTCCAGGGTGGCGGACATGACCAGGATGCGCAGGTCCTCGCGCAGGCCGAGCTGCACGTCCCGGCACAGGGCCAGCGCCAGGTCGCTGTGCAGGTGGCGCTCGTGGAATTCGTCGAAGATCACCAGTCCCACCCCCTGGAGCTCGGGGTCGCTTTGCAGGCGGCGGGCGAGAATGCCCTCGGTCAGCACCTCGACGCGGGTGGCGGCGGAGGCGCGCCGTTCGAAGCGGATCTGGTAGCCGATCGTGCGCCCCGGCGGCTCGTTCAGGGTCTGCGCCATGCGCTGCGCCGCCGCCCGTGCCGCCAGCCGGCGCGGTTCCAGCATGAGGATGCGCTGTCCCGCCAGCCACGGGGCATCCAGGAGGTCCAGGGGCACGCGCGTGGTCTTGCCGGCCCCCGGCGGGGCCTGCAGGACCACGGCCGGGTGCCGGGCCAGGGCGGCGCGCAGGCGCGGCAGGGCCTCGTCGATGGGCAGCGGGGACGGCTTCGCTCTTTCGGACATGCGCTTATTATTTCACAATAGCCTGCAGGATGAACGGATCCGGGGGCCTTGGACGGCATGGACAAGCAATCGTTCTGGCTGGAAAAGACGCTGGCGCAGATGAGCGCCGAGGAATGGGAGTCCCTCTGCGACGGCTGCGCCCTGTGCTGCCTGGAAAAGCAGGAGGACATCGACACCGGCCGGCTGGTCTTCAGCAAGGTGGCCTGCGCCCAGTTGGACATTGCCGCCTGCCGCTGCAAGGTCTACGCGCGGCGCCACGAGGTGGTGCCCGCCTGTCTGCCCATTCGCGCCATGCAGCCGGCGCAGTACCGCTGGCTGCCCGAGACCTGCGCCTACCGGCGCGTGCACGAGGGCCGCGACCTGCCCGATTGGCACCCCCTCAAGACCGGCGATCCCGACTCCGCCCGCAAGGCCGGCGCGGCCGCCGACCGCATCGCCCGGCCGCCTGCGGTGGTCCGGCCGTGGCGGCGCTGGCGCGGGAGCTAGCGCAGCTGCGCCCTGATCTCCGGCCAGGAGAGTTCCTCGATGCCTTTGGCGATAGGAGTCAGGCGGCCCTGGCTCTGCCACTCGTCCCAGTAGCGCGCGATGCGGGGGCGCGCCTTGCTCTTGAGTTCCTCCGGCTGGGGATGGGCCACCAAGAGGCGCCGGCCCGGCGCGGAGTGCATCCACTCGATGATGCGGCCGTTGATGCCCTTGTCGCCGAAGCTGTAGCCGCAGACCAGCAGGTGCTCGGCTTCGCGCAGCACGTAGCGGAACTGGTAGTGCAGATCGGCGTAGATGTCGCTGGTGTACTGCAGGATCTTGTTGAAGGTGCCGGCCAGGAAGAGGGGGCGGCCGCCCGTCGGCCAGGCGCGGTCCGGTACCGGCTCGCCATGGCGGAAATCCCAGTCCAGCGGCATGCCGATCAGCTCGCCGGCGCCATCCGGTGGACGCAGCCGGAACCAGTTCACCGAACCGTGCAGCTTGAAGAGGCGCACCCGGGCGTCCGGGCGCATGAACAGATCCGGGTTCCAGTAGCGGATCCGCTCCACCGGCTCGTCGAAGCCGTCGGTGACCCGGATGCCGTTGCGGGACAGCAGTTGTTCGAGCACCGTGTCGTGGTTGAGGGTGAAGATGTCCACGCAGGACAGCGCGTCATCCAGGCAGGCGGCGCTCAAGCTTTCCATGTGGTCCGCCCGGCTCGGCTCGGCGCAGAGGAGGCGCCATACCACGTCCCGGATGTAATGGGTGGCTTCGCTGCTCAGCTCGAGCAGGCTACAAGCCGGCGCGCCCGCGTCGCCGGCCAGCAGGGGTTCGATGTCCGCCCGGATCTTGTCGATGAAGGGCTGCACCGCCGGGTTGTCGTACTCGCGCAGCTCGCTGTCGTGGATCTGGCTGGCGGCGTAATAGAGATCCTCGTAATCGGTGTGGTGTTCCGGCTGGCCCCGGTAGTAGCCGTCGATTTCCGCCTTCAGCCGGTGCAGGAAGCGCCGAATGCGCGCCACGCTGCCGTCGGCCGGCGCGTCGCTCCGCCCGGCGTCGAAGTAGTAGGCGCCGTCCGGGTGCCGACGCACGCCGGCGCCGGACAGCACCCGCTCGGTGAGCTCCCCGGTGGACGGCATGCCTGCCGAACTGGATACGCCGGAGCCCAGCAAAAAGGCGATTCGCTGCATGGCTACCCTCCCTTGCATTTCGGCCCGACCGGATGGCGGCATGGGCCGCCGACGGCGGGACATCTGTGCCTTAGAGGGTTGCCGCCGGCCTAGAGTTTGATGCCGTGCTCGCGCAGGAAAACCAGGGTCGGCTCGGCGCAACGCTGCACCAGGGCCTGGCGGGCGGGGTTGGCGCGGGCGGCCCGGGCCAGGCCGGCGGGATCGTCGAGCCCGGCGGCGGCATAGACCTGCGGGCCGGGGTAGAAGCAGGTGTTCAGGAACTGGCGCAGGATGACGCGCAGCAGCGGTTGCAGGGCCTGGCGCTGCCACCTGCCCAGGCGCGGCAGCCGATCCTTGAGGACGAGGCGGGCGTAGGCCATGTGGCGCGCCTCTTCGCGCATGTGCAGCTGGGTCATGGCCAGCACCGCCGCCGGCAGCTGCCGGTGCTGGCGGATGATGCGGTTCATGCGGTCGGGCACTTCCTCGCCGATGAGGATGGTGGTCCAGAAGGCTGCCGAATGATAAGGGGCGAGGCGGGCGAAGAGGGCGGCCGCGCGTGGGCGCTGGTCCATGGGCGTCAGGGTGGGAATGCCGCTGCGCCGCATCAGCTCCAGAAACATGAGGCTGTGGCCCACTTCCTCGCGCAGTTCGTGCAGCTGGTACTCGTAGGCGGCGGGCGAGTGGACGGCCTGCTGCAGGGCGTTGCGGCTGATGCGCTGCATGAAGAGCGCTTCCAGCCACAGCCCCAGTTCGGCGAAGGCCACGTACTCGCACTGGGAGAGGCGGGTGCGCTGCGCGGGGCTGAGCGCGTCATGGACGGGCAGGCCGTAGAGGGAGACGAGCTCGTCCGGCAGCCACGCCTGGCTGCGATCCAGGCTGTCCCACGGGATCTCCGCCAGGGGGTCCCGGTAGTCGCGGCTGCTGTCGTTCAGGCGCTCGAGGAGCGGCGTGTGGCGGGCTTGGGGTATGGCGCTCATGTTCCCAGAAAGATCGGCTGTCCTCTCCGTGCGGGCTCAGGGCCGGCGTCCGGCCAAGTGATCCACGCATTCTGCCACGGAATAGCGCGGCCGCCAATGGAGCAGCCGTTCCGCCCGGCCCGTGTCCACCGCCAGCGAGTGGCGCAGGCCGGCCAGCCAGCCCGGGTCGCCGGCGGCGCCGGACACCTGCCAGAAGAGCCGGTGGCCGCCTTCGGCCAGGGCATAAGGCACCGGCAGGCACAGGCGCTTGTGGCGGCGGACGATGTCGCGAAAGGACAGCGGCTCGGGGGCGGCCAGGTTGAAGGGGCCGCGCGCGTCGCTGAAGAGGCTCAGCAAGATGGCCTGCACCACGTCGTCCTCCCAGATGCACTGGGTGAGGGGCTGCGGGCCGGGGACGCGCACGTAGAAGCGGGTGCGGGCGATGCGGTTCAATAACGCCTGGGCGCGCGGGCCGACCACCGCGTGGATGCGCAGGCGCGCGATGCCGAGTTCGGGGGCGGCGGCTTCGAAGGCGTCGAGCCAGTCCTCCACGGCGGCCTTGTCCTCGCTGTAGGCGAAGCCCGGCATGGGTCGCCGCGGCCAATCCTCGCCGATGAGCGGCGGGTTGTCCGGCCAGGCGCCGTAGACGGCCACGCTGCTGCTGTACACCAGCCGGCGCACGCCGGCTGCCGCGGCGGCCTGGCACAGCCGTTGGGTGCCGCGCAGGTTGTACTCGCGCATGAGCGCGCGGTTCTTGCGCTCCCGCCCCAGGGTCCGGCCCAGGACCACGAAGGCCAGATGCACCACCGCGTCCATGCCCGCCATATGCTGGGCCAGGTCGGCATCGAGCAGGTTGGCCTGCAGCGCGCGAAAGCGCGGGTGCGCGAAGGACACGGGCGCCAAGTCCAGGCCGAGCACCGACTCGACGTCCGGGTTCGCCAGCAGCGCGGGCAGCAGCGCTTGCGCCAGATGGGAAGCGGCGCCGGTCAGCAGGACGCGCATGGCGCTAAGCCGGCTGGAAGCGGGGCAGGATGTGGCGGGCCATGAGACGCATGGACTCGCGCACCTTCTCCGTCGGCAACCCGCCGGCGCCCACCGCGCAGATCAGGTTGTCCACGCCGGCGCGCCGGTAGCGTTCCAGCTTGTCCGCGCATTCCGCCGGATCGCCCACCACGATCATGCCCATGCTTTCCAGCAGCGGGACGTTGATGGCGCGCTTGAGCAGGGGCTGCAAATAGCCGAGCTTCTTGTAGAAGCCGTAGCTCTCCTGGAATTTCTCCAGCACCGGCCGGGTCTGGGCCAGCAGGCGCGTGTAGTACCAAGTGAAGTGCTCCTGGGCCAGGCGGCGGGCCTCGTCGCCGTCCTCCAGGCACAGCACGCCGATGGTCATGGCGAAGCGGCTGTTCTGTCCCGGCGCCGGCGGCGCATCGCCGTGGATGTCGCGCCAGGCGCGGCGGTAGGCGGCCAGGTCCTGCTTGATGAGAAACCAGGGCTTGAAGGGGCCGGCCATGGTGCCGATGCCCTGCTGCGCCGCCCAGGTGTAGGTGTCGGGGCTGACCGCCGCGGTCCAGATGGGCGGATGCGGACGTTGCAGGGGCTTGGGCAGGACCTGCACGTCCCAGGCCTCGTAGAAGCGGCCCCGGTGGCGCAGCATCTCCTGGCTCAGGGCCTGGCGGATGAGGTCGAGGGATTCCTGCACCAGATCGCGGCTGTCGGCCATGCGGGCACCGAAGACGGCGTACTCCTGGGGGGAGAAGCCGCGGCCGACGCCGAGTTCCACCCGGCCGTGGGACAGGATGTCCAGCGCCGCCACCCGCTCGGCCACCCGCACCGGGTGATTGTAGGGCAGCACCACCACGCCATGGCCCAGGCGCAGGCGCCGGGTGCGCTGGCTGGCGGCGGCCAGGAAGGCCTCCGGCGCGCTGGAGTGGGAGTATTCGGGCATGAAGTGGTGCTCCACCAGCCACACGCCGCCGAAGCCGAGCTCGTCGGCCAGGCTCATCTCCTCCAGCGTCTCGTGGTAGACTTGGGCTTCGCTGCGTCCGGACGGCGCGGGCACGGCGAGCTCGTAAAAGAGGTCGATCTGCATGGATATGTCTGGTTTCAAGCGTTAAAGGGAGCACCCATCATGGCGACGCAAGCCTACCGACCCGTGCCCGGCCACGTGCTGGAGCGCATTCAAATCGCCATCCTGTGCCAGGAGCAGATGGATCTGCACTGGGAGGACGAGGCGACGGCGATGAACTATCTCCAGCGGGTGCAGCTTTTGGAGCTGACGAGTTCCGAAGCGGGAGAGTATCTGGAGGCACGGGTCCTGTCCACCGGCGAGGTGCTCCGGATTCGTCTGGATCTCATCAAGAACCTGCCGATGCCGGTGAAATAAGGGAGTACAAAGAGGAAGCGAAGAGCAGGGCCCCCGCTGTCCCGCCCTGCGGATCCCCTGCGCGCCTCCCGGCCGCGCTGGCTCAGACAGGCGCTCCCTCGTTGCTGCCGCCATTGGCTCGTAGGAGCGAGCTGGCTCGCGATGGCTTCCCATCGGCATGTGGATCGCGAGCCAGCTCGCTCCTACAATCCAGGGTGTCGGCCCGCCAGCGCTTGGCACGATAAGCGCCCGCGTTCCCGGACACTCTCTTCCTCGGGAGAGGGCAGGATGAAGGCCGACAGGCGGGCGCCCGGGCAGCGAGCATGGGCCGGGCTGTCGCCGCCGGCAGTAGGAGCGAGCTGGCTCGCGATCAGTCATGCCAGCCGCCCGCGCATCGCGGGCCAGCCCGCTCCCAGGTGGCGGCAGCCCGCGGAATTTGGCGCGGCACCGTGCCCGCTTGGTTTTGGCTGCGGGTCTCGCCCCGGCTACTCCCCGTTCGCCGGCGCCGGATCGGCGAGCGGAAGCGGCTCATCCGGGCTTGGCAGGATTTCCGCCGGCTCGCTCGGCGTCTGGATCTCCGGCGCGGGTTCCGGCGCCGCTTCGATGAGCGGCGCTTCGATTTCCGCGGGCTTGGCCCGCTCCGCCCGCACAGCCGGCGGCGCCTTGATCAGCTTGGGCGGCGCGTCGAAGCCGGGGCCGTAGCGTTGGCCCATGCGCTTGAGAATGATGCGGGTCTTGCGCTGCAGGTGGCGGTCCTGGCGATGCTTGTCGTAGTAGCGGGGATTGGTGACCATGGCGGCCAGCTTGGCGGCCTGGGCCGGCGTCAGGCGGGCGGCGCTTTTGCCGTAATAGTGCTCGGCCGCCGCCTGGGCGCCGAAGACGCCGTCGCCCCATTCGATGACGTTCAGATAGATCTCGAAGATGCGGCGCTTGTCCAGGGTCTTTTCCAGCATCACCGTGATCACCGCCTCCTGCGCCTTGCGCCAGGGCGTGCGCTGGGTGGAGAGGAAGAGGTTCTTGGCCAGTTGCTGGGTGATGGTGCTGCCGCCGGCCACCACCTTGCCTTCGCGCCAGTTCTTTTGGGCGGCGACCCGGATGCCTTCCCAGTCGAAACCCTCGTGGCCGTAGAAGGTGGCGTCCTCGGAAACGATGAGGGCGCGCTGCAGATAGCGGGAAATCCGGGAGATCGGCACCCATTCCTGCTGGATGCGCGCCGGCTCGCCCGCCGCCGCCATCTCCGCCTTGCGCGCCTTCATCAGGGCCGTTTCCGTGGGGTTGTGGTCCACCAGGCGCAGCACCTGCACGTAGAGCCAACCCTGATAGAGCAGCAGCGCCAGCACGGCGGCGCCGAGCAGACGCCAGAACCACCTAAAAAGGAATTTCATGGGGGCGGGACTTGCTCCGGGTCCATATGCGACGAAAGTCGTATCTTCCGACGCTCGCCACTTTCGGTCAAGGCGAAGGAAAGATATGCTTTAACTTGTATTTAAAATTCATGGAATGCCGATCATGTCCAGTGAAGCTTCGTCTTCACCCCCGCCATCCTCCCGCTTTGCCCGCATTTCCTGGCGTCAATGGGTGATGCTGCTCACCCTGGTGCTGCTGGCCCTGGGGCTCGGGCCGTTGCTGGACTACACGCCCCTGGGGCAGGTCGTTTCGCTGCAGTACCTGCAGTCCCTGCGCGCCACCTGGGGCGACGTGCCGATCGCCTGGCTGCTCTATCTGCTCCTCGCCTGGCTGGGCGCCGTCTTCGGCTTTCCCTTCATCCTGCTGACCGCCATCGCCGGCATGGTCTTCGGAGCGCTGCTTGGCACCGTGCTGGCCTTGCTGGCCGGCATGCTGGCCGCGCTGGCGGGCTACAAGCTGGGCGAGCTGCTGGGGCAGGATCTGGTCATGCGCCTGCTGGCCCGGCGCTACAATTACTTGCGCGTCTGGCTGGGCGAGCACGCCCTCATGGCCGTGCTGTCCATGCGCGTGGTGGTGCCCTTTGCCGCCGCCAACCTGATCGCCGGCGCCATGCGCATCCCGCGGCCCTGGTACTTCCTGGGCACCCTGCTGGGCCTGCTGCCCTGGGTGGTGTCCATCGCCGTGGTTTCGGCCGACGTCGCCACGCCCTATGGCCTGGGTTGGCGCGTGACCCTGGTCGGCGTCGCCCTGCTGGCCCTGGGCATCACGGTCCGCTACCTGCAACGCCGCCTGCGCCGGCAGTTCAGGACACTTTCACGGCCAGGATGATCATCTGCAGGCCCTGCAGGTGCAGGCGCCGCTGCAGCGCCTCGGCGGTGTGGTTGTGCAGCAGGCGGGTCAGCCAGTTGTCCTGGGCGAAGACCAGCTTGCCGGCGAAGAACACGCTGTTGGGAAAGCGTTTTTCCACGATCTCCCGACAGAGCCGGTCCAGGGCGGCCACCGGATCGGTGCCGCAGGCCGAGAAGGCGGTGGCCGCCAGGCCATGCTGGTGGCAGAAATCCACGTAACGCTGCAGGTTGGCTTCCAGGTTGTCGCGAAAATCCCGGATGTCGGCGCCGCGCAGGGTGGCGATGTCCACCTCGCCGACGCTGACGAAAACGAAGTTTTTGTACTGGTTGGGGAAGAGCCTCAGCACCCAGAGCAGGGCATGGACGCCGAGTCCCTGGAACTTGTTGGACACCAGAATGACGGCGGTGGGCGCCTCGGGCTGCAGCGGAGGCGGCGGACTGGCTTCGGGCAAGGGCGGGTTGTCGAGCACTTGGTCCAATGACCGGAGCTTTTCCCGAACCGCCAGGTAGTGCTTGCGGATTTTGAGGCCGATGAAGACCACGCCGCTGGTGATGAGCACGGTGACCCAGCCGCCCTCGCCGAATTTCTCCACCACCGTCACCAGCAGGATGCCGACCGTCACCAGGAGACCCAAAAAGGCCAGCGCGAAGCGGCGCGCCCAGGCGGGCTCGGCGTCGCGGTTGCGCCACCAGTAGAGGCACAGCCCCAGCAGCGACAGCGAAAAGGTCAGAAACACGTTGATGCTGTAGAGCACCACCAGGATGTCCACCTTGCCGGCGGTCCCGACCAGGATGGCCAGCGCGGCGGCGCCCATGAGCAGGACGCCGTTCTTGGTCACCAGTTGCTCGGAGAGCTGGGAAAACTGGTGCGGCACCCAGGAATCGAGCGCCATGTTGGCCAGCACCGCCGGGCCGGCGAGAAAGCCCGTGTTGGCCGCCACGAAGAGCAGGCCGCCTTCGAGCAGCAACGCCGCCGTCAGCAGGGTGTCGCCGCCCCAGGGCAGCTCGCCGACGATGGCGCGGAAGGTGACGGCATTCAGGGTCTGGCCGCTGGCCGGGCGCGCATCCCAGAGCAGGTACAGGAGGATGATGCCGCCGGCGGTGAGGGCCAGCGAAACGGCCATGTACATCATGGTCCACTTGCCCGTGCGGATGCGCGGCTCGGCCAGCATGGTCACGCTGTTGGACACCGCTTCCAGGCCGGTGTAGGTGCCGCCGCCCAGGGAGTAGGCACGCAGGAAGAGGGCGATGACGAAGAGGGTGCTCACTTCCTGGCTCAGCAGGCGGGTTTCGCTCAGGGTTGCGGGGATGAGGGCGGGCAGGCGTTCCGCGTGCAGGCCGATGCCGTAGACGATGAGAAAGGCATGGGTGAGCACGAAGCCCATGAAGATGGGCAGGAGCACCTTGATGGATTCCTTCATGCCGCGCAGGTTCAGCAGGATCAGCAAGAGGATCAGAACTGCCTCCACCTCCACCTTGAGATGCAGGAAGATGCCCGGCAAGAGGCTGAAGAGGGCGTCGATGCCGCTGGCGACGGAGATGGCGATGGTCAGGACGTAGTCCACCACCAGGGCCGCGCCCGAGGCGAGTCCGGCGTGCGCGCCGAGGAGCTTGGTGGCCACCCGGTAGCCGCCGCCGCCCGAGGGGAAAAGCTCGATGACCTGGCTGTAGGCCAGTGAAATGATGAAGACGGTCAGCGCCGTCGCGACCGCCAGATAGAGCCCGAGATGGGTGTGATGGCCGAGCGCCTTGAAGGCTTCCTCGGGACCGTAGGCGGAGGAGGACAGGCCATCGGCGCCCAGGCCGACCCAGGCCAGGAAGGCAACCAGGGCCATGTGCTGGCGGGTTTCCGGAGAGAACGGATCGCGGGCGGCGCCCAGGATTTTATGTTTCCACCGTTGCCAGGCGTTGCTGTCCGTGGCCATGTGTTTCCTTGTTTCCGCTTTTGCAGGAATTTTTTCTGGTGTGCGTAGCATAAGCCGTTGGCCGGGAAAAGAAAGAGGCATGTTGCGCCACCGGCGCGAAAGGCACCGACCGGGCCGCACCACTTGGCTTACGCGGCCGGTTTTGCGAAACTTGGGAGATTCGTCCGCGCAGGATGCCTTGGTTTGTCATTCGGGAGTCGAGTCATGGGTTTGAACGTTACGCAAAAAATCATTCAGGCGCATTTGGTGGATGGGGAGATGAAGGCGGGCAGCCCGATCAGCATCCGCATCGATCAGACCTTGACCCAGGACGCCACCGGCACCATGGCCTACCTCCAGTTCGAGGCGCTGGGCCTGGATCGCGTGAAGACCGAGCTGTCCGTGTCCTACGTGGACCACAACATGCTGCAGGCCGGCTTCGAGAACGCCGACGACCACCGCTTCCTGCAGTCGGTGGCCGCCCGCTACGGCATCCACTTCTCCCGGCCCGGCAACGGCATCTGCCATCAGGTGCACCTGGAACGCTTCTCGCGGCCGGGCAAGACGCTGCTCGGTTCCGACTCCCACACGCCCACCAGCGGCGGCGCGGGCATGCTGGCCATCGGCGCCGGCGGCCTGGACATCGCGCTGGCCATGGGCGGCCTGCCCTTCAACCTGGCCATGCCCTACGTGGTCGGCGTGAAGCTCACCGGCAGCCTGCAGCCCTTCGTCAGCGCCAAGGACATCATCCTCGAGGTGCTGCGCCGCAAGACGGTGAAAGGCGGCGTGGGCAAGGTCTTCGAGTACTTCGGTCCCGGCATCCGCAGCCTCGACACGCCGGCCCGCTCCACCATCACCAACATGGGCGCGGAGCTGGGCGCCACCACCAGCGTCTTCCCCTCCGACGACATCACCCGGGCCTACCTGCAGGCCCAGGGCCGGGCGCAGGACTGGTCCGAGCTGCTGCCGGACGCCGACGCCCAGTACGACGAGGTGCTCGAGATCAACCTGGATGAGCTGGAGCCGCTGATCGCCTGTCCGCACAGCCCGGACAACGTCAAGACCGTGCGCGAGGTGGCCGGCACGCCGGTGGCCCAGGTGGCCATCGGCTCCTGCACCAACTCCTCTTATACCGACCTCATGACGGTGGCGGCCATGCTGCGCGGCCGCTCGGTGGCGGCAGGGGTGAGCCTGGGCGTGTCGCCCGGCTCCCGCCAGGTGATGGAGATGATCACCCGCGACGGCGGCATGCTCGACCTCATCGGCGCCGGTTCCCGCCTGCTGGAGTCCGCCTGCGGTCCCTGCATCGGCATGGGCTTCGCGCCGCCCTCCGGCGGCGTGTCGGTCCGTTCCTTCAACCGCAATTTCCCCGGCCGTTCCGGCACCAAGAACGCCGGCGTCTACCTGGCCAGTCCCGAGACCTGCGCGGCGGCGGCGCTGACCGGCGTCATCACCGACCCGCGCGACCTGGGCATCCCGGTGCCGCAGGTGAAGCTGCCCGAGAAGTACCTGGTGGACGACCGCATGGTCATCCCGCCGCTGCCCGCCGATGCCGCGCGCGCGGTGGAGATCGTGCGCGGCCCGAACATCGCCAAGCTGCCCCAGGGCCAGCCGGCGCCCGAGGTGCTGTCCGGGCCGGTGCTGCTCAAGGTGGGCGACAACATCACCACCGACCACATCATGCCCGCCGGCGCCAAGGTGCTGCCGCTGCGCTCCAATCTGCCGGCCATTTCGCAGTTCACTTTCAGCGCCATCGACGAGTCCTTCCCGGCGCGCGCGCAGGAGCTGGGCGGCGGCTTCGTGGTCGGCGGCCACAACTACGGCCAGGGCTCCAGCCGCGAGCACGCGGCCCTGGCGCCCATGTACCTGGGGGTCAAGGCGGTGCTGGTGAAGTCCTTCGCCCGCATCCACCTGGCCAACCTCATCAACTTCGGCATTCTGCCCATCACCTTCGTCGACGAGGCGGACTACGAGCGGGTGGAGCAGGGCGATCAGTTGGCGGTGGACATCCGCAATCTCACCGTGGGCGGCAGCCTGGTGGTGGTCAACCAGAGCAGGAACCTGGAGATCAAAGTGGCCGCCCAGATCGCCAGCCAGCGCGACCTGGAGCTGATCCGCTCCGGCGGCGCCCTGGCCTGGGCCAGCCAGCGCATGAGCGCCTAAGCACTTCAGCGGTATCGGCGGCGCGGCCGAAGCAGGCCGCGCCGCGGCAACAAAGGAGAACATGCCAGATGGCATACGAGAAGATTCAGGTCCCGTCCGCGGGCCAGCGCATCACCCTCAACGCCGACAACAGCCTGAACGTCCCCGCCAACCCGATCATTCCCTTCATCGAAGGCGACGGCATCGGCGTGGACATCACCCCCGCCATGCAGCGGGTAGTGGACGCGGCGGTGGAGCGGGCCTACGGCAGCGAGCGGCGCATCGCCTGGATGGAAGTCTATGCCGGCGAGAAGGCCTGCACGGTATACGGCAAGGATCAGTGGCTGCCCGAGGAGACAATGGGCGTGCTCAGGGAGTTCGTGGTGTCCATCAAGGGACCGCTGACCACGCCGGTGGGCGGCGGCATCCGCAGCCTGAACGTGACCATGCGCCAGGACCTGGATCTCTACGTCTGCCTGCGGCCGGTGCGCTATTTCCAGGGCACGCCCAGCCCGCTCTGCGACCCGGAGCTGGTGGACATGGTGATCTTCCGCGAGAACTCCGAGGACATCTACGCCGGCATCGAGTGGCGCGCCGGCTCGCCCGAGGCCAAGAAGCTGATCGAGTTCCTGCAAAAGGAGATGGGCGTTGCCAGCATCCGCTTCCCGGAGACCTCCGGCATCGGCATCAAGCCGGTGTCCAGCGAGGGCACCAAGCGTCTGGCGCGCCGCGCCATCCAGTACGCCATCGCCCACAATCGCGTGTCGGTGACCCTGGTGCACAAGGGCAACATCATGAAGTTCACCGAAGGCGCCTTCCGCGACTGGGGCTACGAGCTGGCCGAGACCGAGTTCGCCGACAAGACCTTCACCTGGCGCCAGTACGAGCGCATCCGGAAAGAAGAGGGCAAGGCCGCCGCCGATGCCGCCATGGCCGCCGCCGAGGACGCCGGCAAGATCATCGTCAAGGACGTGATCGCCGACAACTTCCTGCAGCAGATCCTGCTGCGGCCGGCCGAATACGACGTCATCGCCACCCTGAACCTGAACGGCGACTACATCTCCGACGCCTTGGCGGCGGAGGTGGGCGGCATCGGCATCGCGCCCGGCGCCAACCTGTCCGACACGGTGGCCATCTTCGAGGCCACCCACGGCACCGCGCCGGACATCGCCGGCCAGGGCAAGGCCAATCCCGGCTCGCTGGTGCTGTCGGCGGAGATGATGCTGCGCCACCTGGGCTGGGACGAGGCCGCCGACCTCATCCTGAAGGGCATGAACGGCGCCATCGCCGCCAAGACCGTCACCTGCGACTTCGCCCGGCAGATGGAGGACGCCACCGAGGTGTCCACCAGCGCCTTCGCGGAGGCGGTGGTGGATCACATGTGAGCACCGGGGGCCGGGCTTGCCGGCCTGACCGCCTGATCCCGACCGCTCACCTTACCGCTCAGGGCTCGCTGACATGTACTTGCACGAATACCAGGCCAAGCGCCTGCTGAACGACTACGGCATTCCCACGCCGCCCGGCTTCCCGGCCTTTTCCGTCAAGGAAGCGCTCAACATGGCGCGCGAGCTGGGCGGCAACCGTTGGGTGGTCAAGGCCCAGGTGCACGCGGGCGGGCGCGGCAAGGCGGGCGGCGTGAAGCTCGTCGACTCCATCGCCGCCGTGGAGCAGACCGCCCAGGCGCTGCTCGGCAAGCGGCTCGTCACCCCGCAGACCGGAGCGGCGGGCAAGCCGGTTTCCGCCCTGCTCATTGAGGCGCCCAGCGAGATCCAGCGCGAGCTGTACCTGGGCGCGGTGGTGGACCGCGCCCGTGCACGCATCGTCTTCATGGGCGCCGCCGAGGGCGGCATGGAGATCGAGGAGCTGGCGGCCCGGGATGCCAACGCCATCCGGCGCGTCGTGGTCGATCCCATCGTCGGCCTGCAGCCCTTCCAGGCGCGGCAGATGGCTTTCGCCCTGGGGCTCAAGGGCGAACAGGTGAGCCAGCTCACCCGCATCATGCAGGGCCTGGCCCGGCTGGTCTGCCAGAAGGACGCGCTGCTCGTCGAGATCAACCCCCTGATCGTGACCGGACAGGGCAGCCTGCTGGCCCTGGACGCCAAGATCACCCTAGACGACAACGCGCTCTTCCGCCATCCCGAGACGGACAGCCTGCGCGATCCCTCCCAGGAGGACCCGCGCGAGCTCACCGCTCGCCAGTTCGGCCTCAACTACATCTCGCTCGGCGGCAACATCGGCTGCATGGTCAACGGCGCGGGCCTGGCCATGGCCACCATGGATCTGATCAAGCTGCACGGCGGCGAGCCCGCCAACTTCCTGGACGTGGGCGGCGGCGCCACCGCCGACAAGGTGGCGCAGGCCTTCAAGCTGATCCTCTCGGACGAGCGGGTGCGCGCCATCCTGGTGAACATCTTCGGCGGCATCATGCGCTGCGACGTCATCGCCGAAGGCATCATCAGCGCCGTCAAGGAAGTGGGGCTGGAGCTGCCGGTGGTGGTGCGCCTGGAGGGCACCAACGTGGAGCTCGGCAAGCAGATGCTGGCCCAGAGCGGGCTCAAGCTCATCGCCGCCGAGGGACTGACCGACGCGGCCGTCAAGGCGGTCGCCGCCGCCCAGGGGAGGCTCTGATGGCCATCAACTTCGCCGCCGTGCAGGGCGTGCTGAAACTGCTCAAGGAAGCGGGGCCGCTCGTCAACGAACTCAAGAACGCCTACGCCAAGCGCGGGGCCAGCGAGGAGGAGGCGCAGACCGCCGCCGAACTCACCGTGGTGCTGGAGCAGCTCCTGGAAAAGAAGCTGGAGGACGTGCCGCGCCAGCGCGCCCTGGACAACCTGCGCATGGAGCTGCTGCGCGAGCTGTCCATGCTGCGGGCCCGCGCGCCCGAGCGCGCGCCGCTGCTGCCCTGGGTGCTGCTGGGCACCAATCTCGTCACCATCGTTCTTCTGATCGTGGTGCTGGTCCGCCTGTGAGCCGCGGCCGGCACCCTGATCGCCGTTTCCATGAAGGTCGCGCATGAGCATTCTCGTTGATCGCAACACCAAGGTCATCTGCCAGGGCTTCACCGGCAAGCAGGGCACGTTCCATTCGGAGCAGGCCATCGCCTACGGCACCCGGATGGTCGGCGGCGTGACGCCCGGCAAGGGCGGCGGCACGCATCTGGATCTGCCGGTCTTCGACACGGTGCGCGAGGCGGTGGACGCCACCGGCGCCGACGCCACGGTCATCTATGTGCCGTCGCCCTTCGCCGCCGACTCGATCCTGGAAGCCTGCGAGGCCGGCATTCCGCTCATCGTCTGCATCACCGAGGGCATCCCGGTGCAGGACATGCTCAAGGTCAAGGCCTATCTGCAGCATCACGGCGCGCGCCTGATCGGCCCCAACTGCCCGGGCGTCATCACCCCCGGCGCGTGCAAGATCGGCATCATGCCCGGCGCCATCCACCAGCCCGGCCGCGTGGGCATCGTCTCGCGCTCCGGCACCCTCACCTACGAGGCCGTGGACCAGACCACCAAGGCCGGCCTGGGGCAGAGCACCTGCGTGGGCATCGGCGGTGACCCCATCACCGGCATGGACTTCATCGAGGTGCTCGGCCTCTTCGAGGCCGATCCGCAGACCGAAGCCATCGTCATGGTCGGCGAGATCGGCGGGCGCGCCGAGGAGGAGGCCGCCGAGTTCATCAAGCGCCACGTGAGCAAGCCCGTGATCGGCTTCATCGCCGGCATCACCGCGCCGGCCGGCAAGCGCATGGGCCACGCCGGCGCCATCATCGACGGCGGCAGCGGCACCGCCGAAGCCAAGTACGCGGCCCTGGAGGCCGCCGGCGTGCACACCGTGCGCTCGCCCGCCGACATCGGCGCCAAGGTGGCGGCGGTGCTCGGCGCCGGCAAGAGTTGATGTCGCGGATGCCGGATTGCCGGTCTGGCTCGCCGATGGTGCCGTGGCGCAGGTTTGTAGGAGCGAGCTTGCTCGCGATCGCCGTTTGATTCATTCATGCACGCTCTCGCGCCTCTCGGCCCAGGGAAAGAACGCATGCAAAACCTGCTTCATTTTTCTCTCGCCGCGCCAATGGAGATTGCCGGCTGCTGCACCTTCCGGTTGAGCGGAGCACGCACCCCATGAAAATCGCCCTGGCCCAGCTCAATCTCACCGTCGGCGACCTGCAGGGCAACTGCGCGCGCCTGCGCGCCGCCGCCGAGGAGGCGCTGGCCCGGGGGGCGGACTTCATGGTCACGCCCGAGCTGGCGCTGACCGGCTATCCGCCCGAGGACCTCCTGCTGCGTCCCGACTTCCTGCGCGCCGCCGAGGCGGCCCTGCACGATCTGGCGCGCCAGCTCCCGCCCATCCCCGTCATCGTCGGCCATCCGCAGCGGCAGAACGACCGGCTCTACAACGCCGCCAGCCTGCTGCAGGAAGGCGCGGTGCGGGCCAGCTATCACAAGCACTGCCTGCCCAACTACGCCGTCTTCGACGAAAAGCGCTACTTCACCGCCGGCGCCCAGCCCTGCGTGGTGCGGATCGGCCGGGCAGCGGTGGGCATCACCATCTGCGAGGACGGCTGGTGCGGCGCCGCGCCCCTGGCCGCGGCCAAGGCCGCCGGCGCGGAGCTCATCGTCAATCTCAACGCCTCGCCCTACCACATGGACAAGCAGCTCCTGCGCGAGGACGTCATCGGCCAGCGCGCCCGGGAAACCGGGCTGCCCATCGTCTACGTCAACCTGGTGGGCGGCCAGGACGAGCTGGTCTTCGACGGCGGCTCCTTCGTCATGAGCGCCGACGGCCTGGTGACGCAGCGCGCCCCGGCCTGCGCCGAGGGCCTCTACCTGGCCGAGTTCGAGGCGCAGGACGGCCGGCTGGCGCCGCGGCCGGGCCCGCTCACCCCCATCGCGCCGCTGGAACGGCAGGTCTACGAGGTGCTCAAGCTCGGCGTGCGCGACTACGTGGACAAGAACGGCTTTCCCGGCGTGGTGCTGGGCCTGTCCGGCGGCGTGGACTCGGCCCTGACCCTGGCCATCGCCGCCGACGCCCTGGGCGCGGCGCGGGTGGAGGCGGTCATGATGCCCTCGCCCTATACCGCCGCCATGAGCCTGGAGGACGCCCGCGCCGAGGCCGAGGCGCTCGGCATCGGCTACAGCGAGATTCCCATCCGCGGCGTCTTCGAGGCCTTCAAGACCACCCTGGCCGCCGAGTTCGCCGCCTTCCCCAAGCGTCCGGGCGACGTGACCGAGGAAAACCTGCAGGCGCGCATCCGCGGCAACCTGCTCATGGCCGTGTCCAACCGCAAGGGCTACCTGGTGCTCACCACCGGCAACAAGAGCGAGATGGCGGTGGGCTACGCCACCCTCTACGGCGACATGGCCGGCGGCTTCGCCGTCATCAAGGACGTGCCCAAGACCCTGGTCTACCGCCTGTCCCGCTACCGCAACCAGCTCGGCCAAGTCATCCCCGAGCGCGTGCTCACCCGCCCGCCGTCGGCGGAGCTCGCCCCCGACCAGAAAGACACCGACAGCCTGCCGCCCTACGAGCAGCTCGATCCCATCATCGAGGCCTACGTGGAACAGGACCGCGCGGCGGCGGATATCGTGCGCATGGGCTATCCTGAGGATATGGTGCGGCGCGTGATCCGCATGATCGACCGCAACGAGTACAAGCGCCGCCAGGCCGCCCCCGGCGTGCGCATCAGCCCGCGCGCCTTCGGCAAGGACCGCCGCTATCCGATCACCAACCGTTACCCGACCTGGGAATCCTGAACCGGAGCAAAGCCCATGAAGAAAATCGAAGCCATCATCAAGCCCTTCAAGCTGGACGACGTGCGCGAGGCCCTGTCGGAGATCGGCGTGGCGGGCATGACCGTGACCGAAGTCAAGGGCTTCGGGCGCCAGAAGGGCCACACCGAGCTCTACCGCGGCGCCGAGTACGTGGTCGACTTCCTGCCCAAGGTCAAACTGGAGATCGTCCTGCCCGACGACCTCGCCGACCGCGCCGTCGAAGCCATCGAAACCGCCGCCCGCACCGGCAAGATCGGCGACGGCAAGATCTTCGTGTCCACGGTGGAGAAGGTGGTGCGCATCCGGACGGGGGAGGTCAACGAGGATGCGATTTGACCGCAGGAGGCCGGGGCGCGCGGCCGTGCGATGCTGCGGACGCTGCGCTGGCGCCATGGGCCGGCCTCGGCAAATCTGATTCAGTATCTTCTCCGATGACCCTGCTTGGCGGAAGGCAAAACCGCTGAAGCCGAGTCAGGTCAGCCGCGGCCGGGCATGCAGCCGGCCGCGCCGTCCTTCCAATGAATCCCGCCTGGCAGCCGGCCCTGAAATCATCCACCCACGTTTCCTTTGGCCGGATTTGAGCTATTTTTCATTTCGGCTTGGCTGTTCGATTGGCATGTCCGCGCGGCGGCAGCCAAGCGCTGCGCCAAAAGCACAACGGCCACCGCGTCCCCAGGGCAGTGTCTGCAAGACACGATAAAATGACAGTGCCCAGTGCCGCACCCGAAAATAACAAGAACGGGCATGATAAGAATGGGCTTCGAAGCAACGGGAGAGTTCCAGAAGGAAATCAGGCTTTCAGCTCTTGAAGTCTGGTTTGTGGGCGCGGCGCAGGGCGCACAAGGGCCTGTGCAAACAGCTGGCGCTGCCATGCGGGGAGATGGGGCGCTTGCCGCGGGCCGTTGATCCGCAGCGGATGGCACGCACTCCGGGCGGCGCAGCGCTCGCGCTTTGCCTTGCCTGCCTGCAGCCTGCTTGGGCATGGGCGGAAGTCGTGCTGCCCGAGGAAGCCGCCAACCAGGAATTCCTGCGCCAGCAGGAGCGGGAAAGAGCATTGCGGCAGCAGCAGGAACAAACCCCCGACGTGCGCCTGCAGCGCCCGCCGTCAGCCGACGCGGATCGCCTGCCCAGCGAAGAGTCGCCCTGCTTCCCCATCGAACGGATCGCGCTGCACGGCGATGATGCCGTGCGCTTTCAGTGGGCGCTCGCGGCGGCGGATCGCGCCGAGGGCGGCCATGCCGATGTGGCTGCCGGGCGTTGCCTGGGCGCTCGCGGCATCAACCTGGTGATGAAGCGGGTGCAAAATGCCATCGTGCAGCGCGGCTACATTACCGCTCGCGTGCTTGCCGAGCCGCAGGACCTGCGAACAGGCACGCTCGACCTGACCCTGATTCCCGGGCGGATCCGCCGCATCCGTTTTGCCGAGGGCACGGATCCGCGCGCCACACGCTGGAACGCGGTACCCGCCCGCGCGGGTGATCTGCTCAACCTGCGCGATGTCGAGCAGGCGCTGGAAAACTTCAAGCGCGTCCCCACCGCCGATGCGGACACTCAAATCACCCCCGCCGAGGGCACCGACGCCAAACCCGGAGAAAGCGACCTCGTAATTCAGTGGAAGCAGCGCATTCCCTTGCGCTTGAGCGTGTTCGCCGATGACTCTGGCACCGAAGCCACCGGCAAGTACCAAGGCGGGGTGACGCTGTCTTTCGATCATCTGTGGACGCTGAATGACCTATTCTACGCCAGCTTCAACCGTGATCTCGGCGGCGGCGATCCGGGGCGGCGTGGCACCCGTGGCTATGCCGTTCATTATTCGGTGCCCTTCGGTTATTGGCTGCTCGGCTTTACCGCGAGCAGCAGCCGCTATTTCCAGTCGGTGGCCGGCGCCAGTCAGACCTACCTCTACAGCGGCGAAAGCCGCAACGCCGACATCAAGCTATCCCGCCTGCTTTACCGGGACGCGGTGCGCAAGACCGTCCTGTCGCTGCGCGGCTGGACACGCTCCTCCAGGAACTACATCGATGACACCGAAGTGGAAGTGCAGCGCCGCCGCATGGCGGGCTGGGATGTCGGCCTGACGCACCGCCAGTTCATCGGCCCCGCCACATTCGACCTGGGCCTCAACCATCGCCGCGGCACCGGCGCCATGGGCGCTCTGCCCGCGCCGGAGGAAGCCTTTGGTGAAGGCACGTCCCGGCCCCGGATCATCATGGCGGACGCGCAACTGAATGTGCCCTTCGCCCTCGGCGCCCAGCGCCTGCGCTATCTAGGAGCGGCTCGCGCCCAGTGGAATCAGACGCCGCTGGTGCCGCAGGATCGCTTCGCCATTGGCGGGCGCTACACCGTGCGCGGCTTCGACGGTGAGAATCTTCTGTCGGCCGAGCGTGGCTGGCTGTTGCGCAACGATCTGGGCTGGACCTTGGGCCGCAGCGGGCAGGAACTTTACCTGGGAGCCGATCACGGCGAGGTGGACGGCCCGAGCAGCGAAAGCCTCATCGGCACGCGACTGACCGGCGCCGTATTGGGTCTGCGGGGCGGCTACAAAGGCCTGAGCTACGATGTCTTCATCGGCGGGCCGATCCGCAAGCCGGCGGGTTTCGAGACTGCTTCCCGGGTGGCCGGCTTCAATCTCGCCTGGTCGCTGTGAGGCGGATGCCGGCAGCTTGGCAGGGAGTAGTCGCACACGCAACAACCCGAGACGGTACCCGCCTGCGACATGGGCTGCCGGCTCCAATCATACGAAAAACATGGCAGGGAGATCTGCATGAACAAGCGCCTGTACCGCGTCATCTTCAACGAGGCTCTCGGCATGCCGATGGTCGTGGCCGAAACGGCGGCCAGCCGGGGCAAGGGAGCAGGCAGGGCGGCGGGGAGTGCGGACGTCCGGCCACGGATGCCGCGTCATGCGGCACGTCTCATGGTGCGTTCGCTGGTCCTCGGGCTTTGGGCGGCACTCGGCTTGGCCATGTGGCCGGCCGCCGGACATGGGCAAATCGTAGCGGATCCGAACGCCCCGGCCAACCAGCGCCCGACCATACTGAACGCCGCCAATGGCGTGCCGCAGATCGATATCCAGACTCCGAGCGCGGCGGGGGTTTCGCGCAACACCTACAGCCAGTTCGACGTGCAACAGCAGGGGGCGATCCTCAACAATTCGCGCACCGACGCGCAAACCCAACTGGGCGGCTGGATACGCGGCAATCCCTGGTTGGCCGCGGGCACGGCGCGGGTGATTCTCAATGAGGTCAACTCCAGCAACCCCAGCCTGCTGCACGGCTACGTCGAAGTGGCGGGCAGCCGCGCGCAGGTGGTCATCGCCAACCCCGCCGGCGTGACCTGCGATGGCTGCGGCTTCATCAACGCCAATCGCGCCACGCTGACGACGGGCACGCCGGTCTTGAATGGCGGCAATCTCGAAGGCTATCGGGTTCAGGGCGGCGCGATCACGGTGACTGGCGCAGGTTTGGATGCCAGCCGGACGGACTACGCCGGCCTGATCGCCCGGGCCGTGCAGGTCAACGCGGGCATCTGGGCCAAGCAACTCAAAGCGGTCGCCGGGGCCGGACAGGTGGAGGTGGACGGCAGCGGCGAGCTGAGCGGGGCCACGCCCGGGGCCGGCGCAGGCACGGTTCCCGCCTTCGCCATCGATGTCGCCCAGTTGGGCGGCATGTACGCCGGCAAGATCACCCTCGTGGGCACCGAGGCGGGAGTCGGGGTGCGCAACGCCGGGTACATCGGCGCCAGTGCCGGCGACGTGACCGTCACTGTCGATGGCCGCCTGGAAAACGCCGGCCGTATCACCAGTACGGGCAACACGCAGGTCGACGGCCAGGCCGGCATCGACAACAGCGGCGCCATACACGCCCAAGGCAATGTCAGCCTTGACACGCGCGGCGACATCGCCAACAGCGGCTCCATCGCCGCGCAAGGCGACGCGACGCTGACGGCCAATGGCGCGAACAGCCGGATCGCCGGCACGCGCGAGTCGGTCTTTGCCGCCGGCGTGCAAGCCGACGGCCGCATCGGCACCGGCGGCGCACTCGCGCTCGACGCCACCCAGCTCATCGCCGCCCACGGGCAAAACCTGAGCGGGGACAGCGGCCGCCTGGCGGCCCGGGCGCTCGAGCTGTCCGGCAGCCAAAGCAGCGCGCAACGCTGGCATCTGCAGGCGAGCGCTGGCGACGTCGACGCCAGCGGCGCCGCGATAGTCGCCGAAGACACGCTGACGGTCAGCGCCGGCCAGACCCTGCGCACCGACGGCGCCAGGCTCTCCGCGGGGCAGATCAGCGCCATTGCCCATGATCTTTCCAATATCCAAGGCAAGATCGTCCAGGCCGGGGCGGGCGACCTGACGCTCAGCCTGCCGGGCAGCCTCGACAACACCCAGGGGCGGATCGCCGGCAACAGCCGGAATTTGGACATCGCGGCGGCCACCCTGGTCAATACCGACGGCATGATCGAGCATGCCGGCGACGGCCGCCTCGGGTTGAGCGCCACCATGCTGGATGGCGCGCGCGGGCAGATCGGCAGCAACGGCCTGCTCGATATCCGGACGGCTTCCGCCATGCTGGACGGCGCGATCACGAAGGCCCGGCAGCTGGCCATCGACAGCGATGCCCTCTCCAACCGGGGCGGCGCGCTGGTGCAGACTGGCAGCGGTACGGCCACCGTCACCGCCCGCGCAAGCTTCGACAACACCGGCGGCACGCTGAGCAGCAACGGCAGCACGGTGCTCACCCTCGGCGATCTGGTCAACCGTGGCGGGACGATCCAGGCCGCCGGACCTGACGCTGCCGATCTCGCCATCGACGCCGCGGGGCGCATCGACAACGGCGCGCAGCATGGTGTCGGAGGCAGGCTGGCCGCGAGCGGCAATACCCGGATCACGGCCGACAGCCTGAGCAACGCCCAGGGACAGATCACCGGCGGGCAAAATCTGGCCCTTCGTGCCGCCCAGGATCTCGCCAACGTGCAGGGCCTCCTGGCCGCCCAGCAGGATCTCAGCCTCGGCGCCGGCCGCATCGACAATCGCCACGGCACCATCGGTGCCGTGCAGGGCCAGACGAGCGTCAGCGCCGGCTCGGGCGCCCTCGACAATACCGCCGGGCGCATCGAAGCCGAGCGCAGCGTTGCCGTGGATGCCGCCGGCCTGATCAACGCCGACGGCACCATCGCCGGCAGCAGCCTGGCCTTGAACAGCCAGGGACAAGGCTTGGACAACGCCCACGGCCGGATCGGCGCGACGGGTGCGAGCGACGACGGCACGCTCCAGATCCGCAGCGGCATGCTGAACAACGATGCCGGCCTGATCCAGGCCCGGGGCGCACTCGGCATCGACACGCAGGGCCAGACCCTCATCAACACCAACTCGGGCAGCGGCGGGGTTCTGGGGCAGGGCACCGTGACCCTGGCCACGGGCAGGCTGGACAACGGCGCCGGCTACATCGGCAGCGCCGGTGCGCTCACGGCCCATGGCACCGCCATCGACAACACCCGCGGCGGCGTGCTCGGCAGTGCCGCCCGCCTGGACGTGCACGGCACCGCACTGGACAACCGGGGCGGGCAGATCCAGTCGCTTGGCAACATCGATATCGCGCTGGGCGGGGGCACGCTGGACAATACCGCAAGCCTCGTGCGTTCGGACGAAACCATGAGCATCGCGGCGGGCAGCATCATCAATGCCGATACCCGGGGGGCTGACCAGGGCCTGGAAGGACGCTCGCTTATCCTGAGCGCCCGACAGATGGACAATCGCAATGGCGCCATGCGCGCCGACGATGCCCTGACGCTGACCAGCGACGGCAGCATCGACAACGCCCAGGGACTGATTTCCTCGGCCAAGGCCGCCACCCTGCAGGACGGCAGCCCCGCCGGTCGGACGTTGACCATCATGAACACCGGCGGCACCCTGATCGCGGGGCAGCATCTGGCGGTGGACGGCGCCGGCTTGAGCGGCGACGGCGTGGTGCTGAGCCAGGGCGATCTCAGCGTCAGGCTGACCCGCGACTACATCCATGCCGGCCAGTTGCAGGCCAACGGCAACGTCAGCCTGGAAACCGCGGGCACGCTCACCAACCAGTCCAGCCTGCTGGCGGGGGCCGCGCTGCATCTCAAGGCCGCCACCATCGACAACCAGGCCAACGGCACCATGCAGGCGGCCCAGGTCTGGCTCGAGGCCACCGATAGCCACACCCTGGTCAACCGTGGATTGATCGACGGCCGGGACACCGTCATCCAGACCCAGACGCTGAACAACCTGGGCAGCGGCCGCATCTACGGCGATCAGCTCGCCATCGGCAGCAAGATCCTGACCAATGCCGCCGAAAACGGCGCGGCGCCCGTCATCGCCGCCCGCAACCGACTCGACATCGGCGCGCAGACGCTCGATAACCGCGAGCACGCCCTCATCTTCAGCGCGGGCGACTTGGTCGTCGGCGGCAGCCTCGACGCCTGCCACTGCGCCACCGGCCGAGCCGACACGCTCAACAACAACAGCGCCACCATCGAAGCGCTCGGCAGCCTGGACGTGGCCGCCAGGCAGATCAACAACACCAACGAGCACTTCAGCACCTGGGTCGATACGCTGCCCGTGCAGAACATCGTCGAGTATCAGGGCGCGGGTTCGCCCAACCGCTATACGCCGGGCACGCCCGGGGTGTACATCCACAATGATGAATCGGATCAGCTCATGACGCCGGAAGGCAATTATGAGACTTGGCTGAGCTACAACTACAACCGGACGATCACCGAAACCAGGGTGCAAAGCTCCGACCCGGCGCAAATGCTGTCCGGCGGCGCCATGCGCATCAGCGCCGATCACCTGCTCAACGACAAGAGCCGCATCATCGCCGGCGGCGCGCTGACCGGCAATATCGGCAGCCTCGACAACACCGAGGTCGCAGGCGAGAGTACCATTACTGATTCCGGCAGCGTCGTTTCATTCTGGAGAGACCATAAAAGGGGTCGTGACGGGACGGGCACAAGCACGGCCGCCTACTATCCCCCAGCCACCGTCGTAGCCATCTCCCTGACGCCCACGGTCTACCAGCAAAACACCGCGCCCGCCGGTACGGGTACGCGGATCGTTGCCCTGTCAGCCAGCAGCGTCAACCAGGCGCCCGCGAGCGCTCGCGCCGCCGACGTTGCCATCGGCAGCGGCCCGGCCATCAGTCCCATCACCCAGGTGGCGGCCCTGCACGGCAATGACGCCGGCGGGCCTGCCATGGTGGTGCGCAGCGGCGGGCTCGATATCCGCGTGCCCGACAACAGCCTGTTCCGCCTGAACCCCACCCCCGACGCCGACTATCTGGTGGAAACCGATCCGCGCTTCGCCAGCTACCGTGCCTGGCTCAGCTCCGACTACATGCTGAGCGCCCTGGCGGTCGACCCGGCCCGCACGCAGAAGCGCTTGGGCGACGGCTTCTACGAGCAAAAACTGATCCGCGAACAGGTGGCCCAGCTCACCGGCCGCCGCTTCCTCGACGGCTATGCCAGCGACGAAGCACAATACCGCGCGCTCATGGAGGCCGGCGTGACCTACGCCCGCACCCATGACCTGCGACCGGGCATCGCGCTCAGCGCCGAGCAGATGGCAGCGCTGACCAGCGACATCGTCTGGCTCGTGGAAAAGGACGTCACTCTGCCCGACGGCCGCACCACCAAGGCCCTGGTGCCGCAGCTCTACGCGCGGGTTCAGGACGGCGACCTGCAGGCCTCTGGCGCCCTGATCGCCGGCAATGACGTCCAGCTCCAGCTCACCGGCGATCTCGGCAGCAGCGGCACCATCGCCGGGCGTCAGGTGCTGGCGCTGAACGCCGAAAACATCAAGAATCTCGGCGGGCGCCTGCTGGGCAACGACGTGGCCGTGCAGGCGCGCACCGACCTCGACAACCTGGGCGGCACCATCGCCGCCGGCCGCAGCCTCACTGCCGCGGCGGGGCGCGACCTCAACGTCGCCTCCACCACCCGCACCCAAACGAACGGACAGGGCAGCCGCACCCACATCGATCGCGTGGCCGGCCTGTACGTGACCGGCAGCGGCGGCACCCTGCTCGCCAGTGCCGGACGCGATGTCAACCTGCTGGGCGCCGCCCTGCGCAACGACGGGCCGCCCGTCGACGGCCAGGCGGCGGGCGGCACGGCCATCGTGGCGGGCAACGACCTCAACCTGGGCACGGTCCAGGAAGCCGGCAGCAATCACATCGTCTGGGACGGCAACAACCATCGCAGCGACGCCAGCCGCACGGACGTCGGCACCATCATCCAGGCCCGGGGCGACATCCGCCTGCAGGCGGGCAACGACCTGAGCGCCAAGGCCGCCAACGTCACCAGCGAGCAGGGCGCGCTGCTGGCGAGCGCCGGCCGCGATGCCAAGCTCCTGGCCGGCGAAGCCAGAACCCAGGTCGACGAGGCCCACCGGCACAAGAGCCGCGGTTTCCTCTCCACTAAAACCATCAGCACGCGCGACACCCTGGACCAGACCAGCGCGCTGGGCACCACCCTGTCGGGCAACACCACCACCGTGCTGGCCAATCAGGACATCAAGGTCCAAGGCAGCAACGTGGTGAGTACCCAAGGCACCCTGCTGGCCGCGCAGCACGACGTCAGCATCGAAGCCGCCACCCAAAGCACCATCGAGGGGCACTTCCGGGACGAGAAGCAGTCGGGCTTGCTCGGCGGCAGCGGCGGCGTCGGCTTCAGCATCGGCGTTCGGCAGCAAAGCACGGACAACCGGGCCACCCGCAGTGAGGCCGCCGCTGCCACCATCGGTAGTACCCAGGGCAACGTCGCCATCCAGGCCGGGCAGGGCTACCGCCAAGTGGGCAGCCATGTCATCGCCCCGCAGGGCGACATCGGCATCGCCGCCCAGCGGGTGGACATCGTCGAGGCGCGCCAAGCCGGCCGCAGCGACACCGAAACCCGCTTCCGGCAAAGCGGCCTGACCGTGGCCGTCACCAGCCCGGTGATCAGCGCCATCCAGACCGCCCAGCAGATGAAGCAGGCGGCTGGCCAGACTGCAGATGCCCGCCTGCAGGTATTAGCGGGCGCCACCACCGCGCTCTCCGCCAAGAATGCCTACGACGACGTGCGCGCCAACCCCAGGCAGTTGGGAGGGGTAAACCTGAACGTCAGCATCGGCACCAGCCAAAGCCGGAGCGACACGGTGCAGACCAGCGACAGTGCCGTGGGCTCGACGGTGGCCGCCGGCGGCAGCATCGACATCCGTGCCAGCGGCGCCGGCCAGGCCAGCGACGTGGCGATTCAAGGGGCCAGCCTCCAGGCGGGCAGTGACATTCGCCTCGCCGCCGACGACCAGATCGATCTGTTGGCGGCCAGAAACACCGCCGAACAGCGCAGCGTCAACCAGAATTACAGCGCCAGCGTGGGCGCGAGCATCGGCACCAGTGGCATTTACGCCACCGCCAGCGCCAGCGGCGGACGCGGCCGGGCCGATGGCAATGACGTGACCTGGAGCAACACCCACGTCGCCGCGGGCAAGCAGCTCAGCATCCGCACGGGCGGCGACGCCACCCTCCGCGGCGCCGTCGCCAGCGGCCAGCAGGTGACAGCCGACATCGGCGGCGATCTGCGCATCGAGAGCCTGCAGGACACCAGCACCTACGACAGCAAGCAGCAAAGTCTCGGAGGCAGTGCGTCGTTCGGCTACGGCAAGCTGAGCGGCAGCGTCAACGCCAGCCAAAGCAAGATCCGCAGCAACTTCGCCAGCGTCATTGAGCAAAGCGGCATCCGGGCCGGCGATGAGGGCTTCGAGGTAGCAGTCCTTGGCAAAACGGATTTGATCGGCGGCGCGATTACCAGTACCGACGCAGCGGTGCGGGAAGGCCGCAATCGCTTCCAGGCAGGTGGTGCCCTCCTGCTCCAGGATGTGCGCAATGAGGCCAGCTACAACGCCCAGAATACGGGGATCAATGTCGGCACCGGTTTCAACCCACAGGGCAAGTTAGCGCCGAGCGGCACCAGCATTGGTTTCGGTCATGACAGCGGCCAAGCCGGCAGCATCACGCAGGCGGCGGTCAGCGGCCTTGCAGGTCAGGTGGGCGCGCGCACCGGCGATGGTGAGACGGGCTTGGCACGCCTCTTCGATGCTGACAAGGTGCAAAAAGACATTAACGCACAGATGCAGATCACCCAGGCCTTCGGACGTGAGGCCCCGAAAGCAGTGGCGGAGTTCGCGCAGAGCCGTGCCAAGGCATTGCAGGCGCAAGCCAAGCAGGCCGAGGCAGCCGGAGACGCTGGCCGAGCCGAGGCGCTGCGCACCGACGCCCAACGTTGGGAAGAGGGTGGTACATATCGGGTGGCCCTGCATGCGGCAGCGGGTGGCTTGGCGGGCGGCATGGCAGGTGCGTTCGGGGCCGGCGCGGCAGCGAGCGCCGCTCCGCTCTTGGGCCAGTGGCAACAGCAAGTGCAATCCGCTCTGACGCACGCCGGTGCGAACGAAACGGTCGCTCAACTGGCTGGCCAGTTGGTTGCACAGGCAACCGCGACCGGATTGGGTGCCGCTGTCGGGGGCGGCAGCATCGCCGGTGGGGCGATGGGCTTCAATGTGGATGCGAACAACCGGCAGTTGCACCCGAGTGAGGCAAAATGGCTCCGGGAGCAAGCCAAGATCTTTGCCAGAAAAGAAGGTATTTCCGAGAAGCGGGCCTTGGAGCGACTGACGCAGCAAGCTCTCAAGAAGGTAGACTACTTCTGGCGCGCGCAGCTTGCTGACGGTGACGATCCAGCCGCCCAAGTCTTCTTGGCCAGCGCCCAGCAGACCTTTACCAACGACTTGGGCGAACAGCAACGGTTCTTCACTGCCGCCGGCCAGCAACTGTTCCGTCCTGAGATGTTCGCTGACACCGCCGATTCGGTCTTCTACCGGCAATTTGCCCAAAGCGGGATCAGCCGCAGCTTGCGTGCCGGCCTGATAAAGGAACTGCAGGACTCCGGCTCGGCGCTCAGGGACGGGGCGTTCGACCTGCTCCGGGCGGCCAAGGACCAGCCCGGCGCCGTGCTGGCCGGGTTGTGGCAAGGGGGCCAAGGCTTGCTGGGTGCCGTGGCCGGCAACATCCGGGAAAGCGGCCATGCCCTCGGCGAAGGCGGCGCGGTGGCCCTGGATCCCGAGCTCCGCGCCCAACTCAACGCGCTGTATGGGCGCGACGTGTCCGGCTATCAGCAGGTGTTGCTGGGCGCGCGTGCCCTGAGTGCCCTCGGCGGCGCGTCCGGCGCTGCCAGAGCCGGTGCCGGCGTGGGCGCGGCGGTGGTCAAGGCGGCGGGTCGGCAAGTCGATGAAGTGGCCGACAAGGTGGCCAAGGACGCACTGCTCAAGAGCAGAGGCGTGATCGACAGGAGTGGCCAGCCGGTACTGGATTTGAAGCAGCTCACGACCGAACAAAAAGGCATCATGGGCGAACTGTTCGGTCCGAATACGGTCCGGCGGATCGTGCCCGAGGGGCAAAAGCTGGCCCGTATGTCGGCTATCGGCGAAACTGGCATCGACGATCTTTATAGAGTCAATCGCAAGGATGTGGATTACGTGATCATCGAGTACAAATTCGTTGGCGTGGACAGTAAAACCGGTGCTTCGGCGCTGAGCAGAACAGCGGATGGGAAGCAGGGTAGTGAGAGTTGGATCTTGGGATCGGGGCGGCTGGAGAAGGCGGTTGGATCAGAAAAAGAAGCCAATAAAATTTACGATGCGATAATAGCAAACCGCACAGAAACTTGGGTGGTTGCAACCCGCCCCGACGGTTCAACGGAGATACAGGTGCTTGATGCCTTGGGTAAACCCAAGGCAATCGATACGTCCAGAATTCTGTCGTCCGGGAGGAAGCTATTGGGAGCCAGACCATGATCCGGGCGTCCATGGGTGATCAGACGTATTGGAACGAATGGAAAAAGTTTAGAGAAGAAAGAATAGCTATAGAATGGGAGCAAATACAAAAACCTGCCAATCCTATTTATGGTCCACAATATGTGTGGAACTCGACTCAGCATCATCTTAGATTTATCCTCACCCTTTACTCCCGTGGCGATCCCATTGACGAGCTGGGCCAGTATTTTCCCGGTCTGCTGGATGCCTGGGCGCTATCCAACCGCCTGGCGGACGAGCTCTGTGCGGCGCACGGCCTGCAGACCTGCCGCGACTGGACCTTCGCGCTCACCAACTTCAACCACTACAACTGGTGCTTCTGGCTGGTGGGCCTGGCGCTGGCGCTGGAAGTCCCGGATGCGCAGTGGCAGCGCCTGCTCGCCCTGATCGGCGGGGCAGGGGAAGACATTCTGCTCGACCGCGTGATCGCCAGCCGCCAGCCGGATCGGCCGCTCGGCACCCGGCTCCTGCACCCGAAACCCTACGCCCGCCTGCGCCAAGCCATCGACGCGCCGCCGGCGCAGCAAGCCGGCTTGCTGCGCGACTTCGTGGCGCATTGGTATCCCGAGCTGGCCCGCCCGGGCCGCGAGGAACTGTGGTGGTACACCTTCGGGAACGACAACTTGGCAGGCGGCAGCTACTTCGGCCGCTGGTGTCTCGAGGCGGTGGCGGCGGTCAAGGCGTTTGGGCTGGACGATTCCCTATGCCTGGGGCATGAACACTACCCCGGCGATCTGCTGCGTCCGGCAGGGCCGAGCACGCATGCGCCGCGGCCGACGCCCCGGCGGGGGCGGTGGGCCAGGCTGTTTGGCAGGGCCTAGTCAGGATGCCTGGGGCATGAACACTACCCCGGCGATCTGCTGCGTCCGGCAGGGCCGAGCACGCATGCGCCGCGGCCGACGCCCCGGCGGGGGCGGTGGGCCAGGCTGTTTGGCAGGGCCTAGTCAGGTGCGGCATGGTTGCCGTTCAACGGCAACGCAGCCGTACGACACCTGCATTGCGGATGAGGCAAAGCAGGAATATCTGCTGGCTGCCGTGCACGACGGTGACAGTCTCGATCGTCTCGTCGCGCAACCAATAGACGATCCGGTAGCCCTAATGGCTCACCTCGTGGAGATGCAGATACGCGGCTTTCGGCACCGCCAGACCGCCGTGCGGAAACTGCGGCAAGTGGCGGATGGCGTGCAGCATTCGTTCTACAAAGGCGTGTGCGTAAGCGGGGGAGTCTTGCGCAATGTAGCCGCGGATACGCTGGTCATCCAGCAGCGTCCATAGTGACCAAAACACCCTCATGATGAATTCGGTTTGTGTGGGGCAGATAATTCAGCCACATCTAAAATCGGCTTGACAATTCAGCAGGAAGTGCAGAGAAGATGGCAAATGAGCTGAAGACAGACACTAAAATGCTCCTGACCGGTCTGGTGCTGGCCGGGCTGAGTGCGGGCTGTGCCACTAATGCGCCGGGCGTGTACCGGGGCGGGGTGCTCATGCAGCCCGGGCCGCTGGGCATCCAGGAGCACTATTCGTTCCGCTTCGTGGACAAGTGGCGCATCAGTCATAACTGGCTGAGTGGCCCGGTCGAGCTACGTGGCTGCTAAGGTTATCCTTCCAACTCTTTCCGCCGCATAGGCGGCTATGGTGAGCTGGGTTATGAAATAATCCTCTATTTGTCGAGAGAAATAACACGCTATATGTGGTCGGCGAGCGTCTGGGGAAGTGGTCATTGTCGGACCGTCGCGAAAATATTTACGGTACTGACCGCGATGGTAATTTTAAGAATTACAGTGCCTTCTGCGGTCACGTTTTCATGGATTCGCTGGATGGCATCGGCTTGTACATCGTCCGGCCGGATCCCGCCAAGGGCACCGATGCCTGGATCGAGGGCGCGCAGCCGGTCACCATCAATGGCTTGCACTGGCTGCACAAGCAAATTCCCATCCAGGGCTGGTCGAAAGACCGCAAGCGGCTGATCGCGCCGATAGAATATTGGGTCCTGCCGATTCCCGACACCCAGTACTGGCTCGCGCTCACTTTCTCGACCAGTTCAGGTAGTTCTTTCGGCATGGGGGCCGATGCCCACCCGGAGAAGCATCGGCGCTTGCTCGAGCTGTTCCATGATCTGGTCCGGTCGGTCCGGCTCGAGCCGATTACACCGATCCCGCTCGATCACCTGAACGTGGAGGGGTCGTAGCACCATGGCACAAGCAACAATCCACAGTGTCTCCTGGCTTGGCACCTGCATGGTGCTGGCCCTGGCTGCGGCCGCGCCGGCGGCCTGCGCGACGGTGCAGCCCGGCCTGTATGACGTCACGGCCTACGATGCCCACGGGAAAGCCGTGCGCAGCATACAGGCCGTGGTCACCGACAGCCGGTCTTTATCCGTGCCCATGAACGCCTTGTGTATCACTTATCCTCGGTCCCGGGTCGTGGCGCAGCCTCGGCAGGGCGGGCGAACACGGGAGCGCCAATGCTGAGCGCCGGCAGAGGGCAGCGGTCCTTGGTGATCTTGTTGCTGTGCGTTGCCGTGCTGGCCGGCTGCGCCAGTGCCACGCAGGCGTCGCTGGCGTTCGATCCCCGACACACGGCCCGCATCCGCGTGTTTCATGGCCCCTTGGTCGATCTGTATCTGGGCTACGTCTGTGACGGCGGCCGCCATCCGGTCATCCATGCCGCCAGCGGCGGGTTTTCTTTCCTGCGCCCCAACAAGACCATCGGCATGCCGCCGACCCGCGACATGGCCGCTTCCTACAGTGAATACGTGATCCCGGCCGGCGACCTTGTCACCGTCAAGATGTTCTGGCAGGTCCAAAAGCCCAATGGGGACTGGGATCATTGCGGCCCGATCCACATGCTGTTCACGCCCGAGGCTGGACAGGATTACGACACCTTCTTGGAAATGCGGCACGGCGTATGCCAGGGGGTGGCGCTGCGCAAACTCGTGGTGAATGCCGACGGCACGATTGCCACCCGGCCGGCGGTGCTGAACAGCCTGCCTTTCCGGAGCTGCCGTTGAAGGGATCCTCGGGAGTAGTTGCATGTGAGGATGAGGCGATCAGGTCGGCTCAGGAGTGGCCTTGGCCGGCTGTCCTGCTCGCGGCGCGGAGGGTGCGCGGGCCTTAAAGCGTTCTGGCCCCGAAGGTGTCACAATTCCCCAGCTCCCCGCTTTCCAAGCCGCGCCGGAACCAGCGGACCCGCTGCGCCGAGCTGCCGTGGGTGAAGCTTTCGGGGACGACGTAGCCTTGGCTGCGCTGCTGCAGGCGGTCGTCGCCGATGGCGCTGGCGGCGTTGAGGGCTTCTTCCACGTCGCCGGGCTCCAGGATCTGCCACATGCGCTGCGCCTGGTGGGCCCAGACGCCGGCGAAGCAGTCGGCCTGCAGTTCCTGGCGCACGGAGAGGGCATTGGCGCCGGCTTCGCCCTGTTGCCGGCTGCGCGCCTGCACCTGTTCGGAGATGCCCAGCAGGGTCTGCACGTGGTGGCCGACCTCGTGGGCGATGACGTAGGCCTGGGCGAAATCGCCGGGGGCCTGGAAGCGGTTTTTGAGTTCCTGATAGAAGCTCAGGTCGATGTAGACCTTGTGGTCCAGCGGGCAGTAGAAGGGACCGACGGCGGCTTGGGCGAAGCCGCAGGCGGACTGCACCGCGCCGGAGAAGAGCACCAGGGTGGGTTCCTGGTAGTCGCGGCCGAGTTCCTGGCGGAAGATATTGCTCCAGGCGTCCTCGGTGTCGGCCAGGACCACGGAGACGAACTGGGTCATTTCGTCGTTTTGCGGGGCCTGCGCGGGAGCCTGGGCGGTCTGCTGGCCAGTCCCGGTCTGCAGGACGACGCCGGGATCGACGCCGAACAAAAGCGCCAGCACGGCGAGCACCACGGCGCCGATGCCGCCGCCCGCCACCATGGGGGTCATGCCCCGCCGATCCTCGATGTTGGAACTGCCTCTGCGACCGCGCCAGCGCATGTCCGTGCCTCCGCTTTTTGAGCTGCGATAGCCTGCCGTGAAGCTTTATTGCAGCACAGGCGCAAGCGGCGCGCGCCGGCCGAATTGCCTAAGGGGCTGGCGGGGCGGGTGCGTTGTTGATCGCGAGCCAGCCCGCTGCTACGGGTGGGGGCAGCTTGGGGGGCGGGGCGATTTGCGGGATGCCGGGGGCGTCATCCGGCGTTGGGGCGTTGATCGCGTGGCGCATCCGGCACGTATCGTAGGAGCGGGCTGGCCCGCGATCACGGATGCCAGGCCAGCCCGTGCCTGGGCTTTGTGCGGCCGCGACCCGCCACGACCAGGAAGGGCAACTCGGGCTTTGTGGTGATCGGCGCAAACGCGCCGCTCTTGGTGCGCGCAGGAAGCGGCGGGGCCAGGCAGACTTCTTGCGGCCGACGGCGCCCTGATGGCCGCTAGCAGCGCGTGACCACCTCGTCCAGCGGCCGGCGCGGGGTCGGCTCGGGGATCTCGGCGGGGTAGCCCAGGGTGAGGATGGCGATGGGCTCGAGCCCGGCGCGGATGTCGAGGACCCGGCGCACCTGGGCGGCGTCGAAGTCGCCCACCCAGGCGGAGGCCAGGCCCGCGGCCACGGCGGCGAGCTGGGCGTAGGAGGCAGCGATGGTGGTGTCCTGGATGGCGTAAAGGGTGCGTCCGCGCTCGCCGAACTGGCCGGCGGAGCGTTCCGGGTCGGCGCTGAAGACCAGGCACACCGGCGCCTGGAAGAGGAAGTCCTGCTGATGGGCGGCCTGGGCGAGCTGCCCGCGCTTGTCGCTGTCGGTCACCGCATGGATGTGGTAGGCTTGCAGATCACCAGCCGATGGGGCGGCGGCGGCCATTTCCAGCACGGCGTGCAGCTTTTCCGCTTCCACGGGCGCGTCGTTACGGTAGTGCCGGACGGAGTGGCGGTGGCGGACGGTGCTGAAGAAATCCCACATGCGAGGCCTCGTGCGTGTTCGTGCGCTGAAGTTCAGCTCAGCGGAATGCCCTTGAGTTCCTTGAGGAAGCGGCTGTTCGGATAATTGTAGGCGAGGATCTTGGCCGTGTCCCGCGCCAAGTCGGACAGGCCCATGGCCGCGTAGGAGCGGGCCAGGAGCGCCAGGGCTTCCTCGCGCGCCGGGGTGAGCTGATAGTCGGTGATCACCGTCTTGCTGCGCTCGGCGGCGGCCACGAAGGCGCCGCGCGTGAAGTAGTACTTGGCGACGTTGAGCTCGTAGTTGCCCAGGATCTCCAGCGCCTTGGCCATGCGCAGGCGGGCGTCGGCGGCATAGCGGCTGTCGGGGAAGCGGGTCACCACGGTGTTGAGGGAGTCGTAGGCGTTGCGTGCCGGCTGCGGGTCCCAGACGGCGCCCTCGATCGCCTGGTAATAGGCGATCCCGCGAAGGTAGTAGGCGTAGTCGACGCTGGAATGGGTAGGATGGAGCTTGATGAAGCGGTCGGCGGCGGCGACGGCGGCGGCCGATTCGCCCATCTTGTAGTAGCTGTAGGCGACGTTCAACTGCGCCTGTTCCGCGTAGCGCCCGTAGGGATAGCGGGATTCCAGCTCCTCGAATTTCTCGATGGCCTGTTGATAGTTGCCGCTTTTGTACGGCTTCTCGGCCTCGGCGTACAATCTTTCCACCGGCGTGGCGCTGTCGGCGGCCTTGTTCTTCGAGCCGGCGGCGCAGCCCGCGAGACTGGCGCCCAGGGCCAGCGCGATGACGAATGGTATGGAATGCTTAAACATGAACGTAACTTATCATAATTTGGCGGCAATGGAAGAGGGCGGCGAGACCATGCGGCTGGAGCTGCCGCCGGAAACGGAGGGCTGGCGTCTGGATCAGGCGCTGGCCCATCTGCTGCCGGAGTACACGCGCACCCAGATCCAGGGTTGGCTGAAGGCGGGGCTGGCTCTGGTGGACGGCCAGCCGGCCCGGGGCAGCCAGCGCGTGCTGGGCATGGAGCGGGTGCACCTGCGCATTCCGCCGCCCCAGCCGGGCGCGTGGGGCGCGGAGGAGATCCCCCTGGATGTCTACTACGAGGACGAGGACATCCTGGTGCTCAACAAGCCGGCGGGGCTGGTGGCGCATCCGGCGCCCGGCAACCCGGAAGGCACGTTGCTGAACGCCATCCTGCATCACGCCCCGGCCTGCGCCACCCTGCCGCGCGCCGGCATCGTGCACCGCCTGGACAAGGACACCTCCGGCCTTTTGGTGGTAGCCAAGAGCGAGGCGGCGCGCCAGGACCTGGTCGAGCAGCTGGCGGCGCGGGAGGTGACCCGCGAGTACCAGGCCCTGGTGGTCGGCGCCATGACCGGCGGCGGCCGCATCGAGGCGCCCATCGGCCGCCATCCGGTGGATCGCAAGCGCATGGCGGTGACCGGCAGCGGCAAGACGGCCGTCACCCACTACCGCATCGCCGAGCGCTTTCCCCGCCACACCCTGGTGCGGGTGCGCCTGGAGACCGGGCGCACCCACCAGATCCGCGTGCACATGGCCCACATCCACCATCCGCTGGTGGGCGATCCGGTCTACGGCGGCCGCCAGATCGTGCCGCCGGGACTCGATGGCGGCGAGCAGGCGCAGTGGCGCGCCTTCCGCCGCCAGGCCCTGCACGCCGCGCGGCTGGCCTTCCTGCACCCGCGCACCGGCGAGCGCGTGGCCTGGGAGGCACCATTGCCGGCGGATTTCGAGATGATGCTCGACTTGCTGCGCCGCTCGCGCGAGCGCACGGAGAAGAGGCCCGACTGATGCTGCACTTGATCCAGCCCGATTGGCCGGTGCCCGCCCACGTGCGCTGCTGCATCAGCACCCGCGCCGGCGGGGTGAGCGAGGGCCCCTACGCCGGCCTGAACCTGGCCACCCACGTGGGCGACGCGCCCGAGCGCGTGGCGCGCAACCGCGCGCTGCTGCGCACGGCGGCGGGACTGCCGGCGGAGCCGCGCTGGCTGGAGCAGGTGCACGGCACGGCGGTGGCGGAGTTCCGCGAGCCCGGCGCGGCGGTGCCGCGGGCCGACGGCGCGGTGACCGGCACGCCGGGGGTGGTGCTCGCCGTGATGACGGCCGACTGCCTGCCGGTGCTGCTGGCCGACGCGGCGGGCCGGCGCGTCGCGGCCCTGCACGCCGGCTGGCGCGGCCTGGCGGACGGCATGCTGGAGGCGGGGGTGGCGGCCATGGAGCGGCCGGGCAGCGCGCTCTGTGCCTACCTGGGCCCGGCCATCGGCCCGGCGGCCTTCGAAGTGGGGGGCGAGGTGCGGGAACGCTTCCTGGCTTGGCGGCCGGCCGCCGCCGATGCCTTCCGGCCCTCGCCGGCGGGCCGCTGGCTGGCCGACCTCTACGCACTGGCGCGCCTGCGCCTGCAAGCGGCGGGGGTGCCGGCCGCGCAGATCTTCGGCGGGGAGCTGTGCACCTACGCGCAGGCGGAGCGTTTCTTCTCCTACCGGCGCGAAGGGGTGACCGGCCGCATGGCCTCCCTGATCTGGCTGGAGGCCGCATCGTGAACAGACAAGGAGAAAAAAGATGAGCAGCAGCCCTTGGCGATTTTCCCTGTTGGTGCTGGGCTTGGGCTTCGCGCCTCTGGCCCTGGCCGCGGACCGGGTGCCGCCGCCCGACCAGGTGGTTCTGCCCTTGGCGGCGGAGACCTGGGCCACCGCCGCCGCGCCGCGCGTGCGTGTGGGCATCGATGCCGTGCTGCAGGATGCCGGGGCCGTCGCCGGCGCCCACGGGCGCATCCGCAAGAGCCTGCAGGCCCTGGACGGCCAGGCCGATTGGCACATCACCCGCTTCGAGCGCAGCCAGGACGCGGCGGGCCTGGAGCGCCTGCGGGTGGAGGCGGAGGCGCGGGTGCCGGAGGCGCGCCTGGGCAACGTGCGCGACCGCGCCAAGTCGGTCAGCCAGCCGGGCATGCAGGTGCGGGTGGACGACATCGATTTCACCCCGACCCTGGCCGAGCGGCAGGCGGCCGAGGCCCAGGCGCGGGCCCGCATCTACGCCCAGGTCAACGACGAGCTGGTGCGCCTGCGCAGCGCCTTTCCGGAGCAGCGCTGGCACGTGCACCGGATCGATTTCCTGAATACGGCGCGGCCCCTGCCGGCCGCCCAGGACAAGATGCTGACCCGCGCCGCTCCGGCCATGGAGGCGGCCATGCCGGTGATGGTCAACGACTTGGTGACCGTCAACGCCGTGGCCACCCTGGCCGCGCCGGAGGCGCCTTCCGTCCCGGCCGCTCCGGCGCCGCGCTAGCCGTCCCCGGCATCACGCAGGCGGCGTCCCCCACAGGGGCGCCGCCACACTGCCCCTCACGATTTCCACCTGCGCGCTTTCGAGCGCTTCGATCACCGTTTCCCCGCCCTCGCGCCGGACGGCGACGTCCACTTTGCCGGCGCCGACGGCAATGCCCCGCAGCTCCAGGCGCGGCAGCCAGTCCGGCAGCCAAGGGTCCAGATGGCAGCGGCGCCGCGGCGCGTCCGGCACCAGGCCGAGGAAGAGCTGCGCCGCCAGCAGCGGTGCCGCGGCGGCCCAGGCCTGGGGACTGTTGGCTTCCTCGTAAGGCACGGGCAGGCCGTGGGAGCGGTCGAGCCCGCAGAAGAGTTCCGGCAGGCGGTCGTCCTCGAAGGCGGTGGCCGCCTCCAGGATGGCTTTGAGCAGGATGCCGGCCTCTTCGCGAAAGCCGTAGCGCCACAGCCCGGCGGCGGCGAGGGCGGTGTCGTGGGGCCAGACCGAGCCGCGCTGGTAGAGCAGGGGGTTGTAGGCCGAGTTGTCGGCGGACAGGGTGCGCAGGCCCCAGCCGCTGAAGAGGTCGGGGGCGAGCAGGCGCCGGGCCACGGCGGCGGCGCGCGCGGACGCGGGTAGGCCGCACCAGAGCAGGTGGCCGGCATTGGAGGCGATGCCGGCCACCAGGCGCTTGTCCCGGTCCAGGGCGAGGGCGTAGAAGCCGGCCTCCGCCATCCAGAAGCGTTCCTCCACCTGGGTGCGCAGGCGGGTCGCCGCGTCCCGCTGGCGCGCCGCCTCGCTGTCTTCGCCCAGTGCGTCCAGGAGCTCGGCCATGGCCAGACGGGCGGCAAAGAGATAGCCCTGCAGCTCGACCGTGGCGAGCGGCGGCTCGGCCAGGCGCCCGTCGGCGTGGACGATGGCGTCGCCGGCGTCCTTCCAGCCCTGGTTGCGGTAGCCCTGGGGGCTGCGCGTGGCGTACTCCTGCAGCCCGTCGCCGTCGCGGTCGCCCAGCTCGTCGCACCAGCGCAGGGCCCGGCGCGCGTGATCGAAATGGCGGTCCAGCAGCCGGCGCTCGCCGCTCCAGCGCCAGGCGTGCCACAGGGCGAGGCAGTACAGGGCCGGGGCGTCGTGGGTGCCGTAGTAGGGGGAGTAGGGCAGCCGGCCCTGCCGGGTCAGCTCGTCGCGGCGCAGCTCGTGGGGCAGCTTGCCGGGCTCCTCGTCGCGGAAGTCGTCGCGCCGGCGGCCCTGATGGCGGCCCAGCGCCGCCAGGGCGCCCGCGGCCGACCAGGCCCCGTCCACGCCGGCCATGAGCGCGGTCACCAGGGAGTCCCGCCCGAAAAGGGTCAGGAACCAGGGAGCGCCGGTGGCGACATAGGGCGTGTCGTCGTCCTGGGGGATGGCCAGGGCGTGCAGATCGGCGCGGCCGCGCTCGAAGGGCCGCGCCAGGAGCGGCACGCTGCGGATGCGCAGCCGCTGCGGGTCCGGCACCGGATTGGGCTCCGGCGCGTGGGGGTCGCCGGCCAGGGCGAGCGTGACGCCGTCCAGGATCGGCGCGGCCTCCAGGCAGCAGGTCCAGGTGCCGCCGGGCGCCAAGTCGAGTTCGAAGACGATCAGGCTGCCGACGAAGGCGGGGACGCCGGCACCGGGATGGAGGTCGAGCCGCAGTCCGCGGCGGAAGCCCCCGCGCACATAGTCCAGGATGACGCCGTGCTCGGCGGGCATGCGGTTGACGTTCAGGCGCGGCGGGATGGAGCGGTTCTTGACTTCGAAGATGTCGGCGAAATCGGCGTCCATCTGGATGGTGAGGCGCACCCGCACGGCGCGATCGCCGAAGGCGCGGATCGCGTAGTCGTCATGCAGCACGCCATCGAGCCGGCGGCGCAGGCTGAGCAGCAGAGTGCCGGCCGGCAGATCGCCGCCGGGGTCGCGGATGTGCGGATTCTGGAACTCCCATTGGGCGGTGGCGTGGCCGCTGCGCGAGCGGCCCAGTAGGCGCCAGGCCTGGCCGCCGACGCCGAGCCGGTAGGTGGACAGGACGCGGGTATCGCCGGCGAATAGGCCGTGCAGCTCGCCGGCCTGGATTTGGCCATCGAGGGCGCAGGCGAGCGCCACGCCGCCGCCGTGGAGCACCAGGATGGGCTGCGGAATGCGGGCGCCGCCGTTCATCGGGGTACGTAGATGAGGCCGACCAGCCCGCCCCAGAGGGCGTGCATGAGCAGGCTGGTGAGCGCGAAGCGCGGCGTGCCGGTCTTGCGGCCCATGAAGCCCAGGCCGGACATGGGCGCCACCAGGGAGCCGGCGAGGGTGACGGCCAGGAATTCACCCCAGAGCAGCCCTTCCAGCGGCCGCGGCCAAGCCAGGTTCGGCTCGATGACCGCGGCCCAGAGCAGCACCAGCAGGATGCTGTTGGCCAGATGGGAAACGAGCCCCAGGATCCAGGCGCTGGGCCGGTCGGACACCATGTAGCGGCGGCCGAAGTCGGCGATGTCGATGGCGACCAGGCCGGGGATCTTGCCCGCCCACAGGCCGGCGATGGCCATGACGTAGCCGGCGGCCAGACCCGCCAGCACGACCCCCGCGAAATCCACCTCCCGCCACGAGAGAATCTCCACGGCGCTCGCCTTCTGTGTGACTTGCCGGCTGTGCCCGGCGCCCTTCCGCCTTACATGGCGTGCTGCATCTCGCGCCGGGCCAGCAGCTTGTAGGCCCAGGCCGCCGTGAGGCCGAAGAGCACGTGGTCCGCCAGCACGATCCAGCTGCGCAGGAGGACGAACCAGGGAAAGAGCGCGGTGAAGCCGTAGTAGTTGACGAAGTACAGGGCCAGGCCGAAGAGCGCGCCCAGGAGCAGGGTCGGGCCGTCATCGAGACGAAAGATGAGATAGGCCAGGATCAGCCCGTAGAGCACGGCCAGGCCGAAGTGCACGAGCATGGCGGCCAGGAAGGCACTGGTATCGAAGCTGACCGGCGGCGGCAGCACCGCCGGGCCCAAGAGAAGGGCGCCGATGATGCGCAGCGGCAGCCAGGGCGACACCCCGGCGGCAAAGCGCAGCAGGAGCATTTCCACGACGATGAACACCAGACCGGCGATGAGGCCGGCCCAGATGGCGGCGTGCCAGTGCGGCGTCCGCCCGGTTTCCATGTAAGCCAAAGTCCTGGCGCGGGGCACGGGTTCCTCCTTTTCATGCTCGATGTGGTGAAGCCTGCGCCGGTCGTCATCACGGCCGGCGCAGGCCCCGGACAGCTGTAGGCCGGTTCAGGCGGTTCTCACTTCGTGCAGCACCTCCCGCTTCGCCAGCTCCTTGTAGGCCCAGGCCCCGGACACGCCGAAGGCGATGTGGGTCAGGATGCTGATCCAGTTGCGCGCCTCGGCGAACCAGGGGAAGAGCCCGGTGAAGCCGTAGAAGTTGACGTAGTAGATGAGCAGCCCGCCCACCACGCCGACCAGCAGGGCCGCCCAGGTGTCCAGGCGGAAGATGAGGTAGGCGCCGATCAGGGCGTAGATGATGGACAGCGCGAAGTGCACCAGCGCCGCGGCCAGGAACACCGTCAGGCTGAAGGTGTGGGGCGGCGGCAGGGCGTCCTGGCCGAGGGCAATGGCGCCAACCATGCGGACCGGGGTCCAGGGCGTGGTGCCTGGCACGAAAAGCGGCACCAGAAGCATTTCCAGCACCAGAAACACGATGCCGGCGATGATGCCCGCGCCGACCGCGGAGTTCCAGTGCGGCGTGCGCCCGTGCTCCACATGGGACATGACATGTACGTGTGGCATGGCATCCTCCTTGGGATATTGCCAATCGAACAATTGCTTAGACCAAATCCCGGAAGTTCCGGCAGGATCGCTCCGACCTTCGCCGGAGATGGCGCGCAACGGGGCCGGAAGCCAGACGAGGATGACAGGATGGGACCCTTGGGATACATTTACAGGCGAATGCCGGGCCCGCTTTCCTGGCCCGGGACACAGGAGAAAGAACGATGGCGAGTTTGCAACGGCAGGACGGCACGGTAGTGACCGACTTGCAAGCCATTCAGGCCGCCCTGGCGCCGCTGGGCGTCACGCTGAACTATTGGCCGACCGGGGGCAGCGCGCGCCTGCAGGCGCTCCTGGCCCAGGCGGCGCTGAACGAGGCGGAGAAGGAAGAGCTGCTCGGCCACCTGGACCATTACTTCCAGCGGCTCAAGGACGAGCAGGGCTACCAGAGCCGCGATCTCATCGTGCTGCACGAGGCGCTGCCGGGCCTGGGCGAGATGCTGGGCAAGTTCGACAAGTGCCACACCCACGCCGACGACGAGGTGCGCTACATCGTGGACGGCGAGGGCATCTTCGGCTTCGTGCTGCCCGACGGACAGCAGGTCGAGCTCACCGTGGCGGCGGGCGACTACATCAACGTGCCGCGCGACACGGAGCACTGGTTCCGCCTGACGCCCATGCGTCGGGTCAAGGCCGTGCGCTACTTCAGCAGCACGGCCGGCTGGGTGCCCGAGTACACGGGCACGCCGGTGCTCTTTTGACGGGGCGCGCATGAGCACGACGGCCGTCGAGGTCAGCTACCGCTTTCCGCCCGGCGTGGATGCCCGCCGCCAGGCCCAGGCCATCGCCGTGGGCCAGACCGCCGGCTCCTGGGACGAGCGCTTCCGCCACCGCGAGGCGCAGCTGCGCGGCTACCTGGCCGAGGTCGTGGCCGTGGAGGCCCTGCCGGACGGCGCGCACCTGGCCCGCGTGCGCTTTCCGCTGGCCAACGTCGCCGGCGAGATCGGCAGCCTACTCACCATGATCTTCGGCAAGTACTCCCTGGCCGGACCGGCCAAGGTGGTGGACCTGCGCCTGCCCGCCGACTATGGCCTGCGGCCCAAGCTGGGCCTGCGCGGCATCCGCGAGCGGCTGGGCGTGCAGGGCCGGCCGCTGGTGATGGCCATCTTCAAGCCGGCCCTGGGCCTGTCCGCCCAGGATCACGCCGAGATCCTGCGCGAGGTGGCCTTCGCCGGGTTGGACGTGATCAAGGACGACGAGATCCTGCCCGATCTGCCCGAGGCGCCTACCCTGGAGCGCCTGCGCGCCTGCCGGCCCGTGATCGAGGAGGCGGCGCGGGCCACCGGCAAGGAACTGCTCTACGCGGTGAATCTGAGCGGCCGCGCCGACCAGTTGCTGGCCCAGGCGCGCAGGCTGGTGGCGGAGGGCGCCAACGCTCTGCTGCTGAACGTGCTGCCCTACGGCTATGCCGTGCTCGAGGCCCTGGCCGCCGACCCGCAGATCGACGTGCCCATCTTCGCCCACCCGGCCCTGGCCGGAGCCTTGTGCGGCGCGCCCGATTACGGCCTCGATTACGGCGTGGTTCTGGGCACCCTGATGGCCCATGCCGGCGCCGACGCGGTGCTCTATCCGGCCCACTACGGCAGCCTGCCCTTCGCCGCGGCCACCGAGGCGCAGATCCGCGACCGCCTGCGGGCGCGCGGGGTGTTCCCGGTGCCCTCGGCGGGCATCCACCCGGGCGTGGTGCCCAGGGTGCTGGCCGATTACGGCCCGGACGTGGTTCTCAATGCCGGGGCCGGGGTCATGGATCATCCGCAGGGGCCGGCGGCGGGGGTGCGCGCCTTTTTCGAGGCCCTGGAGCGGGCCGTGCCGGGCGAGCCGTTCCGGCTCGAGGAGCTGCCGGCGGGGCCCCTGCGCGCGGCGGTGGAACGCTGGGGCGGCTTTTAGGCGATGAGCGACGCGGCCCGATCCTACGCTGTCTTTTGCGATTTCGACGGCACCATCACCCGCGACGAGACCTTCGTGGCGGTGCTCAAGCATTTCGCGCCCGAAACGAGCGCCCGGCTGCTGCCGGAGATGTATGCCCTGCGCCTGAGCCTGCGCGAGGGCGTGCGCCGCATCCTGGAATCCATTCCCTGCGAGCGCTACCCGGAGATCCTGGACTTCGTGCGTGGTGCTCCGCTGCGCGTCGGCTTCCCGGAGTTCCTGGCTTTCCTCGGCGAGCGCCAAGTGCCCTTCGTCATCATCAGCGGCGGGCTGCTGGGCATCGTCCGGACCATTCTGGGGCCGCTGGCCGGGCAGGTGGCGGCCATCTACGCGGCGGACGTGGCGTGCGGCGGCGCGACCCTCCAGGTGCTGTCGCCTTGGGAGGCGGGTGACGAGTTGGTGTCCAAGCCGCTCGTCATGGCCCGCTATCCGGGCGTGCGGCCCGTCTGCATCGGCGACTCGGTGACCGACCTCAACATGGCGCTGCGCTGCCCCACCGTCTTCGCCCGCGACCGGCTGGCGGGCTATCTCACCGAGCGCGGCCGCGCGTTTCACCCCTTCGAGGATTTCCATATGGTGCAGGATAAGCTGACCGAATTGTGGCAGGCCGGGGCGGGTCGCCCGACGGAGACGCGCCATGGCTGACGAGCGCAAGGCCCTGATCGCGGCGGCCTGTCATTTTTACCAGCGCGGCTGGATGGTGGGCACGGCCGGCAACCTGTCCGCTCGCAGCGCGAACGGCGGCTTCTGGATCACCGCCAGCGGCCGGCACAAAGGCGAGCTCGATGAGCTGGATTTCATCCGCCTGGATCTGGACGGCATGGTGCTGGAGGCGCCGGACGTGGCGGCCCGGCCGTCTGCCGAGACCAGCATTCACCAGGCCATCTACCGGTGCTTCCCGGAGGCCGGCGCCATCTACCACGTGCATTCCGTGGAGGCCAACGTCGTCTCCCACTGGGCCGCGGACGGCCGGCTGCGGCTGCCGGCACTGGAAATGCTCAAGGGCCTGGGCCGCTGGGAGGCGGAGCCGGCGGTGGATCTGCCCGTCTTCGAGAACCTGCCCCACGTGCCGGACATCGCCCGCCGCATCGAGGCCCAGCTCCAGGAGGCGCCGCCCGCCGTGCCGGCCCTGCTCATCCATCTGCACGGCGCCACGGTCTGGGGGCCGAGCCCGCGGGCGGCCCTGCATCACACGGAACTGCTGGAGTACATTTTCCGCTTCATGGTGACGGCCAGAATGGCCGGATTGGGAGGAACACAATGAAAAGCCAAGCCATTTTGACGGTGATCGGCCAGGATCGGCCCGGCATCGTCGCCGCGGTGAGCCAGGCGCTCTACAACGCCGGCTGCTCCATCGAGGACGCGGCCATGATGCGCCTGGGCGGCTATTTCGCCATCATGCAGGTGCTGCGCTACCCCGCCGATCTGGGCTCGGTGGAAACCGCCCTGGACCCGGCGGTCAAGAAGCTGGATCTGCGCGTGCATCTGGACCCGGTGGCGACGCCCCTGAGCGGCGCCGATACGCCGCCCAACTGCCGCATCACCGTCTTCGGCGCCGACCATCCGGGCATCGTCGCCCATGTCACCGGGGCGCTGGCGGAGATCGGCTTCAATATCATCGATCTGGAAAGCCATCTGTCCGGCAGCAGCGAGCGGCCGGTTTACATCATGGTCATCCAAGGCAGCTCGCCGGGCGGCGTGGCGGCGGCGGAGGCGGCCCTGGCGGCCGTGCGCGAGCAGGAGCAGGTGGAGATCCGCGTCAGTCCCGTGGATACCCTGATGCTCTGACATGGCCGTCCTGCCCATCCTGACCTATCCCGACGAGCGGCTGAAGCAGGTCAGCGCGCCCGTGGCGCGCTTCGACGACGCGCTGGCCGCCTTCGTCGCCGATCTCACCGAGACCATGTACGCCGGCCCCGGCGGCGTGGGCATCGCCGCGCCCCAGGTGGGGCGCTTCGAGCGCATCGTGCTGGTGGACGTGCGGCCCAAGCTCGGCGAGCGGTGCCACGGCTTCCTGACCCTGATCAATCCCGAGCTGGCCGAGTGGGAGGGCATGGCCGTGGGCCGCGAGGGCTGCATGTCCGTGCCCGACTTCACCGGCAACGTCATCCGCGCCGAAAGGATCGTGGTGCAGGCCCAGGACCTGCAGGGCGCGGAGCACGCCTTCGAATTCGAAGGCTTCGAGGCGCGCGCCGTGCAGCACGAGATGGATCACCTCGATGGCCTGCTCTTCCTGGACCGGCTGGTCAGCCGCAAGACCGATCTCTTCCGCCGCAAGCGCTACAAGTAAGCCGCATCACCCCCGCCCGTCCGGGCAGCTTCAATCCCGTTCCGCGCCGTAGCCGCTTTCCGGCCGGATCTTGCCGCGGAAAGTGCGGTACAGGTAGGCGTTGTAGGCGATCAGGATCGGGATGAAGAAGCCCACCACCGCCGTCATGAACCACAGAGTATTGGCGGGCGCCGCCGCCTCGAAGATGGTCACCCGCCCGGGAATGAGATAGGGATAGAGCGTCGCCGCCAAGCCGAGAAAGGAGCTCAGGAAGATGAGCACGGTCCACAGGAAGGGCGCGCGCTCATGTCCGCGCCGCAGGCTGCGGAACAGTCGGTAGAAGGCGAAGAGGGCGAGCAGGGGAAGGATGGCGTAGAAATAAAAATTGGGCAGGTTGAACCATTCCTCGAAAATCCAGCGGTGCCGCAACGGGGAGTAGACCGTGACCACGGCGGCGGCCGCGAAGGGCACCCAAGCCAGGCGCCGGGCCAAGCGGAAGTAGGGCGCCTGCATGCCGCCCTCGGTCTTCAGGATGAGGTAGGTGGCGCCCAGGAGGGCGAAGCCGCCGGTCACCCCCACGGCCACCACCAGGCTAAAGGGCGTCAGCCAATCGAAGGCCCCGCCGACGTAATCGCCCTGCCGGATGGACGGCGCCTCCAGCAGGCCGCCGAGCACGAAGCCCTGGGCGGCCGCCGCCAGGACGCTGCCGATGCCGAAGAGCAGCGCCCACAGCCGATGGCGATCGCTGTGCTCATGGAAGACCAGGGCGACGCCCCGCAGGGCCAGGCCGAAGAGCAGCAGGAAGATGGGGATGTAGAGCGCGTGCAGAATGAGGCCGTAGGCGAGCGGGAAGGCGCCGAAGAGAATCCCGCCCACTACCACGAGCCAGCTTTCGTTGGCGTCCCACACCGTGCCCAGGCTGGCCATGAGCAGCGTCTGCCGGCGCTCGCTGCCGGTGAAGAGGGACAGGATGCCGATGCCAAGATCGAAACCGTCCAGCACCACGTAGATGATCAAAAAGAAGCCGGCGAGCAGGAACCAGAGCACCGCCAGGGTCGGGCTGGGCGCGAGCGCCGCGCTGAGCGCGTCCATCAGCCGGCCTCGCCCTGCGGCAGGGGGCGCTGATCGGGCGCCGTGCCGGTCGGCGCCGGCGGCGGGCTCGACAGGTCGGGCCCGGCCCGCAGGATGCGCCGCGCCAGGATAAAGCCCATGGTGATGATGACGCCGTACACCACGATGTAGGTCACCAGGGACCAGAGCAGGGTGCCGAGCGGCAGGGCGCTGTAGGCATGTTCGGTGCGCATGATCCCGTACACGATCCAGGGTTGGCGTCCCACCTCGCGAGTGAACCAGCCGGTTTCGATGGCCAGATAGGCGATGGGGATGCAAGCCATCCAAGCGCGCAAGAGCCAGCGCCGCGTGCCGATGCGCGCCGGGGTGAGATCGCCCCGGCGCCAGGCCCACAGGGTCCAGAGGGCCACGGCGGCCATGAAAAAGCCCGCCGCCACCATGATGCGGAAGCTGTAGAAGGGAATCCACACGGGCGGCTGGTCGGCCGGCGGAAATTCGCGCAGGCCGCGCACCTGGCCGTGCGGGGAATGGGTGACCAGCAGGCTGAGGCCGTAGGGAATGTCCAGGGACCAAAGATTGCGCTGCCCGGCCTCGTCCGGCCAGGCCAGCAGCGCCCAGGCCGCGCCCGTGCCGGGCGGGTTGGTTTGCCAGTGGGCCTCCATGGCGGCCAGCTTGGCGGGCTGCGAGCGGGCGACGCTCTGGCCCTGCAGGTCCCCGAGCCAGATCTGCAGGGGGGCGACCAGCAGCAGGGCCAGGGCCGCGCCCTTGAAAAGGCGCAGGAAGAAGTCCGCATGCCGGCCCCTGAGCAGGTACCAGGCGCTCACGCCGCCGAGCACGAAGAGCGACAGTTCGAGGGCGGCGGCGGTCATGTGCCAGTAGGCCGCCGGCAGGTCCTCGTTGAAGATGGCCGCGAAGTAATCGGTGATGATGGCCTTGCCGTCCTGGAAGACCGCGCCCGAGGGTGTCTGCATCCAGGAGTTGGCCGACATGATCCAGAAGGCCGACAGGTTGGCGCCGAGGGCCACCATGGCGGTGGCGAAGAGATGAACCCCGGCCGACACCCGGCGCCAGCCGAAGACCATGATGCTCAGGAAGGCGGACTCCAGCATGAAGGCCAGCACCGCCTCGTAGCCCAGCAGATGGCCGACGAAGCTGCCCGTGTCGCGGGCGAAGGGCGCCCAATTGGTGCCGAAGGAAAATTCCAGCGGAATGCCGCTGACCACGCCGACGCCGAAGTTGAGCAGGAAGAGCTTGGTCCAGAAACGCAGCTGGCGGTAGTAGAAGGCGTCCCGGGTACGCAGCCACAGGACCTCGAAGGTCAGCAGGATCAGGGACAGGCCCATGGTCAGCGGCGGAAAGAGGATATGGAAGGCGGCGATGACCCCGAACTGGATGCGGGAGAGCATGTATACGCTGAGCCAGTCTTCCATGTCAGGGCCTCCCTGCCGCGCGTCCGTGTCCGATGACGATCATGCCGGCGCCGCGGCTCAATCCCGGCGGTTGCGCGATGCCGGTTTTCTGCCGAGCAGGGCCGAACCCGCGCCGATGGCGGCGCCGAGCGCGGCCAGGCCGAGCTTGCGGCGGTGCTTGGTCAACCAGAGCTGCGGGCTGCTGGGGCGGGCGCGCCGGTCGAAGCGGCCGTGGGCCGCATAGTCGCCGGGCACCGGCTCCCAGAGGTTGTCGGGACGCTCCGGATCGGCCGGCTCGCCGGTCTGCTGGCTGCGGTAGCCGGTGCGCCCCAGGTAACGATCGGCTAGGCCCGGCGCCAGCTTGTTGCCTTCGATGGCCAGGGTGGTGGAGGCACCGACGAAGATCTCCCGCCGGCGGTGGTGCGCGGCCCAGTAGATGGCCTCGGCCGGCACCTCCGGCTGGTAGATGGGCGGCACCGGCTGCAGCTTGCTGGGCAAGCGGCTGCGCGCCCAGTCGAACTGGGGCGTGTTGACCGCCGGCAGGTGCACCAGAGTGACGTGCACCCGGCTGCGGTCGTGCAGAAGCTCGGTGCGCACCGATTCGGTGAAGCCGAGGATGGCGTGCTTGGCCCCGCAGTAGGCCGACTGCAGCGGGATGCTGCGATAGGCCAGCGCCGAGCCGACCTGGACGATGCTGCCGCGGTTGCGCGGCCGCATGCGCCGCAGGGCGGCCAGCGTGCCGTGCACGTAGCCGAGATAGGTGACCTCGGTGACGCGCCGGAACTCCGCGGGCGTCACCTCCATGAAGGGCGCGTAGACGGTGACCATGGCGTTGTTCACCCAGACGTCGATCGGCCCCAGTTCGCGTTCGACCGCCGCCGCGGCCGCCTCCACCTGCTCGTAATCGGACACGTCGGCAGGCAGCACCAGCGCCCGGCCGCCCAATTCCTCCACCTCCCGCCGCGTGGCTTCCAGCCGCTCGCGGTCGCGGGCGAGCAGGCCGATGCGGGCGTCGCGCCTGGCGAATTCGCGCGCGGTGGCGCGACCGACGCCGGCCGAGGCGCCGGTGATGACGACCACTTCGGGTGCTGTCGATGGCTTCATGGGCTAGGGCTCCTCCCGATGGCGATGATCGCCGCAAAACAGAGGGCATTGTGGCCGCTGGCGCAGCCGGTGGAAACGGCGGAAGGGCGGATGCGGCCGGACGGGCTCAGCTCGGCACCGTCACGACTTGCAGCTCGCCGTCCACGTGCAGCGCCCGCGCCTGCAGGGTGCCGTCGGCCGCGCGCTCGAAGCGCAGGTCCACCGTCGCCGCGCCGACCCGCAGCCCGTGCAGCTCCAGGCGGTGAATGAAATCCGGCAGCAGCGGCCGCACGATGCGCAACTGCCGGGCGAAGCCGTCGGCCTGCAGGCCGAGCATGTGCTGCAGCATGTGGAGCACGGATGCTGCCGCCCAGGCCTGGGGGTGGTCGGCCACCGGATAGCGCACCGGCACCTGGTAGTCGTCGCGGCGGAAGCCGGCGAAGAGCTCGGGCAGGCGGTAGGCGTGGAAATGGGTGGCCGCGCTGAAGATGCCGTCGAAGATGCGCAGCGCCTCCTGGTCGAAGCCGTAGCGTCGCAGGCCGGCCAGGATCAGAGCGTTGTCGTGGGGCCAGACGGTGCCCAGATGGTAGGCGATGGGGTTGTAGCGCAGCTCCGTGGTCGCCAGGGTGCGGATGCCCCAGCCGCTGAACATGTCCGCGGCCAGCAGCCGGTCCTTGACGAGGCGCGCCTTGTCCGCGTCCGCGATCCCGGCCCACAGCGCGTGCCCGGGGTTCGAGGTGATCACCGTCGCGGGTTGCTTCCCCGCCTGCAGGGCCAGGGCGTAGAACTGCTTGTCCGCCAGCCAGAAGTCCTTGTTGAAGCGGACGCGCAGTGCTTCCGCCTCCTGCTCCAGTCGCTGCGCCCGCCCCGCGTCGCCGCTGCGCCGGTAGAGCTCTGCCAGGTGCCGCTTGGCCATGAAGACGTAGGCCTGCACCTCCACCAGGGCGATGGGCGGGCGGGCCAGGCTGCCGTCGCGGTTGACGATGGCGTCGCCCGAATCCTTCCAGCCCTGGTTGATCAGACCCTTGCCGGTGCTGCTCTGGTATTCCACGTAGCCGTCGCCGTCCAGGTCGCCGTAGCGTCCGATCCAGGCCAGCGCCAGCTCGACCTGGGGCTGCAGCTCCCCGAAGAGGTCGAGGCTGCCCGTCCAGGCGGCGTGCTCGCCCAGGAGGATGAGAAAGAGCAGGGTGGCGTCGATGCTGCCGTAGTAGGGCGTGTAAGGGATCTCGTTCAGCCGGGCCATTTCGCCGACCCGCAGCTCGTGCAGGATCTTGCCCGGCTGCTCGTCGCGCCAGGCGCTTACCTCACGGCCCTGGTACTTGGCCAGCAGGCGCAGGGTCTGCGCCGCGATGTCCGGCTGGAAGGCCAGGGTTTGCAGGGCGGTGAGCGCGCTGTCGCGCCCGAACAGGGTGACGAACCAGGGCACGCCTGCGGCGAAGTAGGTATCGCCGTCCAGCGTGCTCTGCAGCACCTGCAGGTCGCCCAGGGCGCGCTCGACGATGCGCTCGACCAGCGGGGACGGGCAGCGGACCTGCGTGTACTGCCTGAGCCACTGTCTGGCCGTCGCGCGCTGGTAATCCTGCACCTGGCGGATGCTGTGCCGGGAGTGGACGCGATCCTGCAGCTCCCGCACGCTGGGCGCTTCGGCCACCGTCAGGGAAACCATCAGGGTGTTGTCCTGCTGCGGCGGCAGGCTGAGGTGCAGGCGGGCGGTCTGCGTCTCGCGGCTGAGCAGCGCCTCGGAAAATCGCACGAACAGGGCCCGGCACAGACCATCGGCGCCTTCGTAAAGGAAGCGCAGGACGTCGTTCTGCCATGCGGGCGGCTGTCGGATGCCGTATTTCTCCGGCAGCATGCCGCGCACCGCGAAGACGTCTTCGAAGCCGGCGTGGAAAGTGAAGGCAAGCTGAAAATCCACCGGCTGCAACTGATAGTTCCGGAAGGTGATCAGATCGTAGAGACTCAGCGTCTGGCCATCGAGGATCCGCTCCCACTTGATGCCGAGCGTCCGCTTCTGCAGCATCTCGCCGCTTTGCATGCGCAGATTCGGATTGGCGTACTCCAGCACCGCCATGAAGCCGGCCGCGGCGCTGGCCACCAGAACGTCCGCCTTGGCGCCTTCCATCACCCATTCATAGCCGTTCAGATAGCGGCAATCGTGATAGTACAGCCCGAAGCCGTGTTCACCGCCGAGCGGCACCTGGCCGTCGCGTTCGCTGAGGAAAAAAATCTCCTGATCCTTGATGACGATGGCATCGGCAATGCTGGGCACATGCGAGGGGGTGCCGTGGGTGAGGACTTCCTCCTTGCGCTGTTGCTCCTGCCGCAAAGAGAGCGGCGGCAGGCGATCCGGCTGGGTGGGTGGCCTCGGATCTGGCATGGCATTTCCTTCGCGGAGCGCGGACCCGCAAGGTTGATGGAGGATCGGCGCACGAGCGCTGCGCCGAGGTGCGGCTTCTCTGCTCGCTTGGAGATTGCTCCGCGGCTGAAGTTCGGTTGTCTTGTCCCGACCAAAGGCTGACTTGCTCCTGGCGGTGGGGCAGGCCGGCCTCGCTCCGGGATGGCGTTTGGCTTGCGGAAGCGCTGGCGCCTCAGGCCATGACGCGCTTCACGTGGTCCGCCAGGCGCACGGCCAGGGCCACGATGGTGAAGGTGGGGTTGGCGTAGCCGTAGGTGGGAAACACCGAGCTGCCCGCTATGTAGAGGTTGGAAATCCCGTGCACCCGGCAGTCGGCATCCACGACGCCCCGCCTCGGATCCTGGTGCATGCGGGTGGTGCCCATGTTGTGGTCGCCGAAGCGCATGGCCTGCAGCCACAGGGGGTTGTCCGCGTCCTCGTCGAGCTTCATCCGGCCCAGGCCGGCACGTCCGACTTCCAGGCCAAGCAGGCGCACTCCCCGCTGCATGTTGAGCCGGTCGCGCTCGCTCATCCGGAAATGGAGCTGGACGCGCTGTTGGCCGAGGTTGTCGCGTTCGTGGCTGAGGGAAACGCGGTTGTCCGGATTGGGTTCCAGTTCGGCGCAGTACTCCAGCTTGAGCTGCAGGGGACCGAAGAGCCGGCGGTAGATGGCGCCGGCCACGCCATCGAGATCGGTCATGACATTGGCGACATGCTGCCCGAAATCCTCGGTCAGGCGGCCGTGGCGCAGATCCTTCAGGATCGCCCGGAACGAGCCGATGCCCTCCGAGTACTTGGACCAGAACTGGGGATAGAGCCACAGGCTGTAGTTGGCCAGCCGCTCGCGCCGCAGCGCCGACGGGGTGGGCGTCAGATAGGCGACCACCGGCGTCTTGCGCACCGTGTGCGTTTCGTACAGGCCGGTCGTCAGGCGCGGGTTGGACAGCGCGACCACGTTTCTGGAGAAGAGATACACGTGATCCGCGAAGTAGCGTCCCACCAGGTCGTGCTGGTTGCCCAGCCCGGTGCGCTGCACCTGGTTCGACAGGAGCAGCAGGCGCGCATTCTCGATGCCGCCGGTGGCCAGGATGAACTGCCTGGCACGGACCCAGAAACGCTTGCCGTCGAGGCTGGCCACCCGCAGGCGGGTGACGGCGCTCGCCGTGGCGTTGGTCTCGATGTTCACCACGTTGGCGTGCAGCAGGGTGCGGATGTTGAGGGCCCGGCGGATCTCCTCGCGGTAGGCCTGGCCGAAGCGGGTCGGCGGGCTGTTCTGGAAGACGCGGCTCACCATGCGGTCGCCGACGAGCGGGAGCGGCGGCCGCTCTTTGGACTGCCAGGCTTCGGCCTCGTAGGCGTAGGGGCCGAGCTGGCAGATGGATTGGGCCCGGCGGTAGAATGGGTCGAGCTCCGCCTTGCCGAAAGGCCAGCCGCTGTGCGGAATCCAGGGCCGGGCTTCGAAATCCAGCTCGTCCAGCGGTCGGCACAGGCCGCCCCAGTGGTTGGTGCTGCCGCCGAAGTAGCGCAACCGGCAGGCATCCAGGGGCGTGTAGGGCAGACCCGAGGTTTTGCCCTGATAGAGCGCCTGGGTCTGGGCCTCGTAGTTCAGTCCGCCGCTTTCCAGCAGGCAGACGCTGAAGGGCTGGCCGATGAACTCGCGCGCCAGGGTGATGCCGGCGGCGCCGGCGCCGATGATGCAGACATCCGCTTCGATGCTTCCGTCCTGCGCTACCGTACGCGCGTCCACCAGCATGACGCTCCTCCCTGGCCGCCCTGCACCCCACCCGGTTGTTGTTTTATGCGGCCCAATGGCCTTTGGACTTTTAAAATAGCAAAGCCTTCCGTCTAGGGGAGTCGAACGGAGGGCGGAGTGGCGGCGCTGCTAGAGCTTGCCCGTGAAGCGCATGGAGAGGTCCAGGCTGCGCACGTTGCGGGTCAGGCTGCCCACCGAGATGTAGTCCACGCCGGTATCCGCCACTGCGCGCACCGTTTCCAGGGTCACGTTGCCCGAGGCTTCCAGGGGCACGCGCCCGGCTACCAGCGCCACCGCCCGGCGCAGCTCGCCGAGAGAGAAGTTGTCCAGGAGAATGAGATCCGCACCCGCTTCCAGCGCTTGCGCCAGCTCGTCGAGGTTTTCCACCTCGACTTCGATGCGGGTGAGCAGCGGAGCGAGGCTGCGGGCGCGTTCCACGGCAGGCGGGATGCCGCCGGCGGCGCTGATGTGGTTTTCCTTGATCAGCACGCCGTCGTAGAGCCCCAGGCGGTGGTTGTGGCCGCCGCCGACCCGCACCGCGTATTTCTGCGCCAGGCGCAGGCCGGGCAGCGTCTTGCGGGTGTCGAGAATGCGCGCGCGGGTGCCGGCCACCGCGTTGACGTACTGCCGGGTGACGGTAGCCACCCCGGACAGGGTCTGCAGGAAATTGAGGGCAGTGCGCTCGCCGCTCAGCAGGGTGTTGCTGTAGCCGTTCAGCTCGCACAAGACCCGTCCAGCGTCCACCATCTCGCCTTCCTCCACATGCCAGGTGATTTCCACCCAGCCCGGCAACTGCTCGAAGACCGCCTGCACGTAGGGACGTCCGCAAATGACTCCCGGCTCCTTGGTCACGATGCGGGCGTGGCCGAGCTGGCCGGGATCGATCAGCGCGGCGGAGAGATCACCGGCGCCGATGTCTTCGGCCAGGGCGTGGGCAACGCTGTGCGGAAGATCCGCTGGAATCATGCAACCTCCGGCTTGCGCTTGGGAGCGCTCAGGTACAGCCAGGTCAGGCCGATGACGGCGGCAATGGCCGAGGCCAGGAGAATGCCCAGCTTGGCCTCCTCGGCCAGGAGCGGGTCGGCGAAGGCGAGCTGGCTGATGAAGAGCGACATGGTGAAGCCGATGCCGCCCAGCCAGGCCGCTCCCAGGATGTGCCGCCATTCCACGCCGCCGGGCAGCTTGCCGATGCCCGCCTTGACTGCCAGCCAGCTGGCGCCGCTGATGCCCAGGAACTTGCCCAGCACGAGTCCGAAAATCACGCCCAGGGTCACCGGCTGGGTCAGGCTCTCGCCCAGCCGGATCTCGGCGAAATTGATGCCGGCGTTGGCCAGGGCGAAGAGCGGAATGATGACGAAGGTCACCCAGGGGCTCAGGCTGTGCTCCATGCGCTGCAGGGGCGCCTGCACCGCATTGGCGGCCTGCTCCACGCTTTCGGCGATGGTGGCCATGCGGTGGTTGCTCAGGGGATCGTCGGGCGTGTCCGGATTGATGGTTTCCGAGTGGAAGGCATCCTTGAGTTCGTCGAGGCGCTGGTCGAAAAGCCGCGGATGGAAAGCGGGGCGGGCCGGAATGGTGAAGGCCAGCAGCACGCCGGCGATGGTGGCGTGCACGCCGGACTGCAGGGTGGAAAACCACAGCAGGGCGCCGAAGATGGCATAAGGCAGCGGGTGGCGGATGCCGCCCCGGTTGAGCAGCACCAGCGCGAGCAGGATGGCCCCGGCCCAGGACAGGGCCTGCAGGTTCAGGTCGCTGGTGTAAAAAACGGCGATTACCAGCACCGCACCGAGGTCGTCGGCGATGGCCAGCGCGGTCAGGAAAATGATGAGATTGCGCGGGATGCGCCAGGCCAGCAGCACCAGGATGCCGACGGCGAAGGCGATGTCCGTGGCCATGGGGATGCCCCAGCCCGCCATGGTCGGACCGCTCGGGTTGAAGCCATAGTAGATGAGGGCGGGCACGATCATGCCGCCGAGCGCGGCGACTACCGGCAGGGCGGCGTCGCGCAGGGAGGACAGCTCGCCGACCAGAATCTCGCGCTTGAGTTCCAGGCCCACCAGCAGGAAGAAGAGGGCCATCAAGCCATCGTTGATCCAGTGATGCAGGCTTTGCTGCAGTTGCCAGGGGCCGAAGGCGATGTTCGCCTGCTGCTCCCAAAGGTGGTGAAAAGCGGAGCCCCAGGGCGAGTTGGCGATGAGCAGGGTCAGCACCGTGGTGCCCATGAGGATGATGCCGCCTGCCGTGGTGCGGCGCAGGAACTGCTCGAAAGGCGTCAGGATGCGGCCAAACAAGGGCTCCAGCGGGTAAGGCTTCAGCTCCATCGGGGTTCCTTTGTCCATCAAGCCAGTGCCTGCAGGCGCTGGCGCTGGGCCGTCAGTTCTTCCAGGGCCTGGCGCAGCTCCTCGGCCTTGGCGCGTTCTTTGGCGACGATCTCCGCCGGCGCCCGGTCCACGAAGCTCGGGTTCGCGAGCTTGCCTTCCACGCGGGCGAGGTCCGCCTGGACGCGGTTGACTTCCTTGTCGATGCGCGCCTGCTCGGCGCCGACGTCGATGAGGCCGGCCAGCGGCACCATGAGCTTGAGCTCGCCCACCAGCTCCAGGGCGGCGGGCGGCGGCGCGGCATCCGGCGCCAGCCAGGTGATCGACTGTAGGCGCGCCAAGCGCTCCAGCCACGGTCGATGCCGTTCCACCCGGGCACGGTCCAGCTCGCCGCCGCCCTGCAGCAGCAGATCGAGCGGGCGGCCCGGCGCGATGTCCATTTCGCCGCGGATGGTGCGCACCGCGCGCACGCAGGCCATGAGCCACTCCGTTTCCGCCGCCGCATCCCGGTCGATGCGGGTTGCGTCAGGCATCGGGTAGGGCGCCAGCATGATGGTGTCGCCCTGCTTGCCGGCGGGCCCGGCGACTTTCTGCCAGATCTCTTCGGTGATGAACGGCATGATGGGGTGCAGCAGCCGCAGCGATGCCTCCAGCACCCGTACCAGGGTACGCCGCGCGCCGCGCTGCAGTTCGGGGCTGAAGTCGCCGGTCAGCACCGGCTTGGTCAGCTCGATGTACCAATCGCAGTAGTCGCCCCAGATGAACTGGTAGAGGGCGTTGGCGGCGTCCGAGAAACGGTAGCCGTCGAAGGCCTCGCGCACGGTAGCCTCGGTTTCCTGCAGGCGCGAGATGATCCAACGGTCCACCAGGGAAAGCTCCGCCGCGCCGGCGTTGACGTCCTCGCCGGCCGGCAGTTGCATGAGCACGTAGCGGCTGGCGTTCCACAGCTTGTTGCAGAAATTGCGGTAGCCCTCGATGCGGTTGAGGTCGAACTTGATGTCGCGGCCCTGGGTGGCGAGGCTGGCGAAGGTGAAGCGCAGGGCATCGGCGCCGAAGGCGGGGATGCCGTCCGGGAACTCCTTGCGGGTGGCCTTCTCGATCTTGCCGGCGGCCTGCGGGTTCATCATGTTGCTGGTGCGCTTTTGCACCAGGCTCTCCAGTTCGATGCCGTCGATCAGGTCGATGGGATCGAGCACGTTGCCCTTGGACTTGGACATCTTCTGGCCCTCGGCGTCACGCACCAGGCCGTGGATGTAGACCTCGCGGAAGGGCACTTCGCCGGTGAACTTCAGCCCCATCATGATCATCCGGGCCACCCAGAAGAAGATGATGTCGAAGCCGGTGACCAGCACGCTGGTGGGATAGAAGGTGCGCAGTTCCGGCGTGTCCTCCGGCCAGCCAAGGGTCGTGAAGGGCCACAGGGCCGAGCTGAACCAGGTGTCCAGCACGTCGTGGTCGCGCTCCAGGGGCACGGGCGTGCCATAGTGGGCCGCCGCCCGCGCCTGGGCCTCGTCCTCGTGGCGGGCGACGAAGACCTGGCCGTCCGGTCCGTACCAGGCGGGGATCTGGTGGCCCCACCAGAGCTGGCGGGAGATGCACCAGTCCTCGATGCGATGCATCCAGTCGAAGTAGGTCTTGGACCAGTTCTCCGGCACGAAGCGGATGCGGCCGTCCTCCACCGCCCGGATGGCCGGCTCGGCCAGCGGCTGGATCTTCACGTACCACTGGTCGGTGAGATAGGGCTCGATCACCGCCTTGCTGCGGTCGCCGCGCGGCACCATGAGCTTGTGCGGCGCGATCTTTTCCAGCAGGCCCTGGGCCTCCAGGTCGGCGACGATGCGCTGGCGGACCTCGAAGCGGTCCAGGCCGCGGTAGTCGGCCGGCGCGTTGTCGTTTAAATGAGCATCCTCGGTGAAGACGTTGATCAGCGGCAGGTGATGGCGCTGACCCACGGCGTAATCGTTGAAGTCGTGGGCCGGGGTGATCTTCACGCAGCCGGTGCCGAACGCCGGGTCCACGTAGTCGTCGGCGATGATGGGGATTTCCCGGCCGGTGAGCGGCAGCTTGACCTGCCGGCCGATCAGATGGCAGTAGCGCTCGTCCTCCGGGTGCACGGCCACGGCGGCGTCGCCCAGCAGGGTCTCCGGGCGGGTGGTGGCGACCACCAGATGTCCGCTGCCGTCGGCCAGCGGGTAGCGCAGATGCCAGAGAAAGCCATCCTCCTCCTCGCTCAACACCTCCAGGTCGCTCACCGCCGTGCGCAGCACCGGATCCCAGTTGACCAGGCGCTTGCCGCGGTAGATGAGGCCCTCCTCGTAGAGGCGCACGAAGACCTCGGTGACGGCGCGCGACAGAGGCTCGTCCAGGGTGAAGCGCTCGCGCGACCAGTCGCAGGAGGCGCCCAGGCGGCGCATCTGGCGGACGATGGTGCCGCCGGATTCGGCGCGCCACTGCCAGACGCGCTGCACGAAATTGGCGCGGCCCAGATCGTGGCGGCTCTGGCCGCCGGCCTCCAATTGCCGCTCCACCACCATCTGGGTGGCGATGCCGGCGTGATCGGTGCCCGGCTGCCACAGGGTGCGGTCGCCCGCCATGCGGTGATAGCGGGTGAGCGTATCCATCAGGGTGTCCTGGAAGGCATGGCCCATGTGCAGCGTGCCCGTGACGTTGGGCGGCGGCAGCATGATGCAGTAGGGCGCGCCGGCGCCCTGGGGAGCGAAATAGCCTCGTGCTTCCCATTGACGGTACCAGCGGCTCTCGCAAGCCTGGGGATCGAACTGTTTGTCGAGTTCAGCGCCTGTTTCGTGCATGCGTAATCTTGATCTTGTTGCTGAGGCGGCCCGGGGGCCGGGTTAGAAAGAGGCGTCGCTGGCGTGCTGCTGGGCGCTGCCGCCCGCCGGCGCGGATTTCGGGCGCAGCATGGCGGCGAATTCCTCCACCAGGCATTGGTGCAGCTCCTGCGGCAGCTCGGCGCGCATCTGTTCCAGCACCTGGCCGCGCATCTGCTCCTCGCTCGTCTGCAGGGCCTGCTGCACCGCCTGGATCAGCTCGTCGTGGGCGCTGCGCAGGTAGGTGGCGAAATGCGCCTCCATGCTCGCCAGGATGCGCTCGCTCACGCGCGGCAACAGGGCCTCGATCAGGGATTGGATCAGCAGCGAGCGCAGGGCCTCGTCCGCCTGCAGGCCCAGGCCGGCGCCGCCCGGCGTTCCCCGCGGCGCGGCCGGCGGCATGGCGGCCTCCGGCGCGCTGCCGGCACCAGCACCCACCGCCGGGGGAGGGGGCGCGGCCGGGTCGCGGGGCTGCCCGCTGCCGGTTTCCGGCAACGGATTCGCGGCGGCTTCGGGCGGGTTCTCGCGTACCACGTCGGTCAGGCGCAGGGGCGGCGGCAAGCCGCTGTCCAGCCCCGCCGACGGGGCCTCGGGGGCGGGTGAAGCGGCAGTTGAGGCAGGAGTATCCGTCTCCGACTTGCGGCGGAACCAGTCCATGGGCGTATTCCTCAAGCGGGCAAGGGGTGAAGGGTCAGGCTGTAACCACGGCTGGCGAGCGCCCGATAACGCCGCCGGGCCGCTTTTACAGCTTCCGGGTCCGGCAGGATAAAGTCAACCACGCGCTCGAAGCCGGCGAGATCGTCGGGGAGGGTCGGCACGGTCAGCACCAGCACGCGCCGCGGCGGCAGCGCCTGGACTTCGGTCGCCAGGCACACGGGTTCGTCGCTCGGGGCGAGGCCGTGGGGAACGAAGCTGCCCTGGTTGAAGGTCCAGAGCAGGTCATCCAGGGTCCGGGCGGCCTCGGCGGAGGCGCAGAGCACGCCGGCGCCGCCGGTGACCTGATACACTTTCTGGATCACGCGGCAGATCGCCTGCAGCTGCCGGCCCTCCTCGCTGAGTGTTTCCGCCAGCTGGTAGAAGGTGGCCTCCGCCATGCGGGCTATTCCTTGTCCTTGGCTTCGTTGGCACGCTGGATGAGGTAGGTCGCCAGGAGAGGCACGGGACGGCCGGTGGCGCCCTTCTTCTCGCCGCCTTTCCAGGCCACGCCGGCAATGTCCAGATGGGCCCACTTGTAGTCGTCGGCAAAGCGGGACAGGAAACAGGCGCCGGTGATGGCCCCGCCCTCGCGCCCGCCGACGTTGGCCACGTCGGCGAAGGGGCTCTTGATCTGTTCCTGGTAGTCATCCCACAGTGGCAGCTGCCAGGCGCGGTCGCCGGACTCCTGGCCGGCCTCCAGCAGGTCCTTGATCAAGCGATCGTTGTTGCCCATCAGCCCGGCGGCATGATGGCCCAGGGCGACCACGCAGGCGCCGGTCAGGGTGGCCACGTCGATCACGACGTCCGGGTTGAAGCGCTCGGCGTAGGTGAGGGCGTCCGCCAGGATCAGGCGGCCCTCGGCGTCGGTGTTGAGGATCTCGACGGTCTTGCCGGCCATGCTCTGCTGGATGTCGCCGGGTTTGTTGGCCTTGCCGTCCGGCAGGTTCTCCGTGCTCGGCACCACCGCCACCACGTTCAGGGGCAGCTTCAGCTCGGCGGCCACCTGAATGGTGCCCAGCACGCTCGCCGCGCCGCACATGTCGTATTTCATCTCGTCCATGTGCGCCGCGGGCTTGAGGGAGATGCCGCCGGCATCGAAGGTGAGCCCCTTGCCCACCAGCACCACGGGCTTCTCATCGGCACCGGCCCCCTGGTACTCTAGCACGATGAGCTTGGGCGGCTGGGTGGAGCCGGCGGCCACGCCGAGCAGCAGGCGCATGCCCAACTGCTCCATGTCCTCCCGCTCCAGCACCGTGGCCTTGAGCTGATATTTTTCGGCCAGGGCCCGGGCCTGCTCGGCCAGATAGCTGGGGGTGCAGACATTGCCGGGCTCGTTGGCCAGGTCCTTGGCCAGGCGGACGCCCTCGGCGATGGCCGTGGCGCGGGCCACGGCCAGTTCGCTGTTGCGCAGGTCCGAGCGCCGCGGCACGGCCAGGGTGATCTTGCGCAACGGGCGGCGGTCCTCCTCGCGGTCGCTCTTGTACTTGTCGAAGCGGTACAGGCTTTCGATGGCGGCCTCCACGGCGTGCTGGACCTTCCATTCCAGCTCGCGGCCGCGCACGTTCAGCTCCGGCAGGTAGAGGACCGCCTCCATGGAGCCGGTCTCGTTCAAAGTTTTGATGGCGGTGCCGATCACTTTGCGGTAGCTTTTGTCGCGGAAGTCGCGTTCCTTGCCGCAGCCGATCAGCAGCACGCGGTCGGCGAGGATGTTCGGCACGTTGTGCAGCAGCAGGGTCTGGCCCAGATGGCCTTCGATGTCGCCGCGGCGCAGGATGCTGGACAGGTAGTGGTCCGCGTAGCGGTCGATTTCCAGGCCGGGCTGGGACAGCCGGCGGGGTTCGAAGACCCCGATAACCAGACAGGCGGTGCGCTGCTTCTCCGGACTGCCGCTTTTTATATTAAATTCCACGAAAAGCTCCTGGACGTTTGATCGTTGTGGCAAAACTGCAATTGTTCGCGTTTGGAATGGTTTTGCCTATTTTATGGGCATGCCCGGAATTTTTGCAAGGCGCATCCGGCCGGGAGGGCCGCTGCGGGTGAATGCATGGATAGATGCCTGACAGCAGCCAGGTTAGAGCGCAGGAGGAGTGCCGCCCATGGGCAGAGTTAGCCGCCAGATCGTGCGGGACGTGCTCGGCTATGCCGCCATGATGGCCTTCATCGTGCTGGCCCTCCTGGCCGTCGCCAAGGTCAGCCAATACCTGAAGCGGGTGGCCTACGGGGAGCTGCCCTTCAGCGCCGTGCTCTCGCTCATCGGCCTGGGCCTGCCGGCCCTGGTGTCCACGGTCCTGCCCATCGCCATCTTCTTCGGCGTCTATCTCACCTTCAATCGCATGTACCGCTACAACGAGATGACCGCCCTGGCCGCCGCGGGCGTGGGGCCATCCCAGTTGCTGCGTCCGGCCATGGGCGCCATGCTGTTGCTCTTCGGCGTGCAGATCTTCACCTCCTTTTACTGGGCGCCACAGGCGGAGCGGGCCATCATCCAGCAGGCAAATCATTACGCCCGACTGGCGGGCCTGGCCATGATGCAGCCGGGTTCCTTCAACCGCCTGCCGGGCGGCCGCATCCTGTATCTGGGGGCGCCCTTGCCGTCCCAGCCGGACCGCTACCAGGGGGTGTTCATCTATGAGAACGGCGGGGACGGCGGACGGGACCGGGCCATCACCACCGCCGCCTGGGGACAGGTAAGCGCCAACGATGAGGGCAGCCTCGATCTCATCCTGCTGGACGGCCGCCGCTACATGGGCACGCCCGGCGTGCAGGGCTTCAAGATCCTGGCCTTTGCCCGTTATCGCGTGCATCTGCCCCCGCCCAAGCTGAGCGGTCAGGACAGCGGCTCGGGGCGCATGTCCGCCAAGACCAACGCGGATCTGCTGGCCATGCTGCAGGGTCCGCAGGCGCGCGCCGCCTGGGCGGAGCTGCAGTGGCGCCTCGGCTGGCCCGCGCTCCTGCCGCTCCTGACCCTGCTGGCCATCCCGCTGGCCTACGCGCCGCCGCGCGGCGGGCGGGCGGGGGGCATTCTGATCGGTGTCCTGTTGCTGCTGATCTTCAATAATCTGCTGCTGCTGGCCAAGAGCTGGGTGGTGCGCGGCCAGATGCCCGTCTTCCCCGGCATCTGGTGGGTGCACCTGATGCTCCTCGCCCTGGCCGGCTATACCTTCTATCGCCGGAGCCGGGGCCTGGAGTGGTGGCCGTTGCGCTTCATGCGGAGGTGGTTATGAATGCTGCTTCGTTCCAGGTGCGGCGGCCGGGCGAGTTCCGTTCGGGTCGGCTGATCACCCGCGCCGACATTTATCTGGCGCTGGGCGGGGCACGCTATTCGCTGGGCATGCTGGTGGGGCTTCTGGGGCTCTTCGTGCTGGCGCAGGTGGTGGATCAGCTCCAGGATCTCGGGCAGGGCAACTATGGCCTGGGCACCCTGGCCAAGTACGTGCTGCTGAGCATGCCCAAGATGGCCTATGAGCTGATTCCCCTGGCCGTGCTGCTGGGGGCGATGGCTTTTCTGAGCACTTTGGCCAGCCATTCGGAACTGGTGGCCCTGCGCATGGCCGGCTGGAGCCTGCCCCGGCTGGCGCGGCCGCTGTGGGGCATGGCCGCCGCCGCCGGCCTGCTGGTGCTCGTGCTCGGCGAATGGGTGGTGCCCTACAGTTCGCCGACGGCCGAGGCCATGCGTGCCAACGCCTTGCATCCGGGGCAGGAGCTTCAGTACGTGGGCGGCGAGATCTGGCTGAAGGAGGGGCCGGGCATCATCCGCATCGAGGCGGTCGAGAACGAAGGCACGGTGCTGCGGCGCGTCATGGTCTTGCAAAGTCCCAGCTTTTCCGGCCTGGACGGCGGCTATACCGCCGCCAGCGCCTATTATCGCAACGGTACCTGGCACTTGCGCGACGTGCGCCGCGTGCACATCCTGCCCGATCGTCTGCAGGTGACCACCCACCGGGAAATCCCCTGGTCCACGGCGATCCAGCCGAAGACCCTGCGCAGTTTCGTGCAGACCGCCGATGTCATGACCTTGCCGGAGCTGCGCTACGCCCGCCAGGGCGTGCAGACGGAGGGCTTCAAGTCCAACCAGCTGGCGCTGGCCTGGTGGCGGCGCGTGACCTATCCCTGGGTGCCGCTCATCATGGTGGCGGTGGTCCTCCCCTTTGCGGTGCGCAGCACCCGCGGCGGCGGCGTGGCGGCCCGGCTGCTGACTGGTCTGTCCCTCGGGCTCAGCTTCCACTTCGTCAACCAGATGAGCGGCTACATCAGCGTGGCCGGCGGCATTCCGCCCTGGTTGTCCGCCGTCGGCCCGCTCGTGGCCTTTACGCTGCTGGCTTGGTTTTTGCTGGCCAAGGCGCCATGAAGATCTGGCTTTCCGAATAGCGGTCGTGCCAGGTCATGCGCCGGGGATCCCACAGCATCCACAAAAAGCCGAGCCCGGCCAGCAGGCCCGAAGGGATCGCCACGAAAAAGCGCAGCAGCGCCTGCCAGGGCGTGATCCCCCCTTGGCCGTCCGCGCTCAGCACCCGGATGCGCCAGGCGCGCATACCCGTGGTCTGGCCGCCATGCATCCAGAAATAGGAATAATAGGTGTAGGCCAACCCGAACAGCACCGTCTGGAACAGGGCCCGGCCGAAGCCGTATTGAATGGCTCTGCCGAACAGGGAATAGGCGATGGCCGCCACTAGCAGGAACACGCCGCTGAGGACGATGTAGTCGTAGAGAATGGCCATGAGGCGCCGCCAAAGGGGAGCGACTTCAGGCAGCGGGGGCGGGGTGCGGGAAGCGGTGCGCGGCATGGGAAACCTGCTTGCATGTCAGTCGAAAGTCGGATGCGGGATTATAGCACCGAACGCCACTTGCGCACGTTTCTGCAAGATCCGCACGGCGCGGTCGCCGTCGCGGTTTTTTCCGGCGTTGTTTGCTGCTTTATTTAATGCTTGCAAGCGGCCGGGGTCTCGTGTAATTTGCCTATTTGGCGGATGTCTGCTACGCAGATAATAAAAGCAAGCTGCGACAAAAAATGCTATAATTGCTTTTGCTGCTGCGGCAGTCTACGCCAGGGCGCAGGCCCGGGTGAGTTATTGTTTTTCTTTAATGAGGATTTGCATCATGGCAACAGGTACGGTCAAGTGGTTCAACGATAGCAAGGGCTTCGGTTTCATTTCTCCCGATGACGGCAGCGAGGACGTTTTCGTCCATTTCTCCGCCATTGCCATGGAGGGCTTCAAGACCTTGGCCGAAGGTCAGCGCGTTAACTACGAAGTCGTCCGGGGACCGAAAGGGCTCCAAGCTGAGAAGGTGACTCAAGCCTAAGCTGCCACACCGTATCAGTTTAAAAGCCCGGCTTTGGTCGGGCTTTTTTATTGCTTTGCGGGATGCGGGCCGGCACCGGTCGCGTCCGCCTCGCGGCCATCCTGCACTCCCGGTGCCTGACTCTGGTCTAAGCGGGACAGCAGCTTGAAGCCGCCGATCACCCCCCTGATCCTTTCCTGCACGCCAGCCGGCCAGTCCGCGGCCGGCACGCGCCAGGTGCGGACCTGGGTGTGGGGTGCCAGCGGCAGGGGATGCGGCGGCTCTTCCAGCTGGATGACCAGGTCCGGCCACTGCCACGGCGGCGGGGAGCAACCGTCGGCGGCCCGGGCTTCGAGCCAGGCATCCCCCAGCTCTTGCGCCCAGCGGGCGGCCTGTTGCGCTTTTCCGGGATCTTGCGGATGCACGAAGAGCACCCGGGCGCGGCGTTTATACACGTTCAGTGCTCCGGACTGGGATGAGGCATGCAGAAAAGTATGCGCGATTCGGATTTGACAGTACAGAAGCAGCGGCGCGGCGCCGTGCGGGCGCAGGAATTGGCCGAGCTGCTGGGCGAGGGCGGCCTGCTGGCACGGACGCTGCCGGGCTTCGCGCCGCGTCCACAGCAGCTGGCCATGGCCGAACGCGTGGCGGAGACCCTGGAGCGGGGCGGGGTGCTGATTGCCGAGGCCGGCACCGGCACGGGCAAGACCTTCGCCTATCTCCTGCCGGCGCTCCTGTCCGGCCGCAAGGTGCTGATCTCCACCGGCACCAAGGCCCTGCAGGATCAGCTCTTCAGCAAGGACCTGCCGCTGCTCAAGTCGCTGCTGGACATCCCGGTGCGGGTCGCCTTGCTGAAGGGGCGCGCCAACTACCTGTGCCGGCACCGGCTGGATCTGCATGCGCCGGAAGCGGCGGCGCGGCCGATCCTGGCCGGCGACATGCGCCGCGTGCTGCGCTGGGCGGGCCTGACCCGCAGCGGCGACACCGGCGAGCTGGCGACGGTGGCGGAGGACGCGCCGGTCTGGCCGCTGGTGACTTCCACCGCCGACAACTGCCTGGGCAGCGACTGCCCCGCCTTCAGCGACTGCTTTCTCACCGAGGCGCGCCGCGCCGCCCAGGAGGCCGACGTGCTGGTGGTCAACCATCACCTGCTCTTCGCCGACATGGCGCTGAAGGCCGAGGGCGTGGGCGAGATCCTGCCGCGGGTGGATGCGGTGATCTTCGACGAGGCGCACCAGGTGCCGGAGATCGCCAGCCAATTCTTTGGCAGCGGCCTGAGCTCCCACCGCTTGTTGGATCTGGCGCGCGATGCCGAGCGCGAGGCGCGTGCGGAGGCAGCCGATACCCCGGAGCTGGCCGCGCTCGCTGACGGCTTCGGCCAGACGGTGGCCGACTGGGCGCTCGGTTTCGGCCGCGTGGAGCGCCGGAGCGACTGGCTGGACCTGCTCGGCCAGGCGGGCGTGGCGGAGGGTTTCGCCCGCGTGCGCGACGGCTTGGCCGCGCTGGCCGAGGGACTGCGCGCCGGGGCCGAGCGCGGCAAGGGCCTGGAGAGCTGCCAACGGCGTGCCCTGGACCTGCTGGCGCTGGTGGATTTCTTCGCCCGCCACGAGGACCGCAGCTTCGTCTACTGGTTCGAGCTGCGCGGGCGCGGCGTCTATCTCAATGCCACGCCCATGGACATCGCCGAGCGCTTCCACGGCCTGCTGGGCCAAGGCCGGCAGGCGCTGGTGTTCACCAGCGCCACCCTGGCGGTCAACGGCGATTTCAGCCATTTCCAGGAGCGGCTCGGCTTGGCGGAAGCGGAGACCGCCTGTTGGGACTCCCCCTTCGACTACCGGCGTCAGGCGGTGCTCTACGTGCCGCAGAACTTGCCCGAGCCGCGCGACCCCGGTTTTAATATGGCGGTGCTGCAAGCGGCGCTGCCGGTGCTGGAGGCGGCCGGCGGCCGGGCCTTCATGCTCTTCACCAGCCATCGCGCCCTCAACGAGGCGGCCGGCTGGCTGGCGGCGCGGGTGCCTTATCCGCTCTTCATCCAGGGACGGGCGCCCAAGGGCCAGCTCCTCGAGCAGTTCCGCGCCGCCGGCAACGGCATTTTGCTCGGCGCCGCGAGCTTCTGGGAGGGGGTGGACGTGCGCGGCGAGGCCCTGTCCTGCGTGATCATCGACAAGCTGCCCTTCGCCGCTCCGGACGATCCGGTGCTGAAGGCGCGCAGCCGTTATCTCCAGGAGCAGGGCAAGGACCCGTTCTGGGATTACCAGCTGCCCCAGGCGGTCATCGCCCTGAAGCAGGGGGTGGGGCGGCTGATCCGCGATCCCCGGGACCGCGGGGTGATGATGATTTGCGACCCGCGCCTGCTCAGCAAGGGTTACGGCCGGGTCTTCGTGGACAGCCTGCCGCCCATGCGGCGCACGCGCCGGCTGGAAGTGGTGCAGGCGTTCTTTGCCGCCGACGCGGCGCCGTCGGACGGCGCGGCCTGACAGGACGACATTCCATACATGACGACGCTCCTAGCCATCGAAACCGCCACCGAGGCCTGCTCCGTGGCCTTGCTGCACGGCGGCGAGGTCACGGAGCGTTTCGAGGTCGCGCCGCTTGGCCATGCCGCGCTGGTGACCGCCATGATCGACCAGGTGCTGGCCGAGGCCGGCGTGCGCCTGGGCATGCTGGACGCCATCGCCTTCGGCCGCGGGCCCGGCTCCTTCACCGGCGTGCGGGTGGCGGTTAGCGCCGCCCAGGGGCTGGCGCTGGCGCTGGACCGGCCGCTGATCCCCGTGTCCAGCCTGCAGGCGGTGGCCATGGAAACGGATTATCCTCGGGTGCTGGCCGCCTTCGATGCGCGCAAGGGCGAGGTCTACTGGGGAATCTATGTACGTGCCGCCGGTCAAATGCCGACGTTGCAGGGCGAGGAGTGCGTCGCCGTGCCGGAGCGGGTGCCTGTGCCGGCCGGCGACGCCTGGTTCGGCGTGGGCACCGGCTGGGGTGCTCACGCCGATGCGCTGTCGGCCCGGCTGGCAGGCCGTCTGCAAGGCATGGCGCCCGCGGCCCTGCCCCGCGCCGCCGCCGTGGTCCGCCTCGCTTTGCCGCGCTGGCTGGCGGGGGAGGCGGTGGATGTGGAGCAGGCCCTGCCGGTGTACATTCGCCCTTCCCAGGCTGAGGAGAATCGTTCCTGATGGAGCTGCGTCCCATGCGGATGGAGGACCTCGATGCGGTGGCGCGGCTGGAGGCGGCCATCTGCATCACGCCGTGGAGCCTGGGCATTTTTCGCGATTGCCTGCTCAGCGGCTACGAGGGGTGGGTCTTCGCGACGCCCGAGGGCATGATCGTGGCCTACGGCGTCCTCTCCGCGGCGGCCGGCGAGGCGCATCTGCTGAACCTCGGCGTCGCCCAGACCCACCGCGGCCAGGGCTTGGGACGGCGGCTCACCGAGCACCTGATCGGACGGGCCCGGGCGCTGCACGCCCATATTCTCTTTCTGGAGGTGCGGGTAAGCAACCGGATCGCCCAATCGCTGTACAAAAGCGCGGGCTTTCGCCAGATCGGCATGCGCAAGGGCTACTACCGGGATCTGAGCGGCCGCGAGGATGCCCTGGTCCTGGCCCTGCGCCTGGAACGCGCCGAGCGGCGCCCGCTGGCGGAATAGGCCGTCGATCGACTCACTGTATCTGGAATCCCTCATGACCATGGACAACGCAGCACGGATCGCCAAGGGCGATCGCATCGCCGCCGAGGCGGCCAGCCGGCGCACCTTCGCCATCATCTCCCACCCCGACGCGGGCAAGACCACGCTTACCGAAAAGCTGCTGCTCTTCGGCGGCGCCATTCAGCTGGCCGGCACCGTCAAGGCCCGCAAGGCCAGCCGCCACGCCACTTCCGACTGGATGGAGATCGAAAAGCAGCGCGGCATTTCCGTGGCCAGCTCGGTGATGCAGTTCCCCTACCGGGAACACGTGATCAACCTGCTCGATACGCCCGGCCACCAGGACTTCTCCGAGGATACCTACCGGGTGCTGACCGCGGTGGATTCGGCGCTCATGGTCATCGACGCGGCCAAGGGCGTGGAGGCGCAGACCATCAAGCTGCTGGACGTCTGCCGCCTGCGCGACACGCCCATCATCACCTTCATCAACAAATTGGACCGCGAGGCGCGCGATCCCATGGAGCTCCTGGACGAGGTGGAGTCGGTGCTCAAGATCCAGTGCGCGCCCGTGACCTGGCCCATCGGCATGGGCAAGCGCTTTCGCGGCGTCTACCACCTGCTGCGCGACGAGATCCTGCTTTTCGAGGCCGGCCGCGCCGAGCGCAACCAGGAACTGGAACTCATCCGCGGCCTCGACAGCCCGCGCCTGGACGAGCTCTTCGGCGACCAGGCCGCGGAGCTGCGCGAGGAGGTGGAGCTGGTGCGCGGCGCCTCCCACGGTTTCGAGCTGGGCGCTTTCCTGGCCGGCAAGCAGACGCCGGTCTTCTTCGGTTCGGCCATCAACAACTTCGGTGTGCGCGAAGTGCTCAACGCCCTGGTGGACTGGGCGCCCGGTCCGCAGCCGCGCGATGCCACGGCGCGCCTGGTGAACCCCGCCGAGGAGAAGTTCAGCGGCTTCGTCTTCAAGATCCAGGCCAACATGGACCCGGCCCACCGCGACCGCATCGCCTTCCTGCGCGTGTGCTCGGGCAGGTTCGAGCGCGGCATGCGCATCCGCCACCTGCGACTGGGCCGCGACATCCAGGTCTCCAACGCTATTACCTTCATGGCGCAGGAGCGCGAGCAGGTGGAAGAGGCCTACGCCGGCGACATCATCGGCCTGCACAATCACGGCAACATCCAGATCGGCGACAGCTTCAGCCTGGGCGAGGAACTGCAGTTCACCGGCATTCCCTATTTCGCGCCGGAGCTGTTCCGTCGGGTGCGCATCCGCAATCCCCTCAAGGTCAAGCAGCTGCACAAGGGCCTGCAGCAGTTGGCGGAAGAGGGCGCCACCCAGGTGTTCAAGCCCCTGAACGGCGGCGATCTGGTCCTCGGCGCGGTGGGCGTGCTGCAATTCGAGGTGGCCGCCCACCGCCTGCAGACCGAATACGGCGTGGACGCCGTGTTCGAGCCGGTCAACATCTACACCGCGCGCTGGATCAGCTGCGCCGATGCCAGGATGCTGGCCGACTTCGAGAAAAAGCTCGCCGACAACCTGGCCTACGACGGCGCCGGCAATCTGGCCTATCTGGCCAGCTCGCGGGTCAACCTGGATCTGACCCAGGAGCGCTGGCCTCAGGTGCAGTTCCACGCCACGCGGGAGCACGCCGGGCGGGTCGGCTGAGCCGCCGCATCGGTCCAAGGACGGTCTCCGCGGCTGCCCGGCAGGCTATACTTAAAGGAGCCGGGCAGGCGCTCAAGGAGGTACCGACCATGCAAGTCAAAGAAGTCATGCAAACCGATCTGGTGACGCTGGCGCCCGATGCGTCGCTGGTGGACGCCGCCTCGAAGATGCGCGCGTCCGACGTGGGCTGCCTTCTGATTGCCCGGGACGGGCAGCTGGAGGGCATCCTGACGGACCGCGATCTGGTCATTTCGGCCATTGCCGATGGCAAGGACCCCCGCAGCACCCGGGTCAGCGAGGTGATGCACACCGACGTGGTCACCGCCAGCGCCGATACCGATCTCAAGGATGCCGCGCTCCTGATGGCGCAGCACAAGGTCCGCCGCCTGCCCATCCAGAGCAACGGCAGGCTCGAAGGCCTCATTTCGGTGTCCGATCTGTCCCACGTCCTGCGGGAGGAGCTGGATGCCTTCTTCTCGCTGCAGGAAAGCGATTACCACTTCCACTGACACGTTCTTTCGCCGCGCCTGCCTGGTGCGCGGTCCCCTGCCGGCTGTCAACGGCTGCTCCATGTCTCTCCCTCCAAAGTTCGGCTGCGGCCGGCGGCGCAGGCGCGGGCCGGAATTTTTCCCGGGTCGCGCTGCCTAATTTTCAAAGCATGACGACTGGCCTCGCTGCCGGGAAAAGCCCGGGCAAAAGGAGCAGAAGATGATGGAGTACGCTTGGCTGTGGTGGACGCTGTTGCTGCTGGTGACATTCGTCGGCATCGTGGCATACGTGTATCGCGGCAGGGCCAAGCGCCGCTACCAGGAGGATGCCCGCATCCCGTTCCAGGAGGACGACGTCAACAAACGCTAGCCACCCTCATTTCCGGGCCGCACGCTTTTTCGCATCCCTTTTCGAGACTTCCAGCTTCCGGCCGCGGTATGGGCGGCGTCCCGCGATGCGGCGCGGAGCGGGAGATTGCATCATCCAGTCCAGCAAAAGGAGCAGTTATGGCGAATCTTGAGCATCAAGAAAGCACGACTCCCGTCCCCGGCCCCATTCGCGGCTCCATCTACGGCGTCAAGGCCCTGTCCGAAGCGCTGGCAGGGCTCACCTTTCCCGTCGAAAAAGGCCGGCTCCTGGCGGTCGCCGGCGAGCGCGAGCTCGAATACCGGCCCGGGGAGCGGGTGCCGCTGCGGGAGCTGATCGAGGAGTCGGAGCAAGCGCACTACGAATCCATGGCCCAGGTGGTCACCGTGGTCAGCGAGGCCCTGGAGCGCCGCGGGATCACGGACATGGACGCCCAGAAGGGCACCATCCACAACTAAGGCCATCCTGTCCGGGCCAGCACGGCGTGGCGTTCCGGCCATTTCCGTGCTGGCCTACTTTGCCGTCTTTCCACAATCTGTTAGCATTTTCTTTTATTCCCTATTGAACTGCCCATCGCATGCAAGCCGACCTCAAATCGCTGGAGTTCGACGGCATTCGCCGCCTGCTGGAAAAGCTGTGCGCCACGCCCTTCGGCGCGGAAGCGGCCCGGAACATCGAGCCTGCCCCGAATCTCGCGATTGCCCGCCAGATGCAGGCGGCGGTGACGGCGGCGCGCCAAGGCCTGGATGCAGGCGACGGGCCGCACATGCCCGAGCTGCCCGACGTGCGGGCGGCCCTGCGCCAGGCCAGCAGCCCGGGTGCGGCGCTGCCGGGCACGGCGTTGCTGAATCTGCGCCAGGTGATCACGGCGGGGCAGGCGTTGCGTCCCTTCGTGGAAAAGCGGCCGGCCCTCTATCCGGGCGCCGTGGAGCACCTGAGCGGAGCCGACGGGCTGCTGGCGCGCTTCGAGGCCGCCATCCTGCCGAGCGGCAGGGTGCGCGAGGATGCCAGCCCGGCCCTGGTCGCCCTGCACAATGAACTGAAGCAGTTGCGCAGCGACGTGCAGGCGCAACTGAAAAGCCGCATGCGGCAGCCGGACATCGCCGGCGGCATTCCCGATTCCGACAAGATCCATTGGCATGGACAGCGGGCCGTGCTGGCGCTGCCCGGCGAGCTGGCGGACAAGCTCAAGGGCGTGCGGCGCGGCATGGGTCCCGGCGGCCGCGACTACCTGGTCGAGCCCATGGAAGTGCTGGCCCTCAACAATCGCCTGGAGACGGTGGGCGGCAAGCTGGACGCGGAAAACCAGATCGTGCTGCGCGAGCTCACCGATCAGATCCGCGCCCAGCTGCCGGCCCTGAACCAGCTCATGGATGCCCTGACCTGGCTGGATCTGGCGCTGGCGGCGGGGCAGCTGTCCCTGCACCTGAACGCCACGCCGCCGGAGCTGGTGGACGCGCCCATCGTCGAGCTGCAGGGCGCCTACCATCCGCAGCTGCTGCTGGCCTTCGCCAACCGCCACGGTCCCATGCCCCGGCCGCTGGACATCCGCATCGACGATGCGCGGCCGGTGCTGGTGATCACCGGCCCCAACACCGGCGGCAAGACGGTGGTCCTCAAAACCGTCGGTCTCTTGACCGCCATGGCCCACAGCGGCCTGCACCTGCCGACCGAGGGCGCCTCGCGCATCGGCAATTTCAGCCGCATCATCGTGGACGTGGGCGATCACCAGAGCATCGCCCATCATCTATCCACCTTCGCCGGCCACGTGGAGGTGCTCAAGCGGTTGCTGGCCGAATCGGACGAGCGCACCCTGGTGCTGCTGGACGAGCTGGGCACGGGCACCGATCCGGAGGAGGGCGCCGCCCTGGCCATGGCGGTGCTGGACGAGCTGGCGGCGCGCGGGGTGCACGGCATCGTGACCACCCACTTGTCGCCACTGAAGACCTTCGCCGCCCAGCATCCGCGCCTGGAGAACGCCTCCATGCGCTTCGACTACGAGCGCCTGGAGCCGACTTATCAGCTGGAAGTGGGCACCCCGGGCCGCTCCCTGGGGCTCATCGTGGCACGCCAGCGCGGCTTGGCCGCGACTTTGGTGGAGCGTGCCCACCAGTACCTGACCCAGATCGCGCCCGGCCACGAATCCTAGGATTCGGAAGCGGTCGGTGATTTGGATCAAGATAAAGTTGTACTGGGTATATTGACGTAACCCTGCCGAAACAGTAGTTTCGGAAGTTTGGGGTTCAGCAACGCACTTACGGGAAGTCACAACCATGGCGAGTACATTCTCCAAGTCTCCAAACAGTTTTGGCACCGCGCTGCACGGCAAGTCCGGCCAGGACGTGCAGGAATTGACGGGTGCGGAGATCGTGGTACGTTGCCTGGCGGAGGAGGGGGTCGAATTCGTGTTCGGCTATCCGGGCGGCGCCGTGCTCAACATCTACGACGCCTTCTTCCAGCAGGACCGGGTCAAGCACGTGCTGGTGCGTCACGAGCAGGCCGGCGTGCACGCCGCCGACGGCTATGCCCGGGCGACCGGCAAGGTCGGGGTGGCGCTGGTGACTTCCGGCCCCGGCGCCACCAACGCGGTGACCGGCATCGCCACCGCCTACATGGACTCCATTCCCCTGGTGGTCATCACCGGCCAGGTACCGGTGCCCCTGATCGGCAATGACGCCTTCCAGGAGGTGGACACGGTGGGCATTACCCGGCCGTGCACCAAGCACAATTTCCTGGTGAAGGACGTGAGGGATCTGGCGGAGACCATCAAGGCCGCCTTCTACATCGCCTCCAGCGGCCGGCCCGGCCCGGTGGTGGTGGACATCCCCAAGGACATCACCATCCACAAGGCGCCGTTCCACTACCCGGAAGCCGTCAACCTGCGCTCCTACAAGCCGACGGTGAAGGGCCATCCGGGCCAGATCCGCAAGGCGGTGCAGCTCATGCTGTCGGCCAAGCGCCCCATGATCTACACCGGCGGCGGCGTGGTGCTGGGCGAGGGCAGCGCGGAGCTGACGCAGCTGGTGCGCCGCCTGGGCTATCCCTGCACCAACACGCTCATGGGCCTGGGCGCCTACCCGGCCACGGACCCGCTCTTCGTGGGCATGCTGGGCATGCACGGCACCTACGAGGCCAACATGGGCATGCACCATTGCGACGTGCTCATCGCCATCGGCGCGCGCTTCGACGACCGCGTGACCGGCAACCTGGAGAAGTTCTGCCCCGAGGCGAAGATCATCCACATCGACGTGGACCCGGCGTCCATCTCCAAGAACGTGAAGGTGGATATCCCCATCGTGGGCGAGGTCAAGCAGGTGCTGGCGGAGATGAACCAGGTGCTCGACCAGATGGACGCGCGCCCCGATGCGGAGGCGCTCGCCGCCTGGTGGGAGCAGATCAATGAGTGGCGCGCCCGCGAGTGCCTGCGCTACGAGTGGTCCGACGAGATCATCAAGCCGCAATTCGTGATCCAGAAGCTCTACGAGCTGAGCCAGGGCGGTGCCTACGTGACCTCCGACGTGGGGCAGCATCAAATGTGGGCGGCGCAGTACTATCAGTTCGACCGGCCGCGCCGCTGGATCAATTCGGGAGGGCTCGGCACCATGGGCTTCGGCCTGCCCGCGGCCATGGGCGCGCAGCTGGCCCATCCCGACGAGACGGTGATCTGCGTGACCGGCGAGGCCAGCATCCAGATGAACATCCAGGAGCTGTCCACCTGCCTGCAGTATCATCTGCCGATCAAGGTGGCGCTGCTCAACAACCGCTACATGGGCATGGTGCGCCAGTGGCAGGAGTTCTTCTACGGCAGCCGCTATGCCATGAGCTACATGGACGCCCTGCCGGACTTCGTGAAGCTGGCGGAGTCCTACGGCCACATCGGCCTGCGCGCCGAGAAGCCGAGCGACGTGGAGCCGGTCATCCGCGAGGCGCTCAAGCTCAAGGACCGGCTGGTGTTCATGGACTTCCGGGTGGACCCCGCCGAGAACGTCTATCCCATGGTCCCCGCCGGCGCGGGCCTGTCCGAAATGATCCTGGTGTAAGATGCGTCACATCATCTCCGTCCTTCTGGAAAACGAGGCCGGTGCCCTGTCGCGCGTGGCCGGTCTCTTCTCGGCGCGCGGCTACAACATCGAGGCCATGACCGTGGCGCCCACCGACGACCCCAGCGTGTCGCGCATGACCCTGGTGACGCACGGCTCGGACGACATCATCGAGCAGATCCTGAAGCAGCTGAACAAGCTGATCGAGGTGATCCGCGTGCATGACCTGACCGAAGGGCCGCACATCGCCCGGGAAATGATGCTGGTCAAGGTGCATGCGGTGGGTGCCGATCGCGAGGAGGTCAAGCGCCTGTCCGACATCTTCCGCGGCAACATCATCGACGTGACCGATCGTTCCTACACCATCGAGCTGACCGGTTCCAGCGACAAGCTGGACGCGCTGCTGGAGGCGCTGGATCCCGGCATGATCATCGAAGTGGTGCGCACCGGCACCAGTGCCATCAGCCGCGGCGCCAAGGGCACCTAGCCGGCCGGCCGCAGGAAACCCCATCTCCCCCCGGCATCCGCAGGCAGCGGCGGAGCAGGGCGGGGGATTGTCTTTTTATCGCTGTTCGTTTTGACATGGAGAAAGCATGAAGATTTACTACGACAACGACGCCGATCTGGCCCTGATTCAGTCCAAGAAGGTGACCATCATCGGTTACGGCTCCCAGGGCCATGCCCACGCCAACAACCTCAAGGACTCCGGCGTCAATGTCACCGTGGGCCTGCGCCCCGGTTCCGCGTCCTGGCAGAAGGCCGCCAATGCCGGCCTCAACGTCAAGGAAACCGCCGAGGCGGTGGTCGGCGCCGACGTGGTCATGATCCTGGCCCCGGACGAGAGCCAGGCGGCGCTCTACCACGATGTGGTGGAGCCCAACCTGAAGCAGGGCGCGGCCCTGGTCTTCGCCCACGGCTTCAACATCCACTTCGGCCAGATCCAGCCGCGCGGCGACTTGGACGTCTTCCTGGTGGCGCCCAAGGGCCCCGGCCATCTGGTGCGCTCCACCTATACCCAGGGCGGCGGCGTGCCCTCCCTGGTGGCCGTGCACCAGAACGCCACCGGCCAGGCGCTGGCTTTGGCCCTGTCCTACGCCAAGGCCAACGGCGGCACCCGCGCCGGCGTGATCGAGACCTCCTTCCGCGAAGAGACCGAAACCGATCTCTTCGGCGAGCAGGCGGTGCTCTGCGGCGGCGCCACGGCGCTGGTGCAGGCCGGCTTCGAGACCCTGGTGGAGGCGGGCTACGCCCCCGAGATGGCCTATTTCGAGTGCCTGCACGAGCTCAAGCTCATCGTCGATCTCATGTACGAGGGCGGCATCGCCAACATGCGCTATTCCATCTCCAACACCGCCGAGTACGGCGATTTCACCCGCGGTCCGCGCGTCATCACGGAGCAGACCAAGGATGAAATGCGCAAGATTCTCAAGGAGATCCAGACCGGCGAGTTCGCGCGCGAGTTCATCCTGGAAAACCAGGCCGGCCGGCCCAAGCTGCACGCCATGCGCCGCCTGGGCGCCGAGCATCCCATCGAAGTGGTGGGCGACAAGCTGCGCTCCATGATGAGCTGGATCGGCAAGTCCAAGATCGTCGACAAGACCAGGAACTGAGCACCGTCGGATGTGCTCGGCTGAACCGGGGACCGCTGCGGCGGTCCCCGTTGTTTTGATCGGCCGCCGTTTGCGATAGGATTAGGCTCTCAGGCGCCCGGCCGGCGTCGCGATCGGCTGCAGTCATTGACCCGTTTAATTGGAATGCGCATGCGAAATATTTCCGGTTCCCACAAATGGATCGCCCGCGAAGGCTGGCCCTTCATTCTGCTGTTTGCCGCCGCCACGCTGCTGGCGGGTTATTTTTTCGGGGTCTGGTGGGCCCTGCCGTTCTTGCTGCTGACCGTGTTCAGCATCAACTTCTTCCGCGATCCCCAGCGCCCGGTCAGCAATGATCCGCGGGCGGTGGTCTGCCCGGCGGACGGGCGGGTCATCCGCGTGGAGGAAACCGAAGATCCTTATCTGGGGCGCCCGGCGCTCAAGATCAGCATCTTCATGAACGTCTTCGACGTGCACGTGAACCGGATGCCGGTCACCGGCAAGGTGCACGAGCAGTGGTACTATTCCGGCAAGTTCTTCAACGCCGCCTTTGACAAGGCCTCCCTCGAAAACGAGCGCAACGCCCTGTGGGTGCGCACCGACGACGGCCGCGACGTCACCGTGGTGCAGGTGGCGGGCCTGGTGGCCCGGCGCATCCTCTGCTACGTGCGCGCGGGCGATCCGGTGAAGGCCGGCGACCGCTTCGGCTTCATCCGCTTCGGCTCGCGGGTCGACACCTATCTGCCGCTGGGCACGCGGGTCAGCGTCACGGTGGGCGACCGCGTGCGCTCGCGCATGGATGTGATTGCCTACTTCGACGATGTGGATGCCGCGCTTGCGCCGGCGGACACGGCCGGCGCCATGCGTCCGGCGCTGTGAGTGGTGCCAGCGGAACATGAACCAGGGAGATCGCCCAGTGGACCAACCCCGTCGCCGCGGCGTGTACGTGTTGCCCAACCTCTTCACCACGGCCAGCCTCTTTGCCGGTTTCTACGCGGTCATCAAAGCCATCGCCGGGGACTACCAGCTGGCGGCCTCGGTCATCTTCATCGCCATGATCCTGGACGGGTTGGACGGCCGCATCGCCCGGCTCACCAACACCCAGAGCGACTTCGGCGCCGAGTACGACTCCCTGGCCGACGTGATCGCCTTCGGCCTGGCGCCTTCGGTGGTGCTCTACCTGTGGGGCCTGTCCGGCTTCGGCAAGCTGGGCTGGCTGGGCGCCTTCGTCTTCACCGCCTGCGGCGCCCTGCGCCTGGCGCGCTTCAATACGCAGGTGCACGTGGCGTCCAAGAGCCATTTCCAGGGCCTGCCCATTCCCGCCGCGGCGGCCACCCTGGTGGGGCTGGTGTGGGTGGCGGAGAGCCCGGAGATCTCCGGCTTCCTCGATACCTTCGCCCATCCCATCGCCCTGGTGCTGGTCTACATGCTCGCCCTTTTCATGGTGAGCAACTTCCGCTACAAGAGCTTCAAGGATTTCGACCTGCGCGGGCGCGTGCCCTTCGTGCTGGCCGTGCTCGGCGTCCTGGCGCTGGCCCTGATCGCGCTGCACCCGCCGCTGGTGCTCTTCCTGGCCAGCCTGGGCTACGCCCTGTCCGGGCCCATCCTCACCCTGATCCAGCGCCAGCGCCGCCGGGAGCAGCGCCGGACGGACTGAGCCATGAGCGAGCTGGAACGGCAGTACAAGTCCCTGTCCATCGGCGAACGCATGGACCTGGCCCTCAGCGCCGATCTGCCCGAGGCCTATCGGCCCTTTCTGCTGCGCGATCAGTGGATGCAGATCAAGTGCTACTTCGCCCGCCGCCTGGACCTGCGTCCCGACGAGGTGACCGCCCTGCTCGACGACCAGGATCACGTCATCCGCCTGTGCATCGCCAAGCGCCACGATCTGACGCCGGAGCAGGTGGCGCGCTGCGTGACCGACCGCGACCCCAACGTGCGCTACTTCGTCGCCCGCAACCCGCTGCTCAGCGAGGCGCAACGGCAACGGCTGCTGGAGGATGAGGACGAACTGGTGCGCGCCGCGGCCAGGAAGGGACCGCGGGAGCTGCGGGTGCGGCAGCGGCCAGGGCAGGCGGAGGTGATCAGGTAGTCAGGTGCCCGGAGGCAAAGCCTCGCACCGATCCCCCGCTCCGCGCCCGCTCGTTTCCCCCGGCCCTGCGCGACGCAATGGCGAAGGGCTATCGTCCCTTTCCCGAACGCCAGCATCCCAACCGCACCGGCGCAGCATGTGAACGTGCCGGCGTCTTCTATTGGAAACGGGCGGGCTGAGGGCAGCCGCCGACGATGCCCGGGTGCCGCTTCAGGCCGCGCACCGGCGCGCAGGAGCGAGCTTGCTCGCGATCCTCCATGCTGGTCCTGCCAAGAGCGCACCCCCCCCGCCATGCCATAAGAACGGTTTCAGCCCTGAGCCGGGCTGTTGGGGCATGCGCAGCCCCCGCTGCGGTGCGGCATCCCGCGCCCGTTCCTGCAACGCACGGCGCCATGCACGTCCGCCGCCCCGGGCGGGTATGCGGCCTGTGCCGCTCCACTTCCCGACGCTCCCATCCCGCCCTCAGTGCCTGTGCCGGTGGTGGAGATCTGGCAGGTGGGGGTGGCTGTGGGTGAGGGGCTCGTGGCGGTGCGGATGATTGTGGGGTTCCGGGCCTTCGCTGCCGTCGTGGACGTGCTGGTGGTGGACGTCGTGGCGGTGCAGGTGGCTGTGCACGAGCGGCTCGTGGATGTGCTCGTGCTCGTGCCTCTCGCTCAGCACGAGATAGGTGGCCAGCAGCATGAGCGCCAGGGCAGTCAGGAAGCCGGCGCTCGGCGCTTCGTGCAGCAGAAGCACCGAAAGGCCGGCGCCGAGAAAGGGCGCGGTACTGAAGTGGGCGCTGGCGCGGGCACTGCCCAGGTGACGCAGGGCATAGACGAAAAGCACCAGGCTGATGCCGTAGCTGAACAGGCCGAGGAGCATGGCGCCGGCCAGCGCGGGCGCGGCGGGCAGGGCGGCGCCGCCGGCGAAGGCCAGGCCGAGGGCTGTGCCGCCGGCCGCCAAGCCCTTGATCATGGCGATCTGCATGGGATCGCTGGCGGCGATCCGGCGGGTGAGATTGTTGTCCAGGGCCCACAGGAAACAGGCGCCGGCGACCGCGAGCGCCTGGGGTGAGAGGCCGATGGGAACATGGGGATCGTAGGCGAGCAGCAGCCCTGCCGCCAGCATGAGCAGCGCGCCGAGCCATACCCGGCCGCCCACCGCCTCGCGGAAGAGCAGCGCGGCCACGAGAGTGGTGAGTACCCCTTCCAGATTGAGGAGCAGGGCGGCACTGGAAGCTTCGGTGCCGCGCAGGCCCCAAAGCAGCAGGATGGGTGCCGCGATGCCGCCCGCCAGCACCGCGCCGGCCAACCAGGGGTAGTCCTGCCTTGGCAACGGCGCTTCGCGCGTCAGCGCCGCTCCGGCACCCGGCAGGATGCGGCGCAGCATGTGGATCGCGAGTAGCCCCACGCCGCTGCCCAGGTAAAGCAGCCCCGCCAGCATGAGCACGGGCATCGTGCCGACGAGCAGCTTGGCCAGCGGCGTGCTGGCGCCGAAGAGGGCGGCGGCCAGCAGGGCGAAGAAGGCGTAACGCTGGACGGCGAGATCGATCATTTTACCCTCATTCCGGGTGCAATTGGCGGAAACGCCCGCGCGAAGCTCAATCTCCGTCGTGGTCCTGCGCCTCCATGTCCCAGATCATGTGGGCGTCCACCAGCAGCCGGTAGCGGGCACGCAAGGCGTTGAGGCGTGCCTGATGGGCGGCCAGGGCGGCGGCCTGGGCTTGGCGGCGGGCCAGGATCAGGTCCTGCAGGCTGGCCTCGCCCAAGGCATAGGCACGCTGCATCAGGCGGGCGTTGGCCTGGGTTGCCGCCGCCGCGGCCTCGGCGGCGCGGGCGCTGTCGTAGTTGCCGCGGGCATTGGCGACGGTCGCCGCCACATCGGCCTCGACCATGCGGGTCTGCGCGGCCAGGTTCTGGCGCGCGCTTTGCGCCACGCTGGCCGCTCGCGCCGCCTCCAGACCGCGGCGGCTGCCGGGAATGGGGATGCTGACGCTGGCGCCGACGATGCGTTCCGCGCCGCCGAATTCCGACGCCGCATGGACGCCCAGGGTGGGATCGGGCAGGCGCTCGGCGCGGGCGCGGGCGGCCAGCGCCTGGGCGCGGGCCAGTTGCGCCGCCGGGATGCGCAGCTCATGGCTGTGGGCCAGGATGCGCTCGCGCCAGAAGGCCGCGCCTTCCCGCAGGGGAACCGGTTCGCTCAGCGGCACCGGCGTGGGTTGAATGCCGGGAAAACGGGCCTGCAGCAAGGCCAGGGCGGCGGCCGCCTGGGTGCTGGCCTCGCTCTCGGCGCGCCTGAGATCTTCCAGTTCCGCGCGCGCCAAGTTCACGTCCAGCTGTGCCGCGTCGCCGGCGCGAAAACGTTTCTCCAGGGCGCGCAGGTTTTCCTCGGCGCCCTGACGCCGGGCGACCAGCAGGTCGCGGGTGCCCACCGTGCCCAGCCAGTCCAGCCACAGGCGCAGCAGCTCGCGGCTGGCTTGGTGCAGGGCATCGCCGTAGCGCGCCTGGGCCTCCGCCACGGCTTCCTGGCCGATGCGGCGGTCCAGGGCTGCCTTGCCGGGCAGGCGGACGGGCCGTTCCAGGTCCACCAGCCATTCGCCGTAACTGGGCCCGTCGCGCAGGGTGCGGGACTGGCCGGTGATGCGGGTGCTGAACTCGTAGGGGCCGACCTTCAGAATCCTGGCCTCCGTGCGAGCGCTCTCCAGGGCGGCGCGCGCCGCGGCCACCGTGGGATCGCTGTCCAATGCCTGGCGCGCGAGCGGGGTGGGCGGCAGGTCCGGCGGGGTGGGCAGCTCCTGGGCCCGGGCGATGAGCGCGCCGGCGCCGAGCAGCAGGCCGATGGCAAGCTGTCTGATCATCGGATCTCCCCCATGGCTTCGACCGCGCTCAGCCAGTAGAAGATGCCGGCGCCCGGCAGCTCCGTCCGCAGGCGGTCGAGCAGGGCATTCGCCGCCTCGCGGCTGACGATGAGCTGCACCTGCATGCGTCGGCTGCGGCCGAGCACCTGTTCCGCGGTGCTCCAGCGGGTGGGATCGGCGCCGTGGCCGGCCACCTGGATGCTGGTGAAGGCACTGGTCTCCGGAGAGACCAGCAGCAGGTCCAGCAAGTTCTCCTCCGCTTCCGGGGAGACGATCAGGTTCAGGCAGCACAGTTGCTCAGCCATGGCGGGCCTCCTTCGGATGGGCGAAGCGCAGGTAGAGGATGGGCAGCAGGATGAGGGTGAGCAGGGTGGCCGTGATCAGGCCGCCGATCACCACGATGGCCAATGGGCGCTGGATTTCCGAACCGGGACCGGTGGCGAAGAGCAGCGGCACCAGGCCGAAGGCGGTGATGGAGGCGGTCATCAGCACCGGGCGCAGACGCCGCTTGGCGCCGGTGACCACCACCTCGCGCAGGTCCATGCCGGCGGCGTGCAACTGGTTGAAGTAGCTCACCAGCACCACGCCGTTGAGCACGGCGATGCCCAGCAGGGCGATGAAGCCCACCGAGGCCGGCACCGACAGGTACTCGCCGGATGCCCACAGGGCGACGATGCCGCCCACCAGGGCGAAGGGGATGTTGCTGAGCACCAGCAGGGCTTGGCGCACCGAGCCGAAGGTGGAGAAGAGCAGCAGGAAGATGAGTCCCAGCGAGACCGGCACCACCAGGCTCAGGCGCTTGGCGGCGCGCTGCTGGTTCTCGAACTGGCCGCCCCAGGTGATGTGATAGCCGGTCGGCAGCTTCATTTTTTGCGCCACCAGCCGCTTGGTCTCGTCCACGAAGCCGACCAGGTCGCGCCCGCGCACGTTGGCGATCACGACGCTGTAGCGGTTGCCCATCTCGCGCTCGATCTTCACCGGCCCGTCCGACCGCTCCAGCGTGGCAATGCTGCTCAGCGGGATGCTGGTGCCGTCCGGCCGGGTCAGACGGGTGGCGGCGAAGGCGGCGGGGGACATGCGGATGTCCTCGGCGCCGCGGATGAGCAGCGGCGTGCGGCGCACACCCTCGATGACGATGCCGGCCCGGCGGCCGTCGATTTCGGCGCGCAAGGCGTCCTGGATGGCATCCGCCGACAAGCCCTGGCGACCGGCGGCGAGCCGGTCGATGAGCACGCGCAGGTACTGCACGCCTTCGTTGCGCACCGTGTAGACGTCCTCGCTGCCCGGAATGCCGCGCAACAGAGTGTCCAGTTGCGCCGCCAGCGCGTTGAGCTGCTGCAGATCCGGTCCGAAGATCTTGGCGGCCACGTCCCCGCGCACGCCGATGATCATCTCGGACACACGCATCTCGATGGGCTGGGTGAAGTTGTACTGGACGCCCGGGAACTGGTCCAATACCCGGCGCAACGCATCCAGCAGGGCCTGCTTGCTGTCGACCCGCCACTGATCGCGCGGCTTGAGCACCAGGAAGGTGTCGGTCTGGTTCAGGCCCATGGGATCGAGGCCGATCTCGTCCGAGCCCACGCGCGCCACGATGCGCTCCACCTCCGGGACCTGCGCCAAAATGGCGCGCTGGATGCGCAGGTCCAGCGCGGCGCTTTCCTCCAGGCTGATGGAGGGCAGCTTCTCGACGCCGATCACCACCGTGCCCTCGTCCATGGTGGGCATGAAGGTCTTGCCCACGCGGGTGTAGAGCACGGCGGCGATGATCAGCAGCACGACCGCTCCGAGGCCGATTAGGCGCGGGCGCCGCAGCGCGCCTTCCAGGGCCGGTCCGTAGGCGCGCAGCAATTGCCGCACCAGCCACGGGTCCTCGTGCCCGATCTTTTTCAGCAGGAAGGAGGCCAGGACCGGAATCACCGTGAGCGAGAGCAGCAGGGAGCCGGCCAGGGCGAAGACGATGGACAGCGCCACCGGGATGAAGAGCTTGCCTTCCAGCCCTTGCAGGGTGAGCAGTGGCAGGAAGACGGTGATGATAATGAGAATGCCGGCGGTGACCGGAACCGTCACCTCGCGCACCGAGCGGTATACGAGATGCAGGCGCGGCACCTTGCCGGCGTACTTGTCGTGGGCCAGATGCTGCACCACGTTCTCCACCACCACCACGGCGGCGTCCACCAGCATGCCGATGGCGATGGCCAGCCCGCCGAGACTCATGAGGTTGGCCGACAGGCCGAAGACGCTCATCAGAATGAAGGTGATCAGCGCCGCCAACGGCAGCACCAGCGCCACCGTGAGCGCGGCGCGCAGGTTGCCCAGAAAGAGGGTGAGTAGGATCAGTACCAGCACCACCGCTTCCAGCAACGCCTTGGAAACGGTGCCAACGGCCTGGTTGACCAGATCGGCGCGATCGTAAAAGACCTCCACGCGCACGCCGGGCGGCAGGGCGGTCTGCAGCTCCGCCAAGCGCGCGCGCACGCCCTCGACCACCTGACGCGCGTTGGCGCCGCGCAAGCCGAGCACCAGGCCTTCCACCGCCTCGCCCTTGCCGTTTTCGGTGACGGCGCCCAGCCGGGTGATGTGGCCGATGCGCACCAATGCCACGTCGCCCACCCGCACCGGCACGCCGTCGCGCACCGCCACCACCACTTGGCGCAAGTCGTCCAGGTTTTGGACACGGCCCTCGCTGCGCACCAGCAGCATTTCCTCGCCCTCGTTCAGGCGGCCGGCGCCGTCGTTGCGGTTGTTGTTCTGCAGTGCGGCCTCCAGCTCGGCGCTGGAGATGCCAGTGGCGGCCATCCGGACCCGGTCGGGCACCACCTCGAAGGTGCGCGCCACGCCGCCCAGGGCATTGACGTCGGCAACGCCGGGCACGCTGCGCAGCGCCGGGCGGATCACCCAGTCCAGCAGGGTGCGTCGTTCCATTTGGCTCAGCCCACCGCCTTCCACCGTGAACATGAACATCTCGCCAAGCGGCGTGGTGATGGGCGCCAGGCCGCCGCTGATGCCGGGCGGCAGTTCGCCGAGGATGCCGTTCAGGCGCTCGGCCACCTGCTGGCGGGCCCAATAGATGTCGGTGCCGTCCTCGAAGTCCAGGGTGATGTCCACCAGGCCGTACTTGCTGACCGAGCGCAGCATGCGTTGGCGCGGGATGCCCAGCATTTCCATCTCGATGGGCTGAGTGATGCGGGTTTCCACTTCTTCCGGCGTCATGCCGGGTGCCTTCATGATGATCTTGACCTGGGTGCTGGAGACGTCCGGAAAGGCGTCGATGGGCAGGCTGCGGAAGGCCAGCCAGCCGCCAATGGCCAGGAGCACGGTCGCCAGCACGATGAAGAGCCGCTGGCTGAGCGCGAATTGGATCAGGCGGGCCAGCATGCTATTCGCCTCCGCCGCTGTCGCCCTGCCAGGCCGCTTTCAATGCCGCCACGCCGGCCACGGCCACTTGTTCGCCCGCCTTGAGCGGACCGCGCACGCGCACCCTCTGGTCGGCGCTGCCCAGCACGGTCACCGGGCGCGCGGTGAAGCCGGCGCGGGTGCGCACGAAGACATAGGCTTGACCTCGATCGCGCACCACCGCAGCCAGCGGCAGATCCCAGGCATCCGGGCCGCTCGCCAGGGGCAGGGCCACCTGCACGAACTCACCGGGCCGCAGCTGCGCGGTGCCGCTTTCCACCACGGCACGCAGGGCGACGGTCTGGCTGCCGCCGGCCACCGCGGGGCTGAGGCTCAGGATGCGAGCGCTGGCTTCCCGGCCGGGCACCAGCACGCGGGTGCCGGGCTGCCAGCGGGCGGCCTCCTGGACCGGCACCTGGATGTCGAGCCACAGCTCCTTCAGGCTGGCCAGGCGCAGCAGCGGATCGGCCGCGGCCACCCGCTGGCCCAGCCGGGCCTCCAGCGCCAGCACGGTGCCCGCCTGCCGGGCGCTCACCGTGACGTTGTCCTGCAGCTTGCCGCTGCGCTCCACCTGGGTGATGGCGGCGGCGCTCAGACCGGCCAGGCGCAGGGCGGCGCGGGCTTGCTGCAGTGCGGCTTCGGCCTCGCTCAGGTTGGCCTCGGCCTCCTGCACCCGCCGCAGCGGGGTGATGCCTTCCCGGTTCAGGTTGCGCTCGCGGCTGGCGGTTTGCCGCGCCAGGCGGGCGCGGCTGGCGGCTTGCTGCAACTGCAGCTGCAAGGGGCCGAGCTCGGGACTGGACAGCTGCAGCAAGGGCTGGCCGGCGCGCACCGGCTGATTGGGCTGCACCAGCACGCGGGTCACGAGTCCTCCCACCGGAGCGCTCACTACCTGCTCCTGGCTCGGCGGCAGGACCACCTGTGCCGGGAAAGTGGTGCGGATGGCGCCGCCGGAAGCCTGCAGGGTGGCGACCCGGATGCCCAGCGCCTGCATCTGCCGGGCACTGACCGGGAATTCAGCCGCAGGCGCTGCCTGGGCCGGGATCGAAATCATCAAGGCACAGAGGCCAACCCAGAAGGCGGCACGGCCGGGGCGGAATGCAAGCATGGATATTCTCCGCGCAAGTTGGAAGAAGCGATGCCGGACGGACCGGGATCGTGATGCACGCCAGGCCTACAAGGCCTAGCTTAGACCAACAGGGCGGCGGGTGGGGCGCGGGTGGAGGGTGGGGAGCCTGGATCGGGGTGGCCGGCGGGTACTGCGTCCTCGCCCGCGAGGACACGCGGGGCTGGCGTCACGATCCGCAGGGCGATCAGCAGGAAGAACAGATCGGGGGCCGGCACCGGCAGGAGCTGCGGATCTTCCTTGATGGCGCTGCCGAGGCCGATGGTCTGCACCTCATGCTGGTCCGGGCTCCATTGGTGCAGCTGGGTGTTTTCCGCTGCCGGAGCGGCTAGGGCCAGAGACCATCCTTCCGCCGCGGCGTTTTCCGTCCAGTGCAGATGCACGCCCTTGCTGCCGTAGGACGCCAGCGGGTGGGCATGCAAGAGGGGCGCGGCCAGCTGCAGAGCCAGCAGGAGCAGCACCAGCAGCGTGGAGGGGATGGACAGTCGCATGGGCTTACAATAAGAAATGGCAAATGAAAACACAAGCATGCCGCTGATGCGCTGCAAGTCCAGGGAAATGCGCTCGCAATGCGGTCTTGGAAATGCGGCTTCTTGCTGCAACGTCTGGGGGTGGAGAGGGCGGGGGAGTGACTCGGGCACGGTGGTACATGGGTGGAGGCCGGTGGAGCCTCAGGACCGCCCCAGCTTGAACTGATTGACCAAATCCTGCAGTGTCCGGGCGGTGGCGGCCAGATCGCCGACGGCCTGGCTGGTGCGCTGGATGTCGCGGGTGGTGGCGTCGGTGATGCTGGCGACCTGCTCGATGTTGCGGGCGATTTCGGTGCCGACCGCGGACTGCTCCTCGGCGGCGGTGGCGATCTGGTGCATCATCTCCGTCACCGCGCGCACGGCCCGATCGATCTCCTGCAGGGCGCGGCCCGCTTCCTGGCCGTAGCCGACGCCTTGGGTGACCTCGCTGCGGGCCTGGGTCATGGCGGTCACCGCATGCGCCGTGCTGGCTTGCACCGTCTGCACGATGCTGGCGATATCGGTGGTGCTGGCGGCGGTGCGCTCGGACAGCTTGCGCACCTCGTCGGCCACCACGGCGAAGCCGCGGCCCTGCTCGCCGGCCCGTGCCGCCTCGATGGCGGCATTGAGCGCCAGCAGGTTGGTCTGCTCGGCGATGTCCTTGATGACATTGGTCACCTCGCCGATGCGCTGGATGGCGGTGTCGAGCTCGCCGATGGTCTTGGCGGAGGAACTCACGGTGCTGTCGATGCGGTTCAGGGCCGCGATGGTCTGCTGGCCGGTGGCATTGCCGCCTTTGACCAATTCCGCCGCCTGATTCGCCGCGTTGGCGGCGCTGCTGGCGTTCTGCGCCACTTCCTTGACCGTGGTGCTCATCTCCTCCATGGCGGTGCTGATCTGGAAGATGCCGTCGGCCTGCGCCTTGGCGTCGCGGCTCACGCTGGCGGCCATGTCGTTCAGCTGCCCACTGGCGCCGGCGGTCTGCACCGAAGCATCGCGCACCTGGGCGACGATGCCGTGGATCTTGCGGATGAAGTCGTTGATGGAGCGCGCCAGGCTGCTGATCTCATCGTGGCCGTCCTCGGGCACGCGGCGGGTGAGATCGCCGTCGCCCTGGCGCAGCTCGTCGATGGCGCCCAAGACCACCTGCAGCCGCCGGGTGATGTTGCGCACCACCCACAGCACCAGCAGGCCGCCCAGCAGCATGGCGGCGACAGCCAGCGCGATGCTGAGGGTCATGATGGTCTGCGCCTGATCGAGCACCTCGTTCTTGGTTGCTTCCACGGCGTCGCGCTTGGCCTTGATGATGTCCAGCAGGTTCTGGCGCACTACGCGCCACAGGGGAGTCTCGATTTTATTGAGGGTGCGGACCGCCTCCTGCGTGTCCGTCGCCGCCAGCTGGATGATGCGCATCTTGACTTCCATGTCCCGCTGCCAGGTCGCGCCGGTTTCCTGCAGCAGTTTGTGCGTTTCCGGATCGTTCAAGCTCAGCCTGAGCGCCTCTTGATGCGCGGCGCTGAAGCCCTTGGCGGAATCGTTGAAGTTGTCGTAGGCCTTCTTGTTCAGCGGGTCGAAGATGATGTTGCGCAAGGCTTGGCCGCTTTGCAGGCCTTGGGCGTACATGCTTTCCAGCGCCTGCAGCAGGGCTTGGTCCTGGTTGATGAAGCTCACGAAGTGGGCACTGCTGTTGCGCATGCCGCTCAGGGCCACGAGGATGGCCACCAGGAAGAGCGCAAAGGCCGCGCCCGTGGAGAAGATCAATTTGCCTTTGATGGTTTTAGCGTTGGTCAACATGGTTCCTTCCTTGGATTCGCTAAATTTCTTGATAATCATTCCGTTTTGGATGGCTGTGCGGGTACGAATGGCGTAGCCCGTTGCGCCGCTATTTGCCCACCCTGGCGGCGTGGTTCAGAATGGGCCGCAGAACCTCTCCCAGCTCCTTGGGATTGAACTTGGGCACGTAGGCGTCCACGCCGACCGCCTTGCCGACATTGACGTTGGCCTCGCTGGACAGGGATGAGTGCATGACCACCGGAATGCCCCGGAAGCGCGGGTCGTTCTTGATGTGCTTGGTCAGCACGTAGCCGTCCATCTCCGGCATCTCCACGTCGGTGAGCACGGCCTGGATCATCTCGTACATGGGCGTGCGGGTCGTCTCGGCGCGCGCTGCCAGCTGCTGCAGCTTGTCCCAGGCCTCCTGGCCGTTGTGGGCGCTGATGTAGTGGACGCCCAGGTGGGTCAGGGTGGTTTCGATTTGCTTGCGCGCCACCGGCGAATCATCGGCGAAGAGCACGGTGCCGCCGTTTTCGATGGGCCGCAACTCGTCGAAGAGGCGCGGGTCCATGCCGATCTGGATGGTGTCCGCCAGCACCTTTTCCACGTCCATGATCATGACGATGCGCCCGTCCTTCAGCTCGGTGACGGCGGTGACCAGCCCACCCATCCGTGCCGTGATCATGGGCGGCGGCACTTTGATCTGTCCCCACTCCAGGCGCAGGATGTTTTCCACGTTGTGCACCAGAAAGCCCTGGGTATGCTTGTTGTACTCTGTCACGATCATGATGCGGGGCTGGCTCTCCGGCCGTACCCCGCAGAACTTGGCCAGGTCCACCACGGGCACCAGTTGGCCGCGCAGGCTGACCATGCCTTCCACCGCCGGCGGCATCTCCGGCGCCTGGGTGATTTCGGGGATGCGCATGACCTCGCGCACCTTGAAGACATTGATCCCGAAGGTTTCCTCTCGGCCGGAATTCAAATCCCGGCCCAAGTTGAAGAGCAGGATTTCCAGCCGGTTGGCACCGGCCAGCCGGGTACGCTCATCGACTGACTGCATCAAACTCGCCATGGTTGCTGGCTCCACTGGATGTTGCGCGTGAAAAGTGAGGAGTGAAACGTGATGCGTGCTGCGCCGCCCGACGCCATGTCACGGATCACGCGGTTGCAGGCTGCCGCGCAGCATGCCCAATAGTTTTTGCACCTGGGCGGAGTGGTCCAGCAGACTATCGAGCCGGCGCTTGGCTTCCTCCAGGCGTCCGTTCTGCACGTGCTTCAGGATCTCGCTGCCCAATTCGTGCACTTTCCGGTGCTGGGGCTCGAGATCCACAAAGGCCTTGAGCTGCCCGTAGCGGATCTTGCCCGGTCCGTAGTACCACTTGCCCAGGCGGCAGCCGTGCTGGTCCTTGAGCGCCGGCATCTCCTCGGCGGGGCCGGCGGCGACCCTGCCGACCACCTCCTTGACCCACAGCAGGTGGTCTGCCTGGGTGACCAGCAGGAACAGGTCATCGAAAGGCCACTCGGCGAAATGCCCCATTTCCTGCGCGGCCAGGCTGCTGATGCTGTCGATGACGCCCTGCAGGTCGTGCAGCGACTCCTCGTGCTGCTGCACGATGCGGGACAGCTCGGCCAGGCTGTGCGCCATGTCCGTGGCCACGCTGCTCTGCTCCTCGGCGGCGGTGGCGATCTGGTGGACCCGGTCGTTGACGTGGGTGACCGCCTGATTGGCCTCGGACAGCACGATGGCCACGTTTTCCAGGGATTCCTGGCTGGAGCCCAGATGCTCCAGGCCTTCGTGAATGGTGCTCTCCACCGTGCGGGACTGCTGGCCGATGGTCATCGTGACCAGGTCGATTTCCTGGGCGGCCTGGGCCGATTTTTCCGCCAGCTTGCGCACCTCGTCGGCGACCACGGCGAAGCCGCGGCCCTGCTCGCCGGCGCGCGCCGCCTCGATGGCGGCATTGAGCGCCAGCAGATTGGTCTGGTCGGCAATGTCCTTCATCTTGGTGGTCAGCTCGGTGATGGTCTGGGTGCTACGCACGAAGTCGCCGACCGCCTGCGCCATCACGCGCACCGCCGATTCCACCAGGTCCATCTCCCCGACCAGCTTGGACAGGGCCTCGTTGCCATGGCGCGTCTGCTCCAGGCTGTTGGCGGACTCGCTGGCGGCCAGGGCGGCGTTGCGGGCAATCTCGTTGGCGGTGGCGGACATTTCCTCCACCGCCGTGGCCACGCCCGAGATCTTGCTGAAGTCCTCGGCAAAGCCGGCGGCAAAATCCGCCACCGAGCGGCTTGCCTGGGTGGTGGCCGCGATGATCTGCACGCCTTCCTCGGCCACGCCGACCAGGCGCTGATGCCAGCCTTCCAATTGCTCCAGCGGGTGGCGCACGGCCGACCAGGCTTCCGGGTGCGCCTTCTGCAACTGCCGCATCTGCTCGAAGTCGGCCTGCAGATAGGCGCTGAGCAGGCCGATCAGGTGCTGCGTGCCCGCCATCCTTTGCAAGGGGCTTAACTTGGCCATGGTCACTCTCCCGAACGTTGGCGTGCTGCTGTGAGCTGTCGGTGAATGGTGTCACCCGGTATGCATCCGCTGCGGCGCATCGGCGCCTGGATGCTAGCTGCGGAATTTGGCCACCAGGTCCTTGACGGTGCTGGCCATGGTCTGCAGCTCGTCGGTCTTGCTGCGCGTTTCCTGAATCGCGTTGTTGATGTTCTGCGTGCCCTGGGCGATTTTCTCGATGCTGTTGGAGATCTCCGAGGCCACGCTGCTCTGCTCCTCGGCGGCCGTGGCGACCGCGGCGATCTGATCGGTGACCTGGGCGGTGGCATTGTTGATCCGATCCAGGGCCTGGCCGGCGTCACGGGCGTAGCGCGTGCCTTCCTCCACCTGCTGACGACCGGTCTCCATGGCCTGCACGGCGGCCTGGGTCTCGTTCTGGATGGCCTGGATCATGCCGCCGATCTCGCCGGTGGCGTTGGCGGTGCGCTCGGCCAGCTTGCGCACCTCGTCGGCGACCACGGCGAAGCCGCGGCCCTGCTCGCCGGCGCGCGCCGCCTCGATGGCGGCATTGAGCGCCAGCAGATTGGTCTGCTCGGCGATCTCATTGATGGTGGCGATGATGCTGCCGATGCGCTGGGAGGATTCGCCCAGCTTGCTCACCGTGCCGGCTGCGTTGTGCATGGCGGCGGCCACCTGGTCCATGCCGGTGAGGGTGCCGCGGATGACCTGGGCGCCGCTCTGGGCCTCCTGGCTGGTGCGGCGGGCGGCCTCGGCGATCTCCTCGGCGCGGCGGGCCACCTCCATGGCCGTGGCGGACATTTCTTCCATGGCGGTGCTGACGTGCACGGTCTGGCCGCTTTGCTCCTCCATGTCGCGGGCCAGGGTTTCCGTTGCGCCTTTCTGTTGCCGGGCAGCGGTGAGCAGCCTGTCCGCGTTGTTCTGCATCTCGCGGGTGAGAACACGCAGCTGTTCCGCCATCTGGTTGGCGGCCTTGGCGATATCGCCCAGTTCGCCGGCGGTCTCCACGGGCACCTCCACCCGCAGGTCGCCGCGCGCCACTTTCTGCAGGGCGTCGCGGACGCGGCTGAGATTGCGGATCAGACCCTTGATGAGCAGCATGCCCAGGAGCACGACCACGCCCACGGAGATGCCGCCGCTGACCAGGAGGAAGAGCCGGGTCTGCTCGGCCATCCGGGTGGCGGCGGTGGATTCTTCCAACGCGCGCTGCGTCTCGTGCCGCAGGAAGTTTTCGGCTGCCTGGATGTGCCGGTTGTAGGCGGGAACGGTACGGCTTTCCAGGAGCGTGCGTGCCTCGTCGAAGCGGCCGGCGCGGGCCAGGGCGCGGGTCTGGTCGACGACGGCACGGCTGTTGTCGCGGGCCTGGATCAGAGCCTTGAACTGGGCGGTTTGCTCCGGCGTGTGGGCCAGGGCTTTCAGCTCCTTGAGCGCCTTGGCGTAGTTGGGCCGGTTGCCGTTGATGCGCGCTTCCATGCGTTGGGTAACGACCGGGTCGCGGCTGTAGACCATGGCTTCCAGTGCCGAAAGGGTGGAGTTGGCCCGGCGCTCGATCTCCGCCAAGTGGATCGTGGCGAGCTGTCGCTCCTGAGCCTGGACGATGTTCTCTTGCAGCTTTGCCGAGGTGAAGATGGCGATTGCCGCGCCCGCGGTCATCGCGCACGCGGCAAACAGAACGCCGATGCTCAAACGTGTTTTGAACGCCATGCGGTTAAAGCTGAACATGAGCTTTCCTGTCCTTGTGTTCGATTGATGATGAAAGGCCGCTCCTCTATCAGCACAAAACGTGCCAAGTGACTGTTCGCTGCGCCAATGGCGGCCCGGGTGTAAAGTGATAACGGCACACGTGCCCAAAACTTTAGCCGCGCCGCCGGGCCGGCCGCAGCCGCCGATCGCGCTTTTGACGCCGGGGTTTCGCCGGTCAGCATCGTCAAGAAAATGGCGCGGGGCGCGGGTGCCTGTGCCAGACTTGGGTAGCCGGTGCATTCCAGGTATGCTTTCGAACAGCCGACAGCGCTGCGCCGGCAGCCCCTGCAAAAACCTTTCCAGGCCTCGCTGGTCCAAAGGTGAGTAGCTTGCTGGACTTTTTGTCTGCTTCTATCTATTTGGCCCGGAGAGGGTCCTGATCTCAAAAGGACTGCTTGTGCACATCGAAGATGGTCTCCTGACTCCCTTCTGGCTCGCCCTGGGCTGGGTGCTGGTACTGCCGGTGCTCCTGCTGGCCGCCCGAAACGTGCGTTGGCAGTTCCTCAGGGAGCGCGGTACCGTATTCGGCCTGGCGGCGCTCTTCGTGTTGGCGCTATGGTCGGTGCGCGCGGGCATTTACCCCGGCCTCAACGTGCATCTGCTTGGCGGCATGCTGCTGACGCTGATGTTCGGGCCATGGCCGGCCATGCTCGTCCTCGCGGGCCTGGTGGCGCTCCTGGCCGGCTTCGGCGTCGGCGGGTGGTGGAGCCTCGGGGTGAACCTGCTGGCCCTGGCGGTCGTGCCGGTGCTGGCGGCCTACGGCATCCTGCGGGTCGTGGAAAAGCATCTGCCCAGCCATTTTTTCATTTATATTTTCGTGGTGGCCTTCATCGGCAGCGCCCTCACCATCGCGGCCTTGAGTGCCGTCGTTACTTTCTTTCTGCTCATCTCGAATGCCTACACTTTGCATTTCCTGATCGACAACTGGCTGATTTCCATGATTCTGGATGCCTGGGGCGAGGCCCTCACCACCGGCATGCTGATCACCCTGATGGTGGTGTACCGTCCCTACCTGGTCAGCACCTTCGACGACAATCGTTATTTGAAAGGGAAGTAGTTGCTTTTTTAATCACGAGGCTGTGCATGCGTCTTGCCCCATCTCCCGCAGTTCTGATTTTCCTGCTGTTCCTGACCGCTCTGCCCACCGCCCAGGGGGCGGACCGGGGGGCCGAGCGGGTGCGCTCCGCCCTGCAGGCCCGCTTCCCCGACGCACAGATCGACATGCCGCATCCTTCCTCGATTCCGGGTTACTATGAAGTGACGGTCGGCAGCCAAGTGCTCTATGCCAGCCACAATGGCCGCTATCTCATCGTCGGCGACCTGATCGATCTGCAGCAGGACGCCAACCTGTCCGAGCTCAAACGCATGGCGCTGCGCCGCGACATTCTCGACAGCATCGACCCGTCGCAGATGGTGGTGATGGGGCCCGCGGGGGCGGGCCGCCACCTGACCGTCTTCACCAACGTGGACTGCCAGTTCTGCCGCAACATGCACAAGGAGCTGAAGACACTCGCGGCCGGCGGCGGGGTGCAGGTGCGCTACGTGCTCCTGCCCGAAGGCCGCGCCGACTCGGGCACCTATGCCAAGACGCTGTCCGTGCTGTGCGCGCCGAACCGGCTGCTGGCCCTGGACAAGGCCATGGCCGGCGGGCAGTTGCCCCGGCGCCAGTGCGCCGTGCCCGTCAGCCTCTTCCTGAATACCGCCCGCAAGCTGAACGTGCGCGGCCTGCCGACCACCGTGCTGGACAATGGCATGATGCTCTCCGGCTTTGCCTCGGCGCCCCAGTTGGAGCGCATCCTGCAGGTTTCGCCGGCCGTGGACGAATAAGCCGCGCTCGGCTGCCGACCCGCGGGCATGATCTCCCACACGCACACCCTGATCCTGACGGGCACGGCCCGCTTGGCCCGGCATTTGCGCGCCCGGGGCCGGCAGGCCGCGCCCGAGGGCGGCAAGGCCGCCGTGCTGCCGCTGGAGGAGTGGCTGCGGCAGAGCTGGCTGCCGTTGGCGGAGGGGGAGTCCCTCCTGACACCGGTCCAGGGGCTTTTCCTGTGGGAAGACATCATTGCCGCGGATGCGCAGCTGGCGGGCACGGATCTGCTGGACCGCGCCAGCCTCGCCTACCTGGCCGAAGAGGCTTTTCAGCTTCAGTGCGCCTTTGGAGCGCCCCCCGCCGCCTTGCTCGGGACGCCCGAATGCCAAGCATTTCAGCGCTGGGCCGCCCGCTTTCAAGTCCGCTTGCGCGACGGCGGCTGGCGCCACCCCGCCCAGATTCCCGGACGCCTGCGGCTCGCCGTGGCGGCGCGACGCCTGCCGCTGCCCGGGCGCATCCTCCTGGCCGGGTTGGATGAGCTGTCGCCGGCGCTGGAAATGCTGCTGCAGTCGCTCGCCGATGCGGGCGTGTCGGTCGGCACTTGGCGGGAGGAGGCCGCGCCGGCCGTGCCCACGCTGCTGGCTTTTGCCGATCGCGAGCAGGAGGTGCGCGGTGTGGCGGCGCGCATTCGCGAGGGCTTCGCTGCTGGACAGCGGGTCGGCGTGGTCGTGCCCGACCCGGCGGCGTATCGCCCTCTCATCGAGCACATCTTCCTGGAGACCTTCGATCCCGAGGCGCTGTTCCTGACCGCGGAAAACGGCGGGCAGCCGCGTCCCGTGCCCTTCGACATCACCCAGGGACGCCCCCTGGAGCGGGCGCCGCTCATGCTGCAGGCCTTCCGCATTCTCGAGCTGTCCCTGCGGGGGCTGGAAGCGCGGATGGCGGCGGAACTGCTGCTGGCGCCTTTCCCCCGTGGTGACGGCGAGCGTTGCGGACGGGCGCAAGCGGAAGCGCGGCTGCGCGGCGGCGCGGCGCGCCTGGATCTCTTCGCGTTGGCCCAGCACTGCCTGCTGATGGCGCCCGGCTTCGCCCAGCGCCTGCTGCAGCTGCACCACATATTGCGGCAGGCGCCGGCGCGGGCGAGCTGCCAAGCCTGGTCCATCCATTTCTCCGCCTGCCTGGAGGCGATGGGCTGGCCCGGCGACGGCCTGGACCGCGGCGAGGAACTGGCTTTGGCGCGCTGGCAAGAAGCGCTGGCGCATTTCGAGGGCTTGGCCCCGCTGGCGGGCTCCCTGTCCCGGCGCCAGGCGCTGAGCTGGCTGCGGCGGGTCTGCCGGCACATCGTCCACCAGGTCCCCGCCGATTCGGACGACGTGCAGGTCATGGGCTTGCTGGAAGCGGCGGGCCTGCGCTTCGACCGGCTTTTCGTGCTGGGCATGACGGATCAGGCGATGCCGGCGGCGGTGCGGCCCCATCCGCTGCTGCCGGCGTCTTGGCAGCGTCAGCGGGGCCTGCCCCACGCCAGCCCCGAGCAGGAGTTGCACTTCGTGGGTGCGCTGTGGCAGCGCCTCCTGCGGGCGGCTCCGCAAGTGGTGTGCAGCTATCCCCGTATGGACGGCGATGTGGAGCTGGGCCCCAGTCCCTTGCTCGCCGGCCGGGAGATCACCCGCGTGGAGGCGCCGCAGCGGTCCTTCTGGCAGGGCTGGAGCCCCGCCGGCGCCCTGGCCGCGTCGCCGGACGACGCGGTGCTGCCCGCCCGCCGGCGCGAGGGTGGGCCGGCCCTGCTGCAGGCCCAGGCGAACTGTGCGTTCCAGGCGCTGATCCGCCACCGGCTGGCGGCTTTCCCGCTGGAGGACTTCCAGACGCCGCCCACTGCCCGCGATCTGGGCACGCTCGTCCACCGCGCCCTGCAGCACTTCTGGAAGGCGACCAAGAGCCAGCAGACCCTGCTGGCCATGATGGCCGGCGGCACCCTGGACGATGCGCTGGTCCAGTGCATCCGCAAGGCGCTGGACGAGGCCGGATTCGACATCGACGCGGTGCACCGGCGAGCCTTGGCCGACAGCCTGCAGCAGCTCCTGGCGCGCTGGATGGCGCTGGAGAGCGAGCGGCCGGCCTTCGTGGTGGAGGCGCTGGAGCAGACGGTGGAACTGCAGGTGGGAAGACTGCGCCTGCGCATGCGGCTGGATCGGGTGGACCGCCAAATATCCGACGCCGCCCGCATCGTAGTGGACTACAAGACCGGCGCGCAGGCCAGCAGCAAGGATTGGCTCGGGCCAATGGGAGACCCGCAGATGCCGCTCTACATCTGGGCCGTGGATGCGGCGGCGGGAGTGTACGGCAAGCTGAACCGGGAGCGGACCCTGGCCTGGGACGGCTGGGGACAGGATGCCTTCTGGCCCGGATTGGCCAGCCTGGCGGACTGGGAGGCACAGCGCACCCAGTGGCGCCGGGAGCTGGAGGCGCTGGCGGCCGCCTTCGTGGACGGGCCGGTGCGGATGCTGCCGCGGCATGGCGCCAAGACCTGCGTCCGCTGCGGCAGCCAGGTTTTCTGCCGGGTCCAGGAGCGCGGCCTGGCCGAGCCGGCGATGGACGAGGACTAGTGCATGATCGCGGATCAGACGACGCGCAGCGAAGTGCTGGACTGCAGCCGTTCCTTCCTGGTGCAGGCGCCGGCCGGCTCGGGCAAGACCAGCCTGCTGATCCAGCGCTTTCTCGCGCTTCTCGCCCGCGTCGAACGGCCCGAGCAGGTGCTCGCCATGACCTTCACCCGCAAGGCGGCCGGGGAGATGCGCGAGCGCATCATCCAGGCGCTGCGAAGCGCGGCGGGGGCGCCGCCGGCGGAGGCCCACGCCCTCGTCACCCACCGGCTGGGCCAGACGGTGCTGCAGCGGGATGCCCAGCTCGGCTGGCGGCTGCTGGACAATCCCGGGCGCCTGAACGTGATGACCATCGACAGCTTCTGCAGCACCATCACCCGTGCCATGCCCCTGCTGGCCCAGTTCGGTGCGCAGCCCGAAACCATCGATGATGCTGCGCCCTTGTACACCCAGGCGGCGCAGGCCACCCTGGCGCTGGCCGCCGACGACCCGGATCTGCAAAAGGCCCTCTACGTGCTGCTGTTGCAGGTGGACGGCCGGCGCGACGCGCTGGAGCAGGTGATCGCCGTCATGCTGGCCCGCAGGGAGCAATGGCAGGACTGGGTGGTGGCCGGCGCCGCCCGGACGGCGGACCTGCGCCTCCTGCTGGAAGCGGGACTGAGTGCCGCCGTCGAACGCGCGCTGGCGCCGCTCAGGCAGCGTCTCGACGGGCGCCTGCTGGACACCCTGGTCCAGGTGGCCGCCTGCAGCCGCGAGCAGCTGCTGGCCCGGGACAAAACCTGCCCGTGGGAGGCCGTTTGCACGACGGGGCCCCATGCCCTGGCCTACTGGCAGGCGGCGGCGGAGCTGCTGCTGACCAGCCAGGGCACTTGGCGCAAGCAGATCGGCGAGGCCATGGGGCTGCCCGCCAAAAGCCCCGGTCAACTGGCGCTCAAGGCACTCATCGCCGGGCTCGCCGATGATCCGGCCTTGGCGGAACGCCTGCACGCCTGCCGCTCCCTGCCGCCGCCGCAGCTGGCCGAGTCCACCTGGGAGGTGCTGGAAGCCATGCTGCAGATCCTGCGCCTGTCGCTCGGCCAGCTCTGGCTCGTGTTCCAGCAGGCCCGGCAGATCGACTACACGGGGGTAGCGCTGGCCGCCGTGCAGGCGCTGGGCACGGCCGAGGAGCCGTCGGAGCGGCTGCTGGCTCTGGATGCCCAGATCCAGCATCTGCTGGTGGACGAGTTCCAGGACACCTCCATCCTGCAGGGCAACCTGCTGGGCCTGCTCACCGCCGGCTGGCAGCCGGGCGACGGCCGTACCCTGTTTGCCGTGGGCGATCCCATGCAGTCCATCTATCGCTTCCGCAAGGCCGAGCTGAATCTCTTTCTGCAGGCCTGGGAGAGCGGCCGCATCAAGCACGTGCCGGTCACCACGCTCAATCTGGCGGTGAATTTCCGCTCCGAATGCAGTCTGGTGGACTGGTGCAACGCCGTGTTCCGGGAAGCTTTTCCGGATGCCCACGATCTGGAGCGGGGCGCCGCGGCCCATTTCGAGAGCGAAGCGCATCGCGGCGACAGCCATGACGCGCACGTGACGCTGCACTATTGGTCGGCGCCGGATCCCGTGGACGAGGCGCGGGTGGTGGCGGCGGAGGTGCAGACCGCCTTGGCCGAATCCGCCGGCAAGGTGGCCATTCTGGTGGCCAGCCGCAGCCATGCCCAGCCCATCATGGCCGCCCTGCGCGATGTCGGCGTGCCGTACCGGGCGCAGGACATGGATCCGCTGCTGAGCCGGCCGGTGGTAGGCGACCTGCTGGCGCTCACGCGCGCCCTGCTGCACCCGGCCGACCGCCTGCACATGCTGGCGGTACTGCGCAGCCCTATGGTGGGCCTGTCCCTGGCGGATCTGCTGGCCCTGACCGAGCACGAATCGCTGGAGACGGAACAGGGCCGCCCGCCCGCCGTGATCGAGCGCCTGCTGGAGGATGCCGGGCCTTTGAGCGCGGATGGCCAGCTTTGCCTGCAGCGCTTCCTGCCCGTATGGCGGGCGGCGCTGGCGCGCCTGGGACGCAGCCCCGTGGAGAGGTTGGTGCGCTCCCTCTGGCTCAGCCTGGGTGGACCTTTGTGCACCGACGCCACCGGCTGGCAGGACGCGGAGCGCTTTTTCGCCCAGCTGGCACGCCTGGAAGGGGAGCAGCGCCTGACCCTGGAAAACCTGGACCAGGCGCTGGAGCGGCTCTATGCGGCGGCGAACGCCGATCCGGCGCTGCGGGTCGAGATCATGACCATGCACAAGGCCAAGGGCCTGCAGTTCAATACCGTGATCCTGCCACAGCTCAGCCGCAAGCGCGGCCAGGACGACCTGCCGTTGCTGCTGCTGGAGGAGATGCTCGACGGCAGCATTCTCATCGCGCCGCGTCCGGCGCGCGGGCGCAGCCACGAGGACGACCGGTTTTACCAATGGTTGCTGCGCCGGGAGCGCCAGCGTCTGCACGAGGAGCGCAAGCGCCTCTTCTACGTGGCCGTCACCCGTGCCGAGCGCAAGCTCGTGCTGTGCGGCGTGGCGGCGGACAAGAACGGGGTGCCGGAGCCGCAAGGCGAACTCTTCAAATACGTCTGGTGCGACGACCTGCCCATGCGGCGCATCGGCCATGCGGCGGGCGGCGGGGCCATGGCGGGCGCCGGCCAGCCGCAGCGGGTCCGGCCGGACTGGCAGCGGCCGCCGCTGCCCGAGACCTTGCCGGTGTCATGGAAGCGGGCGGTGGGGGAGGAGGATTGAGCGGGGGAAGTGGGGCTGAGTTGGGCTCAGCTCAACAGGTCTTGGGGTGTCCGCGGCTGGGCCAAAGGCCGTAGGAGCCAACTCGCTCCTACCCTCCCGTGAGCCCGCGCGGTCCAGCGCGTTGCCGGGGCAGCGCTGGCGCAGTGGCCAGGCGGGTGCCTCAGCCTTCGGCGCTCAGGCCCTTTGCCGCTCCTTCCTCCAAAGCCCTGCCGCCGTCGAAGCGCAGCACCCGGTCAGCCAGGCGGACGGTGCGTGGGCGGTGGGCGATGATGAAGATGCTCTTCTGGCCGTGCAGGGCGGCGATGGTCTGGGCGATCTTTTCCTCGCTGTCGGCGTCCAGGGCGCTGGTGGCCTCGTCCAGCACCAGCACGGGTGCGTCGCGGTACAGGGCGCGGGCGATGGCGAGGCGCTGCTTCTGGCCGCCTGACAGGCTGCCGCCGCGCGGTCCGACCGGCGCCTCCAAGCCGCCGAGGGGTTCCAGGAATTCCCAGGCATGCGCCTGCTCCGCCGCCCGGCGGGCCCGCTCGCGGTCGGGCGCGGCATCGCCGTAGGCGATATTGAAGAGGGCGCTGCCCTCGAAAAGCACCGGGTCCTGGCCCACGAAGGCGAAGAGCTGCCGGTAGCGGGGCAGGGTGGCGGGATCGAGCGTGGCCCGGCCCAGGCGGATATGGCCGCTGCTGGGCGGCACCAGGCCGAGCAGCACGCGGGCGAAGCTGGTCTTGCCGCTGCCCGAAGCGCCGGTGATGGCCACCGTCTCGCCCGGCATGAAGCTCAGGTTCAGATCGACGAGACTCCATTCCGCCGCGCCAGGGTAGCGCAGGGACAAGTGCTCGCAATGCCAGTCCTGCCACTGGAGCGCCGGACCGCCGGACGCGAGCGCTTCCGCCGGCTGGTCGATCCAGGCGAAGAGGCGGTCGGCGGCGCTCAGGCCCTGCTGCAGTTGGTTGTTGGCGGCGGAGAGACGGCGCAGGGGCTCGTAGACCATGATGAGCGCGGTCAGAAAGCTGAAGAAGGCGCCGGTGCTCATCTCGCCCTGGATGACCGAGCGCCCGCCCAGGAAGATGATGATGGCGATGCCGAGAGCGCCCACGAACTCCATGAAGGGCAGGGTCGCCTTCTGCACCCGCCAGATGTGCATCATGGTGGTGAAGTAGCGCTGGGCATGTCCAGCGAAGCGCCGCTGCTCGAAATCCTCCACGCGGTGGACCTTGATCACTTCGATGCCGTCTAGGGTCTGGGCGAAGTGGTCGAGCAGCTGGCCCATGTGCTGCTGCTGGCTGCCGCCGCGCCGCCGCAGGCTCTCGCCGAAGCGGATCAGCGGATAGAGGGCGAGCGGCAGGGTCAGGAAGCTCACCAGCGCCAACTGCCAGTTCTGGTACAGGACCACGCCCATGAGAGCGATGATGGTGAAGCCCGACAAAAAGAAGCTGGCCAGCACGCTGAGGCCGCTTTGCAGCAATGTCAGGTCCAGGCTCATGCGCGACAGCACCTCGCCGCGCTTGACGCGCAGGTGCGTCTCCAAGGGCAGGCGCAGGGTATGGCTGTAGAGGGCTTCCTTGAGCTGCAGCAGGATGCGCTCCTCGATGCCCGCCATGATCATGTTCTGGGCGTAGTCGGCCAGTCCCTTGACCAGGTAGATGCCCAGCACGCCCAGCGGCAGATAGACCAGCATGCGCGCGTCGCGGGCGATGAAAATCTGGTCCAGCACGGGCTTGATCATGTAGGCGCCCAGTGCCGCAAAGCCGCCGGAGACGGCCATCAGCAGCACGGCCAGCACCAGTCGCCCGCGGTACGGCCGCAGGTAGCCGAGCAGGCGCCGGAAGACGGGGGAGCGGAAAGGGTTCAAGGAGGCGGTCTGGGAAGGCGGCGTCGCGGGCTGGTCCGGGACGTTCCGATCAGCCTGGCCCGATCAGCGTTCCAGCAGGTCGATCTTGTCCTTGACCTGGGCCCACTCGTCGGCATCCGGCAGGGCGTCCTTCTTTTGGATGATGGGCTTCCACTGCTTGGCCAGCTCCGCGTTGATGCCGAGGAAGACTTCCTGGCCTTCGGGCAGGTCGTCGTCGCGGTAAATGGCGTTGATGGGGCACTCGGGCTCGCACAGGGTGCAGTCGATGCACTCGTCGGGATCGATCACCAGGAAATTGGGGCCCTCACGGAAACAATCCACCGGGCACACGTCCACGCAATCGGTGTACTTGCACTTGATACAGGCTTCGGTGACCACGTACGTCATGAGATCCTCCAAAAACAGGGTGTGAATGCTGCGACAGGCGGCGCCCCGCGCAGGATGAGGCAAAGCTAAGCCTTTCGCAAGCTCCGATCAAGCCCTATAATTGTCATTTTCTGTCATGGGCCGTCCGGGCACGCCGCTGAAGATGCCACTGCCGGCGTTCAGCGTTTCGTTTGCCCGAGGCGATGAGAATGACAAGGATTTAGTTTATCCTCTTTTCCCGACCGGGGTCGACTGTCTCGCTCCCGAACCGCAACCCACAAAGGTGTTTCCATGCGTTCCGACACGATCAAGAAGGGCTTTGAACGTACCCCGCACCGCGCCCTCCTGAAGGCCTGCGGCCTCACCGATGCCGATATGGACAAGCCCTTCATCGGCGTCTGCAACTCCTACATCGACATCATCCCCGGCCACGTGCACCTGCAGGAGTTCGGGCGCATCGTCAAGGAAGAGATCCGCAAGGCCGGCGGCGTGCCCTTCGAGTTCAACACCATCGGCGTGGACGACGGCATCGTCATGGGCCACGACGGCATGCGCTACTCGCTGCCCAGCCGCGAGATCATCGCCGACTCCCTGGAAACGGTGGTGCGCGCCCATCACCTGGACGCCCTGATCTGCATTCCCAATTGCGACAAGATCGTGCCCGGCATGCTCATGGGCGCCATCCGCTGCGACGTGCCGACCGTCTTCGTGTCGGGCGGGCCGATGGAGGCCGGGCATCTGTCCGACGGCACGCCGGTCGACCTCGTGACCGCCTTCGAAGCCGTGGGCCAGTACAAGCTCGGCAAGATTACCGACCTGCGCCTGAAGGAGATCGAAGACAAGGCCTGTCCCACCTGCGGCTCCTGCTCCGGCATGTTCACGGCCAACTCCATGAACTGCCTGATGGAGGCCTTGGGCGTCGCATTGCCAGAAAACGGCACCATCCTGGCCACCAGCCCGCGCCGCCGCGATCTGGTGCGCCAGGCCGCTCAGCGCATCGTGGCGCTGGCCAAGGCCGGCGGCCCCACCATGCGCCAGTTGGTGGACTTCGAGGCCATCGACAACGCCTTCGTGCTGGACATGGCCATGGGCGGCTCCACCAATACCGTGCTGCACACGCTGGCCATCGCCCGCGAGGCGGGCATCGACTATCCCCTGGAGCGCCTGAACCAGTTGTCCGAGCAGGTGGCCTACCTGGCCAAGGTGTCGCCGGCGCTGTCCACCGTGCACATCGAGGACATCGGCCGGGCCGGCGGCATCAGCGCCATCATGCACGAGGTGCATCGCCGCAACCCCGAGGTGCTGCATCTCGACAAGATGACGGTGAGCGGCGAGACCCTGCGCGCCATCGTCGAGCGCGCCGAGGTCAAGGACGAGCAGATCATCCGGCGCGCGGAGAATCCCATCTCCGCCACCGGCGGCCTGCGGGTGCTCTTCGGCAACCTGGCGCCCGAGGGCTCCATTATCAAGGCCGGCGCGGTGGCGCCCAACATGCGCAAGTTCGCCGGGCCGGCGAAGATCTACGACAGCATGGAGTCGGCCAGCGAGGGCATCCTGGACGGCGAGGTCAATGCCGGGGATGTGGTGGTGATCCGCTATGAGGGCCCCAAGGGCGGCCCCGGCATGCCCGAGCAGCTGGCGCCGACCGCCAACATCATGGGCATGGGCTTGGGCGAGAGCGTGGCGCTCATCACCGACGGCCGCTTCAGCGGCGCCACCCGCGGCGCCTGCATCGGCCACGTCTCGCCGGAGGCGGCCGAGGGCGGTCCCATCGGCCTGCTCCGGGACGGCGACATCATCGAGATCGACATCGATGGCGGCAGCCTGAACGTGCGGCTCTCCGACGCCGAGCTCGCCGCTCGGCGCGAGACCTGGCAGCCGGTGGAAAAGCCGCTCAGCTCCTCATGGCTGCGCCGCTACCGCAAGCTGGTGACCAACGCCTCCAAGGGCGCGGTGCTGGAGAGCTGAATGCCGAACAGCAGCGGCCCCACTCGGCTGGGCGTCTATGTGGATGCCGAGAACATCAAGTGCAACGGTGGTTTCTCCCTGCGCTACGACGTGCTGCGGCGCTTCGCGGCACGGGAGCAGGCCAAGCTGCTGCGCCTGAACACCTACCTGGCCGTGGATCAGCAGCGCGGACGCGAGGACCCCGAGTATGGCGAGCGCATCCGCGGCTACCAGCAGGCGGTGCGCGATTCCGGGTGGAAGATCATCGAAAAGCCCGTGCGCTGGTACCAGAACGAGGACGGCACCTGGATCTCGAAGGCCAACGCCGATCTCGATCTGGCGGTCGACGCCATGCTGCAGTCGGATCGCCTGGACCAGGTTCTGCTGGTCACTGGCGACGGCGATTTCCTGCAGGTGGTCAAGGCGCTGCAGAACAAAGGCTGCCGGGTGGAACTGCTGGCTTTCAAGAACGTGTCCCGCGCCCTGCAGCATGAAGTGGACGCTTTTTATTCCGGCTATCTGATTCCCGGGCTCCTGCCCATGCGCGACGCGCGCATCCCGTGGGGCGAGCTCGGCTCCCGGGTGCGCGGTGTCTGCACCAGCTGGGAGGGCAGCCGCGGCTTCGGCTTTCTGCGCTTCCTGAAGGACATTACCGCGGAGATGTGGATCACCGACAGCCGCAACCCGGAATCGCCCTACCAGACCGCTTTCCTGCATCATTCCGATCTGCCCGGCCATCTGGACCCGGCGGACCTGCCCAGCCGCGACATAATTTTCGAGTTCGATCTGGAGCCGAGCGAGCGGGAGAAGGGCGGCTTCGTCGCCCGGCGCTGCGCCGTGGTGCACCGCTACGACGGCAAAGGCGACAGCCGCGGCGAGCGCAACGGCACGGATGCCGCGGAGCGCGGCCAGGAGAACGCGGGCAAGCCGACCGCCGTCTAGCGGCCCTGCCTCAATACCAGAGCGCCAGCAGGAGCACGCCCGCGCCGGCGCTCAGGGCCATGCTGCCCATGCCCCACAGGAGATAGGGCCGCAGCCGCCGGTCGCCGAGCCCCACTCCCAGCCCCGCCTTCACCAGCGTATTGCTGAGTCCCGCCAGCAGGGCGCCGCCCACCGCGACGCCCAGCACCAGACGCCCATTGATGCTCAGATCGGCCATGGACAAGGTGATGGCATCCACGTCGGCGATGCCGGAGGCCAGGGACAGGGCATAGACGCCCGCCTGTCCGTAGTAGTCGAGCGCCAGTTGCGCCGCGGCCAGGGTGATCGCGTAGATCGCCGCGAAGCTGAGCGCCTGGGTGAGCTCGAAGGGATTGCGCAGGGGCACGTCCGCGCTTTCCTGCACCTGATGCTGGGTGCGCCAGAAAAACAGCGCACCCAGCAGAGCGGCGGGCAGCACGAAGAGGGCCAGCACCTGCCCCATGCGCGGATTGATGGCCCAGGCCACCGCCGCCTGGCGCAGGAACATCATGGCGGAGGCGAGAATGATGCCGCTGGCCAGGCCGGCCGAAAACTGCGGGTTGCTCTTGCTGAGCCGGGCAAAGCTCATGGTCACCGCGGTGGAGCTGACCAGGCCGCCGAAGAGGGCGCTGATCAGCACGCCCTTGCGCGCGCCGAGGAGCTTGGCGCCGAAATAGCCCAGAAAAGACAATCCGGAGACCAGCACCACCATCAGCCAGATCTTGCGCGGATTGAACTGCAGAGCGGTGTAGTTCTGGTCCGGCAACAGGGGAAAGACCACCAGGGCCACCAGGGCGAAGCGGATGATGGCGGCCAGCTCCTCCCGGCCGATGTTGCGGGCGATGAAGCCGTGCAGCGGCTCCTTGCTGGCCAGCAGCAGGGTGACGATGACGGCGATGATCATGGCGGCCAGCAGGTAGCCGAAAGCCGTGAGCCCGCCCAGCAGGAAAGCCGCCAGGGCGGAGTACTCGGTGGTCAGGCCGAGAGAGGGCTTGCCGAAGTTGGCGAGCAGGTAGCTGCCCAGGAGCAGAAACCCGAAAAGCGCCAGGGTAGTCAGGAAGACCGGCAACGGAAACCAGTAGGCGCTGACGAAGCCGAGTACGGTGATGAGCGGAAAGGTGCGTACCCCGATGGGGCGCTCGTTCGCGGGATGCGGACTGGCTTCGCGCTCGAGGCCGATCAAAAGCCCGATGGCGAGCGCCACCAGGAAGGGAAAAACCCAGGCCGGCAGGAAATCGAATAGGGCCAGATCAGGCACGCGGACTCCGGGTGTCGTTCATGCGGATGCCTCCTGCCGCAAGGCTCAGGCCAGCGGCTTGACGAAAACCTTGCTGCGCCGCTGGAAGTTGTACAGTTGCTGGCGCGGCATGGGCAGGGCATCGATGTCGGCGGGCTGGAAGCCCCGTTCCGCGAACCAGTGCGCGGTCTGGGTGGTGAGGACGAAGAGCCCGCGCAGGCCCTGCTGGCGGGCCTTCTGCACGATGTACTGCAATACCTGGTCGCCGCGTCCCTGGCGGCGGTAGTCGGGGTGGACCGCCAGACAGGCCAGCTCGCCCAAGCCGTCCGCCGCATAGGGGAAGAGGGCGGCGCAGGCGATCACCTGGCCGTCGCGCTCCACCACCACGAAGTGCCCGATCTCCATCTCCAGCAGTTCGCGGCTGCGCTTGACCAGCACGCCGGCCGCCTCCAGCGGCTCGATCAGCTCGATGATGCCGCCCACGTCGTGGATGGTGGCCGGGCGGATGTTCTCGAAGGGGTCGCTGGAGATGAGGGTGCCGCAACCGTCGCGGCTGAAGAGTTCCAGCAGCAGGGCGCCGTCCAGCAGGCGGCTGATGAGGTGCACCCGCGGCACGCCCCCGGCACAGGCGCGCAGGGCGCTGTGCAGGTGCTGCTTCAGATCGTCCGGCAATGCCGGGTGCCGGTCGAGATAGCCCTGGGTTTCGGAGATGGTGAGCTGGCGCAGGATGCCGCCGGCATCGTCGGGCAGGCCGCTGTGCTCGGTGAGGAAGATGAGCTTGGCCGCGTTCAGCGCCAGCGCCGCCTCGGTCGCCAGCTCCTCGGCGTTGATGTTGAAGATCTCGCCGGTCGGAGAGTAGCCGATGGGAGAGAGCAGCACGATCTCGTCCAGGTCCAGGTGATGCTGCACCGCCGGCGCGTCCACGCGCCGCACCCTGCCGGTGTGCTGGAAATCCACGCCGTCCAGCACGCCCAGCGGCTGAGCGAGCACGAAGTTGCCGCCGCTGATGCGCACCCGTGCGCCTTCCATGGGCGAGTTAGCCAGGCCCTGGGACAGGGCCGCCTCCACCTCCAGGCGCACTTGGCCCACCGCCGCCTTGACGTGCGGCAGGACGGCCAATTCCGTGATCCGGCGACCGCCCACGCGCTGGCTGCTCAGCCCCGCCTGGGCCAGCAGGGCATCGATCTGGCCGGCGGCGCCGTGCACCAGCACCACGTTGATGCCCAGGCTGTTCAGCAGAGCCAGGTCGTGGGCCAGCCGGTGCATGTGGCCGTCCGCCACTACCTCGCCGCCGAAGGCGATGACGAAGGTCTGGCGGCGGAAGCGGTGGATGTAGGGAGAGGATTCCCGGAACCAGTGAACGAAGTTGTGAAGATCCTTGGTGGGCATCTAGCGGGTCTCACCTGTGTCGTTGTCGTTGTTCAGGCAAAAGCGGCGAATCAGCGCCTGCAGCAGCGCGACGGTGGGCCGCACCCGCGCCAGCTCCAGATACTCGTCGGGCTGATGGGCGCAGGCGATGTCGCCCGGCCCCAGGATCACGGTGTCCATGCCCAATCGCTGCAGATAGGGCCCTTCGGTGCCGAAGGCCACCGCCTCGGCGGCGTGGCCCGTGAGGCGCTCCGCCGCCTGCACGATGGGCGCGGCGGCCGGGGTATCCAGCGGCGGATTGCCGGCGAAGAGCGGCTGGCAGAGCAGGGTCAGGCCGCTGTCCGCCACGGCTTGGCGCGCCGTGGCGTAGAGCTCCTCGCGCAGGGCGTCCATGTCCATGCCCGGCAACGGGCGCAGGTCGATGTGCAGCTCGCACTCGCCGCAGATGCGGTTGGGGCTGTCGCCGCCGTGGATGTGGCCCAGGTTCAGGGTGGGGTGGGCCACTTCGAAAAGCGGATTCCGGTGGCGCTGAGCCAGCTCCGCGCGCCATGCCATCAGGGCGCCCATCAGCCGCTGCATGCCGTCCAGGGCATTGTTGCCGAGCGCCGGATTGCTGGAATGGCCGCTGCGGCCGATCAGGCGCAGGGATTCCATCATGATGCCCTTGTGCAGGCGCACCGGCCGCAAGCCGGTGGGCTCGCCGATCACCGCATGGCGTGCCCGGGGCCGGCCCAGGGCCTGCAGGGTGCGGGCGCCAGCCATGCTGGATTCCTCGTCGGCGGTGGCCAGGACGATGAGGGGCTGACGCAGGTCGGCGGCGCGCAGGTCGCGGACCGCCTCGATCACCAGGGGAAAAAAACCCTTCATGTCGGCCACGCCCATGCCGTACCAGCGGCCGTCGGCCTCGGTCAGGCGCAGCGGGTCCGTGCGCCAGCGATCCACGTCAAAGGGCACCGTGTCCGTGTGTCCGGCCAGCACGAGGCCGCCGGGCCCGCTGCCCAGGGTGGCGATCAGGTTGAGCTTGTCCGGCTGTCCGGTGCAGGGCACCTGCTCCACGGCGAAGCCCAGATCCTCGAACCAGGCGGCCAGCAGCTCGATGACCCCGGCGTTGGACTGGTCCCAGTGGGGCTCCGGACTGCTGACCGAAGGGCTGGCGACCAGGGCCGCCAGCATCTCGCCCACGGACAGGGCAGGCAGGCTAGTCGCCACGCCGCGCCTCCGCCTCGGCGGGGGTCAGGGTGGTCATGGCCAGGGCATGGATCTCCTGCTGCATGGGCGCCAGGGCCTGGTAGACCAGCCGGTGGCGCGCCACCGGGTTGAGCCCTTCGAAGCGGGCGGAGACGAGGTGCAGCTGATAGTGGCCGCCGCCGCGTTCACGCACGCCGGCATGGCCGGCATGCTTGTGGCTCTCGTCCACGATGCTCAGCTCCAGCGGCTGCAGCGTCTCACGGAGCAGTTGTTCCATGCGCGCCGTGGCCGACAGACCGGCGCTGCTCATGGCAGCACCTTCTTGAAGGGCTGCACGCTGACCTCGGCGTAGACGCCGCGGGCCAGGTAGGGATCGGCGGCGGCCCAGGCCTGGGCGTCATCCAGGCTGTCGAACTCCGCCACGATCAGGCTGCCGCGGAAGCCGGCGCTGCCGGGGTCCTCGGCGTCGACGGCCGGCAGGGGGCCGGCCAGCAGCAGACGGCCGGCTTCGTTCAGCTGATGCAGGCGCGCCAGGTGATCGGGTCGCGCCGCCTGGCGCAAGGGCAGGGAATCGGCATTGTCCTTGGCGATGATGGCATAGTACATGTCAGGGCTCCCTCTGCTTGGTCTGGTGGTCGGCGTCGGCGCCGAGCTTGACGTGCTCGTGGGCTTCCGCCGCGCGGGCGATCAGCACGCCCTGGAAGAGCATGAAGGCGAGCGTGATGCCCAGGAGGCCGAAGAGCTTGAAATTGACCCAGATATCCGTGGGAAAGTAAAAGGCCACGTAGAGGTTGAGCACGGCCAGAAAGGCGAAGAAGATCACCCAGTAGCTGTTCAGGCGCTGCCAGAAGGGGCGCGGGATCTCGCGGTCCAGTTGCTTGCCCACCAGTTTTTCCACGATCAAGGTGCCGCGCAGCTGGGCCACCAGGAAGACGCCGGCGAAAAGGGCGTAGAGCAGGCTCGGCTTGAGCTTGATGAAAAGCTCGTCGTGCAGCCAGATGGTGGCGCCGCCGAAAACCACCACCAGCGCCGCGGAGACCAGCGCCATCGGTTCCACCCGCCGGTACCAGAGATACTGGCCGAAGATGAGCAGCACAGAGGCGACGATGGCGACGGCGGTGGCCTCGTAAATGCCTTGCGCTTTGTAGACGATGAAGAAAATCAGTACGGGCAGAAAATCTGCGAGCTGTTTCATGGGCAATCACTTTGCTGAATACGGGAATCACGCCCGGCGCCGGTCAGGGACGGAGCGCATGCTTTGACGTCACGATCCGGGGAAAATACCATAAAGTCACGCGCTAGGTCGCATTCTGAAGGTTAGTACAGCCCATGCAGCACGTCGAGTTTCTCGCCCATCTGCAGCAATTGCTCGCTTCGCTCCAGTCGCCGGCGGACAGCGGCTCGGTCGACTTCGGCCGCTGCCTGGCCGCCCGCTGGCGCGCCGGGCCGGGCGGCGCTTATCTGCAGGGCATCGAGCAGGTGCAGACGGTGCGCGCCGAGGATCTGCTCGGCATCGATCGCGCCGGCCAACTCCTGGACCGCAACACCCGGCAATTCGTGCATGGACTGCCCGCCAACGACGTGTTGCTCTGGGGCGGCCGCGGCACCGGCAAATCCTCTCTGGTCAAGGCCATGCTGACTCGCTACGGCCCCGAGGGCCTGCGTCTCGTCGAGTTGGACAGGGACGGCCTGCTGCATCTGCCCGACGTGCTTGCCGCCCTGCGCCGGGCGGATCCGGACGCGCGCTTCCGCTTCGTGCTGTTCTGCGACGATCTGTCCTTCGAGGACAACGAGCCGGCCTACAAGGCGCTCAAGTCGGTGCTGGACGGCGGCGTGGAGGCGCGCCCGGCCAATGTGCTCATCTACGCCACCAGCAACCGCCGCCACCTGATGCCGCGCCACTTCGCCGAGAACGACGAATACCAGCGGGCCGGGGACGAGATCGTGCCCGGCGAGACGGCCGAGGAGAAGCTCAGTCTGTCGGACCGCTTCGGCCTGTGGATCGGCTTTTACCCCTTCGACCAGGACACTTACCTGGCCATCGTGGCGCGCCACCTGCGCCAGGCCGGCGCCATGGCGGTTGATTGGGAGGCGGCGCGGGCGGAAGCCCTGCGCTGGGCTTTGGCGCGCGGCTCGCGCAGCGGCCGCGTGGCCCGGCATTTCGTCAATGACTACGTGGGACGCCTGAAACTCGGTGAAGCAGGAGGAGTGCACGATGAAAATGGCTGACATCAGGACCATGGCCGCGGCTCTCGGCATCAAACCCGGCCGCATGAACAAGACCACGCTCATCCGGACCATCCAGAGCCGCGAGGGCAATTTCCCCTGCTTCGCGACGGCGACCACCGCCTATTGCGACCAGGCGAATTGCCTGTGGCGCGCCGACTGCCTGCCGATGAAATGAGCCGCAGCCGGGCGGCCCGGGACGGACCGCCGCGGGTGCCGGCCAGGCTCAGTGCATGGCGCCGGCCGCCTTTTGCTGGTAGGTGCGCATGATCTCCACCAGCGCCGGCGGGAAGCCGCCTTGGCTGACTTGGCGCAAGCCCTCGTCGAAGAAGGTGGGAGCGTCCTGGGGCAGGTGCTCCAGGATGAGCTGAAAGGCCTTTTCCATCTGGGCCGGGTTCTGGGCCCGGGTGGCGCTGATGCCGTGGTTCAGCAGCAGGATGCGCCAGGGGCGACCTGGGTCCGCCTGATCCAGATCGGCGGCGAAATTGTCCTGGGCCGCCCGGATCACCTGCTCCATGAGCTGCGCCACGCGCAACAGGGTTTCCGGCTCCTGGTTGGCGTTGGCCAGCGCCGCCAGGCCGTTGACCACCGGTTCCAGGGTGCGCAGCCTGCCGCCGTGGCGGATCACCCAGGCCGCCGCGCCCACGGCGGCGACGTCGAAGGCCTTCTTGGATTGGCGTTCGTGCAGCCGGTCGGCCCAGGTGCTCAGATCCATGAGAAAGCCGATCGCGTAGTCGCCGAGCTGTTCCGGATCGTCCTCGGGCAGGGCCGGATCCCAGCTTTCCGCGGCATCCAGCTTCTGCATCACCGCGAACATCTGTCGCACCCCGTCCATCAGCATGACCGGCGTCACCTGGTTGCCCGTCGGGATCTGGGCCTGGGCGAAGGCGGCGAGCACGCTGCGCGTGGCCTGCTCGAAGCGGGCCAGGCTGCCTTCCAGGCTGACATTCAAGGGATCTGTTGACGCCACGGGCGAATCCTCCTTTCTTGGGATGGGCAAAAGCTTTCGCCTATTGTACCTTCGCTCTGGTAAAATGAGATAAGTAAAATTCGTCGCACTCCGCTTTTCGCAATCAAAGGGAAGATATGGCAGCCAGCGCACAGATGGCAGTCGGGCAGCGGCTGGCCATCGATTTGCACAGCCACTCCACGGCGTCCGACGGCAGCCTGAGCCCGACCGCACTCGTCGAGATGGCCGCCGCCGCAGGACTGCGGGGCTTGGCCCTGACCGACCATGACAATACCGCCGGCCTGGCCGAGGCGGGCACGGCGGCGATCCGGCACGGCCTTCGCCTCATTCCGGGGGTGGAGGTGTCGGTCACCTGGAACAGCCAGGTGATCCACGTGGTGGGCGTGAACATCGATCCCGCCAACGCGGATCTGCAGCAGGGGCTCGCCCGCCTGCGCGAGTTCCGCGAGTGGCGGGCCGAGGAGATGGACCGCCGGCTGGCCGGGCACGGCATTCACGGCGCCCTGGACGGGGCGCGCCGTTTCGCCAAGGGCGAGATCGTCGGCCGCACCCATTTCGCCCGCTGGCTGGTGCAGGAAGGCCACGCGCCCGATGTGCGGCGCGTCTTCGAGCGGTTCCTGGTGCGCGGCCGTCCGGGCCACGTGCCGGGACAGTGGGCGGGACTGGAAGAGGCGGTCGGCTGGATCCGTGGGGCCGGCGGCCAGGCCATCGTCGCCCATCCCGGCCGCTACAAGCTGAGTGCCAGCAAGCTGTGCCAGTTGCTGCGCGAGTTCAAGGCGGCGGGCGGCGACGGCATCGAGGTGATTTCCGGCAGCCAGGCGGTGAGCGATGCCCCGTACTTCGCGCGTCTGGCCCGTACCCTGGGGCTGCTCGCCTCCGCCGGCTCCGACTACCATGGCCCGGAGCAGGTCTATCTGTCTCTGGGCCGTCTGCCCCTGCTGCCGCCGGACACCACGCCCATCTGGCATGACTGGGATCTCGCGGATGAAGGTTGAGCCACTCGGCGCATCAATCGGAGATATGACGCAAACCTTCCAGGTCCATCCGCAAAACCCGCAGCCGCGCCTGATCCAGCAGGCGGCATCCGCCATTCGCGACGGGGCGCTGGTGGTTTATCCCACGGACAGCACCTATGCCCTGGGCTGCGCGATCCACGCCAGCGCCGCCCAGGAGCGCTTGCGCGTGATCCGGCAGCTGGATGTCCAGCATGATCTGAGCCTGCTTTTTCCCGACATTTCACGTCTGTCCGAGTATGCCAAGGTGGACAATGCCGCCTTCCGGCTGCTGAAACAGGCCACGCCGGGGCCCTTCACCTTCATCCTGCAGGCGAGCCGGGACGTGCCGCGCAAGCTGGCGGACCCGAAGAAGAAGACCATCGGCATGCGTATCCCGGACAATCCCATCTGCAGCGCTCTCTTGCAGGCGCTGGGCGAGCCGCTCATGAGCTCGACCCTGATCCTGCCCGGCGACGCGCATCCGCTGGGCGATCCGGAGGAGATCCGCGAGCGCCTCGACCGGCGGGTGGACTTGATTCTGGATGGCGGTGCCGGCGGCCTGGAGCCGTCCACCATCATCGACCTGACCCAGTGGCCGCCGCGGGTGCTGCGTGGCGGCGTGGGGGATCCGGCCAGCCTGGGCCTGCACGACTAGGCGAAGCTTGCTATACTGCCGGCATGACCGATCCCGCGCAAATCATTCAGATCATCTCCATCTGGGCCTTGCCGGTCCTTTTCGCCATCACCCTGCACGAGGTCGCCCACGGCTGGACCGCGTGGCGCCTGGGCGATCCGACGGCCATGCTGATGGGGCGCCTGAGCCTGAATCCCCTCAAGCACATTGATCCCATCGGCACCGTGCTGCTGCCGGCCGGCCTGGTCGCCATCGGCTCGCCCTTCGTCTTCGGCTGGGCCAAGCCGGTGCCGGTGAACTTCGAGGGCCTGCGCAATCCCAAGCGGGATTCGGTGTGGGTGGCCCTGTCCGGGCCGGCGGCCAACCTGGCCATGGCGCTCTTCTGGACCGTGGTGCTCTGGCTCGGCGCGCGCCTGCCGGCCAGCCTGGCCTATTTCAGCGAGCCGATGCAGCTGATGGGCATGGCCGGCATCACCATCAACCTGGTGCTGATGGTATTGAACCTGATTCCCATCCCGCCGCTGGACGGCGGCCGGGTGGCGGTGGGCCTGCTGCCGGGGCGTGCCTCTTATCAGCTCAGTCGGCTCGAGCCCTACGGCTTCATCATTCTCATTCTGCTCTTGTTCACGGGCATCCTGGGCCAGGTGATGGGTCCCATCGTCCTGTCCCTGCGTCACTTCTTTTTTGCGCTGGGAGGAGCGCCGCTGCCATGACCGACGCCTTTGCCGCCGGCAACCGCCGGATCCTGTCCGGCATGCGCCCCACGGGGCGCCTGCATCTGGGCCATTACCACGGAGTCCTGAAGAATTGGCTGCAACTGCAGCGGGACTACGACTGCTTCTTCTTCGTGGCCGACTGGCACGCCCTCACAACCCATTACGAGGACCCGCGCGGCATCGGCCCGGCGGCCTGGGACATGCTGGCGGACTGGCTGGCGGCCGGCATCGACCCGGAGCGGGCGACCCTGTTCTTCCAGTCGCAGATGCCCGAGCACGCCGAGCTGCACCTGCTGCTGTCCATGATCACGCCCCTGTCCTGGCTGGAGCGGGTGCCCACCTACAAGGACCAGATCGAGAACCTCAAGGACAAGGACCTCTCCACCTACGGCTTTCTCGGCTATCCGCTGCTGCAGAGCGCGGACATCCTGATCTACCGCGCCGGCCACGTGCCGGTGGGTGCCGATCAGGTGGCGCACGTGGAGATCACCCGCGAGATCGCGCGGCGCTTCAATCACATCTATGGCCGCGAGCCGGATCAGGCGGACAAGGTGGAGAAGAGCCTGCAGCGCATGGGCAAGAAGGCGGCCAAGGAATACGCCAATCTGCGCACCCGCTACCAGGAGCAGGGCGATGCCGCGGCCCTGGAGGCGGCGCGCGCGCTGCTGGCCGCGCAGGCCAACGTCAATGCCGAGGAAAAGGAGCGCCTGTTGGGCTACCTGGAGGGTACCGGCAAGGAGATCCTGCCCGAGCCGCAAGCGCTGCTGACCCCGGCGTCCAAGATGCCCGGCCTGGACGGCCGCAAGATGAGCAAGTCCTACGGCAACACCATCTTCCTGCGCGAGGCTCCCGCCGCGGTCACCCAGAAGATGCGCACCATGCCCACCGATCCCGCCCGCGTGCGGCGCAGCGATCCGGGCACGCCGGAAAAATGCCCGGTCTGGGCCTTCCATCAGGTGTACTCGGACGAGCCCACCCAGGCCTGGGCGCACCAGGGCTGCACCAGCGCCGGCATCGGCTGCCTGGAGTGCAAGCAGCCGATCATCGACGCGGTGCTGGCGGAGTTGGCCCCCATGCGCGAGCGCGCCGAGAGCCTGGCCGCCCGGCCGCAATACCTGCGGGAAGTGGTGGCCGCGGGCCAGCAGCGGGCACGGATCGTGGCGCAGGAAACCCTGGCCGAGGTGCGCCGGTCCATGGGCCTCGATTTTGCCTGAGCGCCAGCGGAGCCGTTTGCAGCCATGAGCGCCGCCGCGCAGCCGGAGACGGACAGCCACGGCACCGAGGCCCTGGCCCACGTGCGCGGGGCGCCGCTGACCGCCCTGCCCAAGGACCTCTACATTCCGCCCGATGCCCTGGAGGTGTTCCTGGAGTCCTTCGCCGGGCCCCTGGACCTGCTGCTCTACCTCATCAAGCGCAGCGAGATGGACATCCTGGACATCCCCATCGCCGAGGTGACGCGGCAGTACATGGCCTACGTGGAGCTGATGCGCGAGGTGCGGCTGGAACTGGCGGCGGACTACCTGGTCATGGCCGCCTACCTCGCCGAGATCAAGTCGCGCATGCTGTTGCCGCGCCCGGCGGGCAGCGAGAGCGAGGAGACGGAGGACCCGCGTGCCGAGCTGGTGCGCCGCTTGCAGGTCTACGCCCAATTCCAGGCGGCGGCCGAGCGCCTTGGCGATCTGCCGCAGGCCGGCCGCGATTTCTGGCCGGCGCTGGCCGAGCGCAGCGAGGTGCAGCCGCTCACCCGGCTGCCGGAGTTGGCGCTCGCCGACCTCCTGGCGGCCTTGCAAAGCTTGAGCCGGCGCGCCGTGCTCTTCACCGAGCACCACGTGCGTCAGGAAGGACTGTCGGTGCGGGCCCGCATGGGCGAGGTGCTGGTCTGGCTCGGTGCCCCGGAGCGCGCCGGGCGCTTCTGGCCTTTCATCGAACTGCTGCGGGCGCCCGAGGGGCGTGCCGGCTTGGTGGTGACCCTGATGGCCGTGCTGGAGCTGTCCCGCTCCCAGGACTTGCGCTTCCGCCAGGACACCCCCTTCGGCCCCATTTACGTGCGCGCCGCATGACGCCGGCCCTGGTCAAGGAGATCCTGGCCGCGGCGCTGCTCAGCGCCGGCGAGCCCCTGAGCCTGGAGCGCCTGCGCGGCCTTTTCGAGCCGGAGCAGTGCCCCAGCAGCGAGACCTTGCGCAAGCTGCTGGACGAGTTGCGCCAGGATTATGCCGACGCGCCGGTGGTGCTGGTGCGCACGGCGGGCGGTTACCGCTTCCAGAGCAATCCGCGCCTGACGCCCTGGCTGGCGCGCCTGTACGCCGGCCAGGCGCCGCGGCCGTCGCGGGCGCTCATGGAAACCCTGGCCATCATCGCCTACCGCCAGCCCATCACCCGCGCCGAGATCGAGGACATCCGCGGCGTGGCGGTGAGCCAAGGCATCGTCAAGACCCTGCAGGCCTATGGCTGGATCCGCGTGCTGGGCCACCGCGAAACGCCGGGTCGGCCCGCCCTGCTGGGCACGACCCCGGCTTTCCTCGCCCATTTCGGCCTGGAGAGCCTGGAGCAGTTGCCGCCTCTGGACGAGCTGCAGGATCTGGAACAAATCGCGGCAAATCTGCCCTAACTCATAAACGGCGCCGGCGCTGTCGCCGGTCCGCGCAAAGGGAAATCCCATGACGAGAACACCCAGGCCACCCCGTTCGACGCCGCCCCTGCCGGAGGGACGTGCGGACGGTCACGATGAGAAGCTGCAAAAGGTATTGGCCCGGATCGGGCTCGGTTCGCGCCGGGAGATGGAGGAGTGGATCACCGCTGGGCGCGTGCGCGTGAACGGCCAGCCGGCCAAGCTGGGCGATCGCATCACGGACCGGGACGAGATCAGCATCGACGGCGAGCGCCTGCCAGACTGGCGGCGGCAGGGACCGCGCCGGCGCGTCATCATGTATCACAAGCCGGTGGGCGAGGTGACCACGCGCAAGGACCCGGAGGGCCGGCCGACCGTCTTCGACCGTCTGCCACGCCTGCGCCAGGGGCGCTGGATCTCCGTGGGGCGCCTGGACCTGAACACGGACGGCCTGCTGCTGCTGACCACCGACGGCGAGCTGGCCAATGCTCTCATGCATCCCAGCCGCGAGATCGAGCGCGAGTATGCGGTGCGCGTGCTGGGCCGGCCCACCGACGAGAATCTGCAGCAGCTGCGCGAGGGCGTCATGCTGGAGGACGGCATGGCCCATTTCGACAGCATCGAATACGAAGGCGGCGAAGGCGCCAACAGCTGGTATCGGGTAGTCCTGAAGGAGGGCCGCAACCGCGAGGTGCGGCGACTGTGGGAGGCAGTCGGCCTGACCGTGAGCCGCCTGATTCGCACCCGCTACGGCCCGATCCAGTTGCCGCGGGCGGTGCGCGCCGGCCGCTGGGAAGACCTGACTCCTGAGGAGTTGGATGCCCTGCTGGAGGCGGCCGGCCTGCCGCCGGAGGCGCCGGCGGAGCAGGCCGGCCGGTCCGGGCGCGGTACCGGTCCGCGTCGTGCGCCGGAGCGGGATGCCTCGACCGCCGCCAAAGCGCGCGGTCCCCGGCGCGGGCTGTTCCGGCGGCATCGCGAAGCGGCGGACAGCCAGGCTCCGGCAAGCAACGGCCGCAAGCCCGCAGTCCGCGGCAAGCGCGAGGCGCAGCCGGAGCGCGCCGTTCTGACCCTGCGCGAGGCCCAACCGGCCCGCCCGCGCGACAAGGGCAGCCGCGACCTGGCCTCCGGCCGCCGTTCCGCCAGCAAGGGCCGGCTCGGCGTCGGGCGGCGCGGACGCCCGTGAGCGGTGAGCAGCACCCCCTTTCTGGCGGTCTATAGGGCGCTCTTCGACGTCTTCGGCCCGCAGCGCTGGTGGCCGGCGCAGACGTCCTTCGAGGTGCTGGTGGGCGCCGTGCTCACCCAGAATACCGCCTGGCGCAACGTGGAGCAGGCCATCGCGCGCTTGCGCGCGGCGAGCCTGCTCCACGGGCCGACCCTGCTGGCTACCCCGCCGGAGCGGCTGGCCGAATTGATCCGCCCGGCCGGCTACCATCAGGTCAAGACCCGGCGTCTGCTGGCCCTCTGCGAATTCCTCGCCGCCCATGACGCACTGGCCGAGCCGCGGCGCTTGCGCGAGCGGGGCAGCCTGCCGGCCCTGCGCCGCGCCCTCCTCGGCGTGCACGGGGTGGGCGGGGAGACGGCCGATGCTATACTAGTCTATGGACTGGAGCTGCCCAGCTTCGTGGTGGATGCCTACACCCGGCGGATTTTCGAGCGGCTCGGCCTGCTGTCGGGCGCCGCCGCCTACGAGGCGATTCAAGCGCAATTCCACGCGCATTTGCCGGCGGACGCCGCGCTCTTCAATGAATATCACGCGTTGATCGTGGCACTGGGCAAAGCGTTCTGCCGCCCGCAGCCGCGCTGTCGCGATTGTCCCTTGCGGAGCATGTGCCATCATGCTGACACCCGAGTTTCCGACCGACCCGGCTAAGGCTTTCGCGCTGCAGCGCCGATTGGCACAGCAGGTGCGTCTGGAACCCTGTCCCAAGCGCGTGCGCCGGATTGCCGGCTGCGACGCGGCACTCTCGCCCGACGGGCAGGAGGTGGTCGGCGTGGCCGTGCTGCTGGATTTCCCCGACCTGACGGTGCTGCATCACGAGGTGCGCCGGGCCCGGCTCGAGATGCCCTACGTGCCGGGCCTGCTGTCCTTCCGCGAGGGACCGGCTCTGCTGGCCGCCATTCGCGCACTGCCCGAGACGCCGGATCTCTTGATGGTGGACGGCGCCGGCATCGCCCACCCGCGCCGGCTGGGCATCGCCGCCCACTTGGGCGTGCTGCTGGACCTGCCCAGCGTCGGCGCGGCCAAGTCGCGCCTGTGCGGCAAGGATGTCCAGCCCGGCCCCCTGCGCGGGGAGAGCGCGCCGCTGGTGGACCGCGGCGAGCTGGTGGGCTGCATTCTGCGCACCCGTGACGGCGTGAAACCGCTCTACGTCTCGCCGGGCCACCGCTGTGACATCTCCGGCGCGGCCTACTGGGTGCTGGCCTGCGGCAAGGGGCTTCGGCTGCCCGAGCCGACCCGCTGGGCCGACCGCCTGGCCGGGGAGGCGAAGCGGGCCATGGGCGCCGACCCGCACAGCGAAGACGAATAAGGAAGAATCCACATGTTGCTGAAAGCCCTCTTTGCGTGGCGCGCGCCGGTGCCGCGACGGGACGCGCACCTGGCCGGGTATGTCCTGGCCATGCTGCTGGTGTTCATGCCGTGGGGAGCGGACGCGCAGGGCATCCCCCGGGCAGCGGCCGTCGCCGCCGCCCAGCCGCTGGCGACCGAGGCCGGCCTGCGGGTGCTCAGTATGGGCGGCAATGCCTTCGACGCCGCCGTGGCGGTCAGCGCCGCCCTGGCGGTGGTGGAACCCTACGGCTCGGGCTTGGGCGGAGGCGGGTTCTGGCTGCTGCACCGCGCGGCGGACGGCTTTGAAGTGATGGTGGACGGGCGGGAGCGGGCCCCAGGCGCGGCCACCCGCGACATGTATCTGGACGCTCAAGGGCGGCCGCGGCCGCGCGCCTCCCTGGACGGTCCGCTGGCTGCGGGCGTCCCGGGACTGCCGGCGGGCCTGGTGCACTTGGCCCAGCGCTACGGCCGCCTGCCGCTCGCCGCCAGTCTAGCGCCGGCCATCGGCTATGCGCGCGATGGCTTTGCGGTGGGGCAGCGCTATGCCTTGATGGCGCGCGAGCGCGAGGCGGCCCTGGCCGCCAGCCCGGCGGCCGCCGCCATCTTCCTGCAGGACGGCAAGGCGCCAGGGCCCGGCTTCCGGCTGGTACAGCCCGATCTGGCCAGGACCCTGGTGGCCATCGCCCGTCATGGCCGGCCCGGCTTCTACAGCGGCCCGGTGGCGCGCGAGCTGGTGGCCGCCGTGCGCCAGGCGGGCGGCATCTGGACGCTGCAGGACCTGCGCGCCTATCGGGTGGTGGAGCGCAAGCCCATCCGCTTCAGCTACCGCGGCGCGACCATCATCGCCGCGCCGCCCCCATCCTCGGGCGGCGTGGTCCTGGCGGAAAGCCTGCAGATCCTGGAACGCTTGCCGTTGCAGCAGGCCGAAGAGGTCCAGCGCATGCACTTCGTCATCGAAGCCATGCGCCGCGCCTATCAGGACCGCGCGCGCCATCTGGGCGATCCGGATCATGTGGCCATGCCGTTGCAGCGGCTCTTGAGCCGGGATTATGCGGCCCGGCGCGCTGCCGGCGTCGATCCCGACAATGCCACCCCGAGCCTGGCGCTCGACGGCGAGCCCGCGGCCGAGCTGCGCCAGGGCACCCACACTACCCATTTTTCCATCATCGACGGCGAAGGCAACCGCGTGGCCGGTACCCTGAGCCTCAACACCATGTTCGGCTCGGGTTTCGTGGCGGGCCGCAGCGGCGTGCTGCTCAACAACGAGATGGATGATTTCGTCATCAAGCCCGGGGTGCCCAACGCCTACGGCTTGGTGGGCAACGCCGCCAATGCCATCCAGCCCGGCAAGCGCCCGCTGTCGAGCATGTCGCCGACCTTCGTGGAGGACGCCCGCGGCGTGCTGGTGCTCGGCACTCCTGGCGGCTCGCGCATCATCAGCATGGTGCTGCTGGGCATCCTCGACCACCTGCATGGCCCGAGCCCGGATCTGAGGCGTCTGGTGGCGCTCCCGCGCTACCATCATCAGTATCTGCCCGACCGCGTGGAGGTGGAGCCCGACGCCTTCCCGCCGGCGCTCCTGCAGGCCCTCGAGCTGCGCGGCCACACCATCCACGCGGTCTCGCGCCGTTGGGGCGACATGCAGGCGGCTTACTTGGACAAGCGCAGCGGCCGGCTGGATGCGGCGAGCGATCCGCGCGGGGAGGGCATGAGCCTGGTGCAGACGGTGAGTGTCCGCCGTCCGCTGCCGATGCCGATGCCGGTCGCACCCTGATCCCGCCTTCGTCCGCCCATGATTCCGACCTGCGAGTGAAGCCCATGTCCGATCTGCCGCCGATCCGCTACCGCATCCATCCCAAGGACCCGGCCGCCCACCTCTTCGAGGTGAGCTGCACCGTGGCCGACCCTGACCCGGCGGGCCAAGTGTTTTCCCTGCCTGCCTGGGTGCCGGGCAGCTACCTGATCCGCGAATTCGCCCGCCACATCGTGCGCTTGTCCGCCAGCAGCGCGGGCACGCCCCTAGCGGTGGAGAAGATCGACAAGCACACCTGGCGCTGCGCTCCCGCCGCCGGTCCGGTCACCGTCACCTGCGAGATTTACGCCTACGATCTGTCGGTGCGGGCCGCCTACCTGGACCAGACCCGCGGCTACTTCAACGGCACCAGCGTGTTCCTCATGCCCCACGGTCGCGAGTCGCGGCCCTGCCGGCTGGAGATCCGGCGCCCGGACGGCGAGGGCTATCGCGGCTGGCGGGTGGGCACCGCCATGCCGCGCATCGATGCCGAGCCCTACGACTTCGGTACCTACGGGGCGGCCGACTACGACGAGCTCATCGACCATCCGGTCGAGCTGGCCGATTTCACCCTGGCGCGCTTCGAAGCCGGCGGCGTGCCCCACGATCTCGTCATCAGCGGCCGGCACCGCGCCGACACCGAGCGCCTCTGCCGCGACCTGCAGCGAATCTGCGAGTATCACATCGGCCTCTTCGGCGAGGCGCCGATGGATCGCTACGTCTTTCTGGTGTTGGCGGTGGGCGACGGCTACGGCGGCCTCGAGCACCGCGCCTCCACCAGTCTCATCTGCAAGCGCGATCACCTGCCCCGGCCGGTGCCGGCCGGTCTGGACAGCGACCCCAACGATCCCAATTGCAACGAGGGCTATCGCAGTTTCCTCGGGCTGTGCAGCCACGAGTATTTCCATACCTGGAACGTCAAGCGCATCAAGCCCGCCGCCTTCCTGCCCTACGACTTGAGCCGCGAGGCCTACACCCGCCAGCTCTGGGCCTTCGAGGGCATCACCTCTTATTACGACGATCTCGCCCTGCTGCGCAGCGGGCTCATCACGCCCGCGACCTACCTTGAAATGCTCGGCGAGACCGCCACCCGTGTCTGGCGCGGCAACGGGCGCCACAAGCAGTCGGTGGCGGAGTCGAGTTTCGATGCCTGGATCAAGTTCTACCGGCAGGACGAAAACGCCCCCAATGCCGTGGTCAGCTACTACGCCAAGGGCAGCGTGGTGGCCCTGGCCCTGGACCTGCTCATCCGCAGCCGCAGCGCCGGCGCCCATTCCCTGGACGCGGTCATGCGCGCCCTGTGGACGCGTTATGGCAAGAAGCTCGTTGGCGTGCCCGAGGACGGCATCGAACGGACCGTGACGGAGATGACCGGCCTCGACCTGAGCGATTTCTTCGCCCAGGCCGTGTACGGCACCGCTGACCTGCCGCTTCGGGAAATCCTCGCACCTTTCGGCATTGAGTTCACCTTGCGTCCCGCCGAGTCGGACAAGGACAGCGGCGGCAAGCCCGCTAAGCGCAGCGCGGCGGAGCTCGCCGCCCGCGCCGTGCTGGGCGCGCGCATCGGCGGCCGGGGCGAGGAGGCGCGCCTGACCCACGTCTACGACGGCGGCGCGGCCCAGCGGGCGGGGCTGTCAGCGGAGGACGTGGTCGTCGCCGTGGACGGCCTGCGCGCCACTCGCGCCAATCTGGCCGCCCTCATCGGCGGCTACCCACCGGGCAGCCGGGTGCATGTGCACGCCTTCCGCCGCGACGAACTGCTGGAGTTCGACCTGACTCTGCAGGCGCCGCCTGTCGACACCTGCGCCTTTGCCCTGGTGGAGGACGCCGGGCCGGCAGCGCGGGCGCTGCGGGATGCCTGGCTGCGGGGTGGCTGAGGCGCGACGGGCAGCAGGGCGTCCGTGATCCTTTTTCGCCGTGGATCGGCTAAAATAGAAGTTGCCCCTGCACGCCGAGCCCGCCTGGGCGGATGGATCCGCCTGCCGCCCGCGCCGCTCCGGAACGGGCAGGAAGGAGGGTCAGCCCATGATTTTCCCGTCCCTGCGCAGCGTCATTCCCAGCTTCACCCTGCCTGACATCCACGAGCACCAGACCGCCTTGGGCGATTACCGGCAACGACAGCCGGTGGTGCTGCTGTTCTGGGACGGCGACGAATCTCTGCTGCACGACTTCGCCCGCCATTATCCGGCGTATCAGGCGCTGGGTGCCGAGGTGCTGGCGGTGGGCGGCGAGCGGCCGCCAGCGGGGGAGTGGCCCTTCCCGGTGCTGGTGGACCATGCTGGCGCCGTTAGCGCCCGCTACGTCGAGCGTACGCCCGCCGTGCTGGTGCTGGATCGCTTCGGCGAGCTCTACGCCGGCTGGCAGGGGCCGTGGCCGGCCGGACCCGAGCACCGGGACATCCTCGGCTGGGTCCGATTGACCGAGCTGCAGTGCCCCGAGTGCGGGGCACCGGATTTGCGCTTCCTGTAAACGGATTGGACGGCTGATCCGATATGGATCGGATCACAGCCGTGGGTGCGGCATCCGGTTGCGTGGCGTGAGCAGTGCGGAATGTCGGCGCTCTCCCGGCCAGGGGAGGTGGGCATGCGGATCCAGGTCGAGTGCAAGGTGGACTACCGGGGAGAGGAAAGCCCGCAGCGCTTTTTCCTCGGGGAGCGCCCGGTCGAGGTCATGGAGGTGGTGGACCGCTGGCCGGCGTCCGATCGCAATTACTTCAAGGTGCTGGGCGACGATCAAGGCATGTACATCCTGCGTCATGACATCGAGGCGTTGCGCTGGGAACTGGTGATGTTCAAGATGGCCGAGGCCTGACGCCGTCCAGGATGTGCTGCGCCTCGCGCGCGAGGGTGCCGCGTCCGAAGAGCAGCCGCCAGTGATTGCCGCCGCGCTGGCGCCACAGCACCGCCGAGCGGATGCCGGCCAGCAGCAGGGCGCGGATGCGGTTGGCATTGTCCGGGTTGCCCAGATAGGCCGGATCGCCGCTCACCATGATGCGGGGCGTGAGGGTGCTGATGGTGTCGCTGTAGATGCCGGCCAAGTTGGCAATGACATTGCCGTGCGTGGCCGAGAAATGTTCGGCCTGCGCCTGCGCCCGCCTGATCCCCCGACCCATCTCCTCCAGCATCGCCGGCCGCTTGGCCGACTGCCGTTCCAGGGTGAGGAGGGCGACCACGTAGCGCATCAGTTCCTGCTCCGCCGGTCCCTGTTGCTTCACCAACACCCGCTGCAGCTGCTCGAGCCCGGTCCGCAGCCGGTCGGCCCCGCCATAAACCGCCTCGGTGCTCGTCGGCGTCAGGTTCAGGATGCTGTGCACGGCGATTTCCAGTTGCTCGTTGTCGAGCGTCCCATGCCGGGCGAGTTGCTGCACTTGGTAGGCAGCCTGAAAAATGCCCGCCAGGGCCAGCGTCCGATCTCGCAAAGCGTTGCTCATGGTGCTTGTCGCGGCCGCTTAGCCGGCCTCCACGAACTCGAGGGCGTTGCCCTCCGGGTCACGGCAGAACAGGGCCCGGCGACCCGAACGGCTCAGGGTGTAGGGCACCTGCGCCGCCTCCAGCGCCTGGCGCAGGCGGTCGAGGCCGGTCACGGCAAAAGCGGCGTGCCGGTCGCGGCCGCCGTGCTCGGGGCGCGGCACGTCCTTGTCCGGATTGGGCAGGGCGATGAGGTGGATCTGCTGCCGGCCCGCCGCGTACCAGACCCCCGGGAAGGGCAGCGGCGGGCGCTCGGGGAGAGGAGCCAAACCCAGCACCTCCTCGTAGAAGACGCGCGCCTGCTCGAGGTCGGAAACCAGCAGGGAGACATGCAGCAGTTCGGTGATCCGGAACATGGCCGTCCTCAGGGACGCATCCAGTCCCGGGCGTTCAGCGATTGGCCGCGCAGCTCCCGGCTGTCCGGTCCCATCAGGTACAGATACAGCGGCATGATCTGGTCGGCCGTGGGCACCTCCAGCGGGTTCAGGCCGGGATAGGCCTTCACGCGCATGCTGGTGCGGGTTGGCCCGGGATTGATGACGTTGACCCGCACCGGCGTGTTCTCCAGTTCGTCGGCCAGGATCTGGGCCATGTTCTCGATGGCGGCCTTGCCGATGCCGTAGGCGCCCCAGTAAGCCTTGCCATGCCGGCCCACGTCGTCGCCGGTGAAGATCAGCGCGGCGTCGGGGCTTTTCTTGAGCAGCGGCAGGCAGGCCTGGGTCAGCAGGAAGGGCGCGTTGAGATTCACCATCATCGCCTGTGCCCAGATGTGCGGCGGGTAGAGCTCCAACGGACAGAGCACGCCCAGCTCCGCGGCGTTGTGGAGGATGCCGTCGAGGCGGCCCATTTCCTGCTCGACGCGCCGCGCCAGCTCGGCGTAGTGGTCGGCATTGGCGCCTTCCAGGTCCAAAGGGTAGATCGCGGGCGTCGGACCGCCGGCGTTCTCGATTTCGTCGTAGACGCCCTCCAGCTTGCCGGTGCGCCGGCCGAGCAGGATCACTTGGGCGCCGGCGCGGGCGTAGGCGAGGCTGGCGGCGCGGCCGATGCCGTCGCCGGCGCCGGTGACGAGAACGACGCGGCCGGAGAGGAGATCGGCGGGGGCGGTGTAGCTGGGCATGTCAGGCGTTCCTCGGCGTGGCTCTTGTTGTAAAGTGGATATTATGCACCTGCGGCGCGGCTTCGGGCTATGGCCGCGGCTTGCCGGCCGCTGCGCACCGCGCCTTCCAGGGTGCCGGGCAGGCCGGTGGCGACGTAGTCCCCCGCCAGCCAGAATCCGGGCACCGCGGTGGCCGTGGCGGGCCGGGCGGCCTCGACGGCCGGGGTGGCCAGGAAAGTGGCGCGCTTCTCGCGGATCACGCGGATGCTTGACGGCTGGGCGGGAACCAAGCCATTGCTGCACTGGTGCAGCTCCGCCGCCAGCACTTGGCCCAGCCGCTCCTGTTCCCAGCCCAGGTGCGCCTCGTCGGCGCTGAGCACCACCGCGATGCGGCCGAGCTCGCCCAGCAGCCGGCCGCGGTCGAAGGCCCACTGGCCCACCCCGTCCAGGATGGCGAAGAAGTCCTGCGGCAGGCGGGTGGCTGCCGGGTAGTCGAGATAGACGGTGGTGATGGGACTGTCGCGCAGAGACCGCAAACGGCCGACCAGCGCCTGCAGGCGCGCATCGCCGGCCAGCAGGCGCGCGGCGGCCTGATGCGGCAGGGCGCAGATGATCTGGCTGGCGGCATAGCGGCCGCGCACGGTACGCACTTCAAACGGCGGCTGATCCAGGCGGATTTCATGTACCCGTTCGCCGTAGTGCAACTGCCCGCCGGCCCGGGCGATGCGCTCGCTGGCCGGGGCAGCAAAGAGGCGCGACAAGTCCGCTTGCGGCACCAGGATGCGGCTATGGGCGGCTTTGCCGGCGAAACTGTCGCGCAGCACGCGCAGGAAGACGCGCGTGCTGGCCTGATCGACGGCGGTGTTGAGGGCAGCCAGGCACAGCGGGGTCCACAGGCGTCCGATGGCCAAATCCGTTTGCCGCTCGGCCTGCAGGAAATCGAGAAGCGGCCTGTCCTGATCGATGCCAAAGTCCTGCTGCTGCAGGCGTCGGGCCAGGGCCAGCGCCGGCCAGCGGTCGCGAGCCGGCAGCAGGGTGCTGGTGGCAATGCCGAAGGCCAGATGCAAGGGCGCGGGCAGGGCGGGCGCCGCCAGCTCGAAACCTTCGCCGTCCAGGGTGCGGTAGTGGAGGCGCAGGCGCGACTGCTCCCGCAGGAGGTGGCGCGTGCCCAAGCGCTCGAGCAGGGCCAGGGTCTCGGTGTAGGCGCCGATCAGCACGTGCTGGCCGTTGTCCAGCCGCTGGCCGTGGAGACTCACGCCGCGAGCGCGCCCGCCGGGCTGCGCGGCGGCTTCGAAGAGACGGACGGCCACCCCGGCTTCCGCCAGCGCCAAGGCCGCGCTCAGCCCGGCCCAGCCGGCTCCCAGCACGGCGACCGGGGCGTCCCTGTTCATGCGCCGCTCAGGCTTCCGAGCGGCGCCACGCCTTGTAGCGGCGCTTTTCCTCGCGGGCGGTGCGCCAGGCGATCATGAGCTTGCGCAACGGCGTGAGGGCGGTACGCTGATGCAGAACGGGCCAGCCGTCGGCGCCGATCTCGCGCAGCAATTCGCGGTAGATGCGGGCCATGACCAGCCCGGGCAACTGCGCATAGCGATCGGATTCGGGCAGCTGCGCCAGGGCGCGGTCGTAGTATTCCTCCGCCCGCCGGGCCTGAAAGGCCATGAGCTGGCGGAACTTGTCGGTCTCGTGGAAATGCAGGATCTCTTCCTCGTCCACGTGGAAGCGGCGCAGGTCTTCCTGCGGCAGATAGATGCGGTTGCGCTCGGCATCCTCGCGCACGTCGCGGATGATGTTGGTGAGCTGGAAGGCGATGCCGAGATCGTGGGCGTATTTCTGCGTGGCGCGGTCCTGGTAGCCGAAGATCTGGGCGGAAAGCAGACCCACCACGCCGGCCACCCGGTAGCAGTACAGGGACAGCTCCTTGAAGGTGGCGTAGCGGTTGATGTCCACGTCCATCTCCATGCCGTCGATGATCTCCAGCAGCTGCTCGCGCGGCAGATCGTAGCGCTGCACCGCCGGTGCCAGGGCGCGGGTCACCGGATGGCTGGGCTGACCGGCGTAGAGGGCGTCCAGCTCCGTGCGCCACCAGCCCAGCTTGATGCGGGCCAGTTGCGGCTCCAAGCATTCATCCACCACGTCGTCCACCTCGCGGCAAAATGCGTAGAGGGCCGTGATGGCGGCACGCCGGTCGGGTTCCAGCAGGCGGAAGCTGTAGTAGAAGCTGGAGCCGCTTTTGGCGGCTTTCTCCTGGCAATATTCTTGGGGATTCACGGGCGTCTATTTGGCCAAAGCGGCGCGCTTCAGAAGGCTGAGCCAGGTGGTCCACTGGATTACCGGGCGCTGGTGGAAGACATCATAGCCGTTTTTGCCGATGGCCTCCAGAATGGCCGCCCCGCCGAGAATGGTCAGGCGCATGTTGAAGCCCAGCCGGCCGGTCAGCGTCCGCCCGAGGGGTGCGCCCGACTGCAGCAGCCGACGGGTGCGCTCCACCTGGAAGCGCATGAGCGCCTGAAATTGCGGCGTCAACCGGCCCGCCGCCAGATCCGCTTCCGCGACCTGGAAGCGGCGCAGGTCCTCGGCGGGGAGATAGATGCGGCCCTTGCGGCAGTCCACTGCGACGTCCTGCCAGAAGTTGGTGAGCTGCAGGGCGCTGCAGATGGCGTCGGCGCGGCCGATGTTCTGCGGCGTGTCCGCCCCGTAGAGGTGCAGCAGCAGGCGGCCGATGGGGTTGGCGGAGCGGCGGCAGTAGTCGATGAGTTCGGCGAAGGTGCCGTAGCGGGTGCGGGTCACATCCTGGCGAAAGGCCGACAGCAGGTCCGTCAGCGGCGCCAGCGGCAGCCGGAAGCGCGCGATGCTGTCGGCCAGCGCGATGAAGATGGGGTGATCGGCCTCGCCGCGGGCAGCGGCATGCAGCCGGCTTTCCCAGTCTGCCAGGGCCGCCAGCCGCTGCGCCGGGCTGGCCTCGCCCTCGTCGGCCAGGTCGTCCGCCGTGCGCGCGAAGGCGTAGATGGCAGCTATCGGATCACGCAAGCGGCGCGGCAGCAGCAGCGACGCAACCGGGAAATTTTCGTAGTGGCTGGCTGCCAGGCGGCGGCAATGGGCGTAGGCGCTGCGAGTCTCCATCGGCGGCGGGCCCGCGGCTCAGGCGTTCACGGCAGAGGCGGCTGTCAGCGCAGTGATGAGCCGCGTCTCCACCTCCGGCAGCACCGCCTCATCCAGCTTGGCTCCATGCTTGTCCACGAGGAAGAAGGTGTCCTCGGCCCGTTCGCCGAAGGTGGCCACCTTGGCGCCGTGCACCTGGATGCCGAGGGACTGCAGCGCCTGGGCGATCCGGTAGAGCAGGCCTGGGCGATCCGGCGCGATCACTTCCATGAGGGTGTAGGGCTCCAGGGCCTGGTTGTTGAAGCTGACCTCGGTCGGCACGTTGAAGAGGCTGGCCTGCCGGCGCCGGCGCCGCACCCGCCAGGCGGGGGCGCTCCTGAGCGCCTGCCCGCGCAGGCCTTCCTGCAGCCGCTGCTCCAGTTCGCGCAGGATGCGCGGATCGCTGATGTTGCCGTTGTCGCCGTCCAGCACCCGGAAGGTGTCCAGGGCGAAGCCGTCCGGGGTCACGTCCAGGCGGGCATCCACCACGTTCAGGCCCAGGCGGTCCAGCGCGCCGGTCAGATGCGTGAAAAGCCCCTCCACGTTGGGCGCGTAGACCAGGATCTCGGTGCCCGCGTGCTGGGGATGCAGGCGCGCCCGCACCAGGGGCAGATCCAGACTGTGGCTCTCCACGATGGCCTGGGTATGCCAGGCGATTTCCTGGGGGTCGTAGCGGAAGAAATAGGCGGAGCTGAGCCGCTCCCAATGCCGTTGGGCCAAGCCTTCCGCCTGCGAGGGCAGGAGGTTCAGCACGTCGCTCTGCTTGTGGCGGATCAGGGCATCGCTGTCGACCGGCGCGAGCGTATCCCGGCGCAGAGCGGCGCTGGTGGCGTGATAGAGATCCCACAGCAGTTGGCCCTTCCAGCTGTTCCACAGGCCCGGATTGGTGGCGCGGATGTCGGCGACGGTCAGCAGCAGCAGGTAATCCAGATGCCGCTGGTCGCCCATTAGGCGGGCAAATTCGCCGATCACTTCCGGGTCTTCGATGTCGCGGCGCTGGCTGGTGCTGGACATGACCAGGTGCTGGCGCACCAGCCAGGTCACCAGGGCCGTGTCCTCGGCGGGGAGGCCGTGGCGCTGGCAGAAGCGCTGCACGTCCTCGGCGCCCAATTGGGAGTGATCGCCGCCCCGGCCCTTGGCGATGTCGTGGAACAGTCCGGCGATGATGAGCAGTTCGGGCTTGTCGATCTGGCCGTAGATCTGCGAGCACAGGGGCAATTCCCCGGCGAAATCCGGCACGGCGAAGCGGCGCAGGTTGCGCACCAGGAAGAGGGTGTGCTGGTCCACCGTATAGACGTGGAAGAGGTCGTGCTGCATCTGGCCGACGATGCGGCCGAAGGGCGGAATGTAGGCCCCGAGCACCCCATAGGCGTTCATGTGCCGCAGCACGCGGGTCAGGCCGCTGCCGTGGCGCAGGATGGCCATGAAGGCCGCCTGGTTGCGCGGGTCCTCGCGAAAGCGCCGGTCGATGCGGCCCAGGTTGGCGCGCAGGGCCCGCATGGTGCGGGCGCCGACGCTGATGTGCGCCGGCTGGCGCTGCAGGTGCTGGAAGAGGGTGAGGATGCTGTGCGGCTGCTTGGCGAAGATGCCCAGGTCGATGGCGCGCAGGCGGCCGTCGCGCACCTCGAAATCGGCATCCAGGACGCGCGGCTCGCCGTGCTGTACCGGGATGATGTCCTCGCGCAGGGTCTGCAGCAGCATCTCGGTCAGGATCGAGACTTCCTTCAGGGTGCGGAAGTAGCGCTTCATCAGCTTTTCCACGGCCAGGCTCTCGCGCGTGTCCTGATAGCCCAGCTCCTCGGCCAGGCGATACTGGTAATCGAAGAGCAGGCGCTCTTCCTTGCGCCCGGCGGCGTAATGCAGGCCGGCACGCAGCCGCCACAGGAAGTTGCGGGCGCGGATGAGGGTGCGGTACTCCTCGCGGGTGATGATGCCCGCGATGCTCAGGCAGCGCAGGTCCAGGCAGCCGGAGTGGCGCTTGGCGACCCACTCGATGACCTGCAGGTCGCGCAGGGCGCCGGGGCCGTCCTTGACGTTCGGCTCCAGGTTGTAGGCGGTGTCGCCGAAGCGGGCATGCCGTGCCCGCTGCTCGGCGACCTTGGCTTCGAAGAAGGCGGCGCTGGTCCAGGGGTTGTCCACCTTCAAGCTGTGTTGCAGGCGCGCGAAGCTGTCCTTGCTGCCCGCCAGCCAGCGGGCTTCCAGGAGACTGGTGGCGATGGTGATGTCGCCCGCCGTCTCGGCCAGGCATTCGCTTACCGTGCGGGCACTGTGTCCCACCTCCAATCGGATGTCCCACAGAAAGGTGACCAAGGTTTCCACGAAGGACAGGTCCTCGGCGGAGGGCGCCTCGCTGCCGAACAGGAAAAGCAGGTCCACGTCCGAGTGGGGATGCAGCTCGCCGCGGCCGTAGCCGCCCACGGCCACCAAGGCGAGGTCCTGCGGAGCAGGGCGCTGCAGCAGGCGGGGCAGGTACCGCCAGATCTGGGTGAGCAGGTAATCGGCCAGGCGGCACTGGCCGTGGACCAGTTGCGGGCCGCCGGCGCCGCGCCGGTAGGCGTCCTGGAGCTGAAGGCGGCCTTGCTGCAGGTAATCCTTGCAGACCTGCCGAAAGGCCGGCAGCGCTGCGTCGGGGGCGTGCCCCGCGAAGATGGCATGGGTCTGCTCCCGCAGCATCTGCCGCTGGAGCAGGTCCGACATGTGCACGGTCGGTCGCATGGCCTAGAGGGGGTCTCCGGGCAGCTGGGTCAGTACTTCCACGCCGTCTTCCGTCACCAGCACGGTGTGCTCCCATTGGGCGGACGGGCTGTGGTCCTTGGTCACGATGGTCCAGCCGTCGTTCATCTGCCGGATGGCGCGGCCGCCGGCATTGATCATCGGCTCGATGGTGAAGGTCATGCCCGGCACCAGCTTCACGCCCGTGCCCGGCTTGCCGTAGTGCAGCACCTGCGGCTCCTCGTGGAAGCGGCGGCCAATGCCATGGCCGCAGAATTCGCGCACCACCGAGCAGTGCTGGGCCTCGGCGTAGGTCTGGATGGCATGGCCGATGTCGCCCAGGGTGGCGCCGGGCCGCACCACCGCGATGCCCCGCTTCATGGCTTCGTGGGCCACCTCGCTGACCCGGCGCGCTTTCAGGGGGGGCTCGCCGACGAAGAACATCTTGCTGGTGTCGCCGTGGTAGCCGTCCTTGATGACGGTCACGTCGATGTTGACGATGTCGCCCTCCTTCAGCACCCGGTCGCCGGGAATGCCGTGGCAGACCTGGTGGTTCACCGAGGTGCAGATGGATTTGGGGAAGGGTGGGTAGCCGGGGCCCGGCTGGTAGTTGAGCGGCGCGGGGATGGCCTGCTGCACGTTGACGATGTAGTCGTGGCAAATGCGGTCCAATTCGCCCGTGGTCACGCCCGGTTTTACGTGCGGAGCGATCATTTGCAGCACCTCGGCGGCCAGGCGGCCGGCGATGCGCATCTTTTCGATCTCTTCCGGGGTCTTGATGGTGATTCCCATGAGTGCTTACACCTCGTCGGGTCGACGCAGATCCACGTCGACGGCGTCAATGAGTTCGATTTTACCAGGGCTGATATGGGCGCGGTAGGCCAGGATCTCCACGCCGGCCGCCGCGGCGGTGCGCAGTCCCTCGCCGTAGGCCGGGTCCACCTGGTCTGCGGGGCCGAAGCCGCGGCCGTCGGGCCGGCCGATGAAAAAGCACATGACCGCCCGCTGGCCTTGGCGCACCACCTCCATGAGGGCGTGCAGATGCTTCAGTCCGCGCGCGGTCACCGCATCGGGAAAGCGGATGCGCCCGTCGGCGGCCAGCAGCGTACAGTTCTTCACTTCCACGTAGCAGGCCGGGCGGTCCGGGGCTTTCAGTAGGATATCGATGCGGCTGTCGCCTCCATACTTCACCTCGCGCCGCAACTGTGTGTAGCCGGCCAGCTCCGGGATGCGGTCGGCCGCGATGCCCTCCGCCACCACGGCGTTGGGATGCTGGGTGTTGACGCAGACCCAGCCGCTGCCACTGTCGTACAGCTCCCAGGTGTAGGCCAGCTTGCGCTTCGGATCCGGTCGATGGGACAGCAGGACGCGTTGGCCGGGGGTCTTGCAGGTGGCCATGGAGCCGGAGTTGGGACAGTGGACCGTCACCGTTTCCCCCGAATCCAGCTGCACGTCGGCCAGGAAGCGTTGATAACGGCGCAGCAGGCGACCGGCGATCAGGGGGGCGGGAAATTCCATGCGGGCCTCGCGCTTGGGCAACCGGTTGGCTTGAGTTCAAATCCGGACTGAATCAGACACTATGTTAGCGGGCCCGGACGGCGCGATGCAAACGCCGCGCCGGGTGAATTGCCCCGTTTGCCGCAAAGTGGTATAAAGCGCGCTGGCTGTTGTCTAACAGTCGTTTTTTCAATTCACACATATATCGGCGCAGCCCGCTGGGTGTCCGTTGCCGCGGGACCGCAAGGCCCGATCGGGCGCGGATGGCGGGCTGGGATATATGGCGGCTCAACCCAAGTCAGGAGAACGTCATGAGCAACAACATCACCATGCGCCAGTTGCTGGAGGCCGGCGCGCACTTCGGCCACCAGACCCGTTACTGGCATCCCAAGATGGCGCCGTACATCTTCGGCGAGCGCAACAAGATCCACATCGTCAATCTGGAAAAGACCCTACCCATGTTCCGCGAGGCTCTGCGCTTTGCCGAGGATCTGTCCCGTCGCAATGGCAAGATCCTGTTCGTGGGCACCAAACGCCAAGCCCGCGAGGCCATCCGCGAAGAGGCGCAGCGTGCCGGCACCTACTACGTGAATCACCGCTGGCTGGGCGGCATGCTGACCAACTTCCAGACCATCAAGCAGTCCATCCGGCGCCTGGAAGAAATCCAGACCATGGCGACGGACGGCACCTTCGACAAGATCACCAAGAAAGAAGCCCTGAACCTGCAGCGCGAGCTCGAAAAGCTGGAGCGCAGTCTGGGCGGCATCAAGGACATGAAGAGCCTGCCCGACGCGCTCTTCGTCATCGACGTCGGCCACGAGAAGATCGCCGTGGCCGAGGCCAACAAGCTGGGCATCCCGGTGATCGGCGTGGTCGACACCAACTGCGACCCCAGTGGCATCGATTACGTGATTCCCGGCAATGACGACGCCATCCGCGCCATCCGGCTCTACGCCGGCGCCATGGCCGACGCGATCCTGGCCGGGCGCCAGGGCGGCGAGCAGGCCCTGCTGGACGAGTTCGTGGAAGTGACCGAGGACGAGGTCATCGAGCTGGAGAACACCCACGCCTGAACGCCGGGCGCGGTAATGGCCGCGCCACCGGATTTGTGAGCCAGGGGACCCCGGATGACGGTGCCCCCTGCAAACCCTCTCTACTAACGGAGCTTTTATGAGCGTAACTGCCCAACAGGTCAAGGAACTGAGAGAACGTACCGGCGCCGGCATGATGGAGTGCAAGAGCGTGCTGGCGGAGGTCGGCGGCGACATGGACAAGGCCATCGAGCTGCTGCGCAAGAAGGGCTTGGCCAAGGCGGACAAGAAGGCGGGTCGCGTGGCGGCCGAGGGCACCATCAGTATCGAGATCGCCGCCGACGGCCGCAGCGGCGCCATGGTGGAAGTCAATTGCGAAACGGACTTCGTGGCCAAGAACGAGGATTTCCGCCAGTTCGCCAAGGACGTGGCCCAACTGGCCGCCACCCAGGCGGTGGGCACCCTGGATGAGCTGCTCGCCCAACCCCTGGGCGCCGCTTCGGTGGAAGAGGTGCGCAAGACCCTGGTGGCCAAGCTGGGCGAGAACATCAGCGTGCGCCGCTTCATCCGCTATGCCCGCAGCGAGCCGGGCGTGATCGCCTCCTATATCCACGGCGGCCGCATCGGCGTGCTGGTGGAGGTGGCCGGCAATGCGGCCGGCTTGGCCGAGTTCGCCCGCGACGTGGCCATGCACGTAGCCGCCAGCAAGCCCGAGTACGTGCGCGCCGAGGACGTGCCGGCCGAGCGTGTGGCCAAGGAGAAGGAAATCCTCGCCGCCCAGGCGGCGGACAGCGGCAAGCCGGCCGACATCATCGAGAAGATGATCGGCGGCCGCCTGAACAAGATGCTGGCGGAGATTTCCCTGCTGAGCCAGCCTTTCGTCAAAAACCCCGACCTGACCGTGGCCGATCTTCAGAAGTCGGTCGGCGACGTCCGGGTGGAGCGTTTCGCCCGCTTCGAGGTGGGCGAGGGCATCGAGAAGGCGGAAGCGGCCAGCTTCGCCGAAGAGGTGATGGCCCAGGTGCGAGGGCAGTAACTTGGCGCGCCCGGCCTACCAACGCATTCTGCTGAAGTTGAGCGGCGAAGCCCTGATGGGCGACGGCCACTACGGCGTCGACCGCGCCGTGATCGAACGCATGGCCGGGGAGATCAAGGAGGTCGCCGACGCCGGTGTGCAGGTGGCAGTGGTCATTGGCGGCGGCAATATCTTCCGCGGCATGGCCAAGGCCGCCGAAGGCATGGATCGCGCCACCGCCGACTACATGGGCATGCTGGCCACGGTCATGAACGCCCTGGCCCTGCAGGACGCGGTGGAGAGCCTTGGGCTCGCCTCCCGCGTGCAGTCTGCTCTGCATATCAGCCAAGTGGCCGAGCCTTATATCCGCCGCCGCGCCATCCGCCACCTGGAACGGGGGCGCCTGGTGATCTTCGGCGCCGGCACCGGCAATCCGTTCTTCACCACGGATACCGCCGCCAGTCTGCGGGCCATGGAAATCAATGCCGACGTGATGCTCAAGGGTACCAAGGTGGATGGGGTCTATACCGACGACCCCGTTACCAACCCGCAGGCCATGCGCTACAGCAGTCTGACCTATACTGAAGTGTTGGAGAAAAATCTCAAGGTCATGGACGCCACGGCCATCACCCTGTGCCGCGACAACCAGATGCCGCTCATCGTGTTCTCCATCAATAAGCCCGGCGCCCTGTTGCGGGTGGTGAGCGGCGAGGACGAAGGAACCCTGGTCAAAGGGGAGTGAATCCTATGTTGAACGACGTGAATGCCATCAAGCGTGATGCGGAAACCCGCATGAAGAAAAGCATCGAGGCGCTGAAGTCGGAACTGACCCGCTTGCGCACCGGCCGGGCCAGCACCAGCCTGTTGGAGCATATCATGGTCGAGTACTACGGCTCGCCCACGCCGCTGACCCAGGTGGCCAACGTCGCCGTGCAGGACGCGCGCACGTTGCAGGTGACTCCTTGGGAGCGCAACATGCTCAGCAAGATCGACAAGGCCATTCGCGAGTCGGACTTGGGCCTCAATCCGGTGTCCACCAGCGACTCGCTGCGTGTGCCCCTGCCGCCCCTGTCCGAGGAGCGGCGCAAGGAAATGGTCAAACTGGTGCGCCAAGAGGGCGAGGGGGCGCGGGTGGCGATCCGCAACGTGCGCCGCGATGCCAACAATTCCCTCAAGGAGCTGCAGAAAAACAAAGTCATCTCCGAGGACGAAGAGCGCCGGGTGCAAGAGGACATCCAGATCCTGACCAACCGCTACATCGACGAGGTGGACGCGGTGGTGGAAGCCAAAGAATCCGACCTGATGGAAGTCTGAGGCCCGTGAGCGGCAATGGGCAGTCGGCAGCCGCGAAGCGACCGCAGCACGTCGCCATCATCATGGATGGCAACGGCCGCTGGGCAAAGCAGCGCCATCTGCCGCGCATCGCCGGCCACCGGCGCGGTGCCGAGGTGGTTCGCACCATCGTCGAGGCCTGCGTTTACCACCAGATTCCCTACCTGACGCTGTTCGCCTTCAGCAGCGAGAACTGGCGCCGTCCGGAAACGGAAGTCAGCCTGCTCATGGCGCTGTTTCGGCAGATGCTGGAACGCGAGGTCCGGCGCCTCCACGCCAACAACATCCGTCTGCGCATCATCGGCGACCGCGCCGCCTTCGAGCCCAAGCTGCAGGATCTGATCAGCCGCGCGGAGACGCTGACCGCCGGCAATGGGGCCCTCACGCTCACCATCGCCGCCAATTACGGCGGGCGCTGGGATCTGGTCCAGGCGACCCGCCGCCTGGCCGCAGCGGTGGCGGACGGGGCGCTGCGGCCCGACCAGATCGAGGAGCATGATCTGGCGCAGGCGCTGAGCCTGGCGGATATGGCAGAGCCTGATCTATTCATCCGCACTGGCGGCGAGCAGCGCATCAGCAATTTCCTCTTGTGGCAGCTGGCTTATACCGAACTGTACTTCACCGAAACCCTGTGGCCGGACTTCGATGCCGCCGCCTTTGAGCTGGCCTTGCAGTCCTACGCCAAGCGGCAGCGGCGCTTCGGCCGCACCGGGGATCAGATAGCGAAGGAAGAGTGCTGAAATCGAGAACCCTGACCGCCCTGGTCCTGAGCCTGGGCACCCTGTGGATACTGCTCGCGACGCCAGCGTGGGCGTACACGGGCTTCATCTTTCTGGTGCTCTTCCTGGGCGCCTGGGAATGGGGGCGTCTGGCCGGCCTGATTCGCCTGCCGCTGCGCGTCGCCTACGCCCTGCTGCTGACAGCGGCGCTGGCAGCGGCCCACTGGCTGCTCCCCGTCAGCCCGATGTGGTGGGCGGTCCTGGCACTCCTGTGGTGGCTGCTGGTACTTGTCCGCATTCCGAGCTTCCGGGCCGGGACGCCGCAGCAGCACCTGGATCTTCCCTCCCTGCTGGCCGGCCTGCCCACGCTACTGCCCTTCGCCGTCCTCGCCCTGAGCATCTACGAGTGGCATCGCCTATGGGTGCTCCTGTGCCTGCTGGTGGTGGCGGCCAGCGACATGGGCGCCTACTTCGCCGGTCGCGCCTTCGGCCACAGCAAGCTGGTGCCCAACGTCAGTCCAGGCAAGACCTGGGCCGGACTCTGGGGCGGCTTGCTTGCCAGCGGACTTGTTGGCACACTGGGCGCTTTGACCTATGCGCCGGGCCAGCTCGAAGTGATCGCGCCGGGTTTCGTGTTGGGCGTGGGCACCGGCTTCCTGGCCACCATCGGCGACCTGAACGAGAGCATGCTCAAGCGGCGCTCCGGCGCCAAGGACAGCGGCAGTCTGCTGCCCGGCCACGGCGGCGTCCTGGACCGCATCGACAGTCTAAGCGCGGCGGTCTCCTTCTTCACTTTGGGGCTGATGGTGATGGCATGGGTGTGAAGCAACGCGGCATCTGTATCCTGGGGGCGACCGGCTCCATCGGCCAGAACACCCTGGATGTCGTTGCCCGGCATCCGGACCGCTATCGGGTGGTGGCCCTGAGCGGCCATGTGCGCGACGAGGAGATGTTCAGTCTCTGTCAGCGCTTTCGGCCCGCCTATGCGGTGATGAGCCACGACGACGCGGCGGCGCGGTTGGAACAACGCCTGCGCCAGGCGGACCTGGACGGCATCCGCGTGCTGGCCGGCCCGGCGGCGTTGGCGCAGATCGCCAGCCTGCCAGAGGTGGACGACGTCATGGCCGCCATCGTGGGCGCCGCCGGCCTGTTGCCGACCTTGGCCGCGGTGCAGGCGGGCAAGCGCATCCTGCTGGCCAACAAGGAATGTCTGGTCATGGCCGGAGCCCTGTTCATGGACCGGGTGCGCCAGCATGGCGTGACTCTGCTGCCCATCGACAGCGAGCACAACGCCGTCTTCCAGTGCATGCTCGGCCGCCAGGGCGTGCGCCGCATCCTGCTGACCGCCTCCGGTGGCCCGTTCCGGCAGACGCCGCTGGACGGCTTCGCCGCCATCACCCCGGTCGAGGCCTGCGCCCACCCCAAGTGGAAGATGGGGCGCAAGATTTCGGTGGATTCGGCCACCATGATGAACAAGGGGCTGGAGGTCATCGAGGCCTACTGGCTCTTCGGCCTGCCCGTGGATGCGGTGGAGGTGCTCATTCACCCGCAGAGCATCGTGCATTCCCTGGTGGAGTACGTGGACGGTTCGGTGCTGGCCCAGTTGGGCAATCCCGACATGCGCACACCCATCGCTCATGCCCTGGCTTACCCCGAACGCATCCACAGCGGCGTGTCCTATCTGGATCTGGCGCGCCAGGGCGAATTGACCTTCGAAGCACCGGATCCGCAGCGTTTCCCGTGTCTCCCGCTGGCCTATGCCGCCTTGCGTGCGGGCGGTTCCGCGGCTACTGTATTGAATGCCGCCAACGAGGTGGCGGTGCAAGCCTTCCTGGACCGGGAAATCGCCTTTTTGCAGATCGCCCGGCTGATCGAGGATGCCCTGGGTGTCGTCAGCGCCCCGGCTTGCGCCACCGTGGAGGAGATCCTGGCCGTGGATACCCTGGCCCGGGCCTTCGGTCGCGAGTGGGTGGCGCGCCATCGCGCGCGGCCGGGCGGGAAGTCTCGGGCGGCAGCCACCTAGCACGCCGCCGCGTTCTGTCCGGATACGAACAAGATTTACGAGGTAGCCGCCTTCAAAGGGGAAAAGCGCGTCGTTTAGGCCCGGTGGATGAGCCGGGAACTGACTGTTTGCGGAGCAGGTGAACCTCTATGGATCTTCTCTATACCATTTTCATGTTCGTCCTCGCCATCGGCATCCTGGTGGCGGTGCACGAGTTCGGCCACTACTGGGTGGCGCGGCGCCTGGGCGTCAAGGTGCTGAAATTCAGCATTGGCTTCGGCCCCAGTCTCTACAGCTGGCGGCGGGGACGGGACGACACGGAATACGCCATTTCGGCGATTCCGCTGGGCGGCTACGTCAAGATGCTGGGCGAGCGGGGCGACGACGACATCCCCCCGGAGGAGCGGCACCGGGCCTTCGACGGCAAGCCAGTGGCCCACCGTTTCGCCATTGTCGCGGCAGGCCCGATCTTCAATCTGCTTTTCGCGGTGCTTGCCTACGCGGTGGTGTACGGCATCGGCGTACCGGGGCTCGCGCCCGTGGTCGGCGAAGTCGCTTCGCAGTCGCTGGCGGCGCAGGCCGGCTTGCAGCCCGGTGAGCGTATCGTGGCGGTGGACGGCAATCCGGTGCGCTCCTGGCAGGACTTGCGCATGGCGCTGGTCGATCGGGCCATGGGCCGGGAGACGGTATCGCTACGTACGGAGCAGGGCGGGCAGGTGCAAACCCACGTGCTGTCCTTCGCCCGGCTGAGCAAGGACGTGCTGAATGCGAATCTGGTGGAAGAGGCAGTGGGGTTGGCTCCCTACATGCCGGTTGTGGTGGGCGAGTTGCAGGACGGCAGCGCCGCGGCCAAAGCCGGCTTGCAGCCCGGCGACCGCATCCTGGCCGTCGGCGGCAAGCCCATCAACACCTGGTCCACCTTCATCGATCAGATCCAGCAGAGTCCCAACAAGCCGCTGGAGTTCCGGGTGCAACGCGGCGAGCGGCAGCTCGCGCTCACGGTGGTGCCAGCCGCCCATGTGTCGAAGGACGGCAAGGCCGTAGGGCGCATCGGCATGGTGCCGGCACCGCTGCCGGAGCACCTGCAGGTGCTGGACCGCTATGGGCCGCTGGCAGCCATCGGCAAGGGCGTGAAGGAGACCATCAACCTGTCCGCCATGACATTGGACATGCTATGGAAGATGGCCAAGGGCCTGGTCTCCGCCGAGAACCTGGGCGGGCCCATCGCCATCGCCCAATTCGCTGGGCAGTCGGCCCATGGCGGGCTGGTACCCTTTCTGGCCTTTCTGGCCATGATCAGCATCAGCCTGGGCATTCTGAATCTCTTGCCCATTCCCGTGCTGGACGGCGGGCATTTGTTCTTCTATCTCATAGAGATCGTCAAGGGTTCGCCCGTTTCCGAGGCGGTGATGGCCCGCGCCCAGCAGGTGGGCATCTTCCTGCTGCTGCTGTTGATGAGTTTTGCCTTTTATAACGACATAACGAGACTTTTGAACCAGTGATAAAAAGAACCACCTCGTCCTCCCGTCGGAAACACGCGTTACGCGCAGCGATTCTGGCAGCAGCCCTGGGGCTTCCGGCCCTTTCCGCCTGGGCCTTCGAACCTTTCACCGTATCGGATATCCAGATCCGGGGGCTGGAGCAGACGGATCCCGGCACCGTCTACAACTATCTGCCCATCAAGACTGGCACGCTGCTGACCGAGGAGGGCGCACGCGCCGCCATCAAGGCCCTCTACGACACCGGCTTCTTCGAGGACGTACAGCTCGGACGGGAAGGAGATCGGCTGGTGGTGACCGTGCGCGAGCGGCCCACCATCGCCGAGATCAGCCTGAACGGCGTCAAAGCCTTTCCACAGGACAAGCTGAAGGAGAGCCTCAAGGACATCGGCCTGGTGGAGCGGCGCGTCTTCGATCCGGCCACCCTGGACCAGATCGTGACCGAGTTGGAGCGCCAGTATTACGGCATGGGTTATTACGCGGCCAAGATCAAGGTCGAGGTGGAGCGTCTGGAGCGCAACCGGGTGCGCATCCGCATCGACGTCGACGAGGGCCAGCCGGCCAAGATCCAGCAGGTGAACGTGGTGGGCAATCGCGCCTTCCCGCGCCAGACCCTGATCGGCCTCTTTTCCCTGGGCAAGACCGGTGCTTTTTCCACTTTCACCAAGAACGACCAGTACTCCCGTCAGAAGTTGCTGGGTGATCTGGAGAAGCTGCGCTCCTACTACATGGATCGCGGCTATCTGGACTTCGATATCGAATCCACCCAGGTGACGGTGACGCCCGACCGGCGCCACGTTTTCATCACGGTCAACGTTAAGGAAGGGGCCCGCTACCGGGTCAAGTCGGTCAGCCTGAGCGGCCAGACCGACGTGCCGGCGACGGAACTGCGCAAGCTCATCACCGTGCAGCCCGGTGCGCTCTTTTCCCGGCGCGAGGTGACCGAATCCGCCAATGCCATCGCCGATCGCCTGGGGGACGTGGGCTATGCCTTCGCCAACGTCAATCCGGTGCCGGCGGTGGACAAGGACAAGCATGAGGTGTCTTTCGACTTCCAGGTCAGCCAGGGGCGCCGGGTCTACGTGCGCCGCATCAACGTCAGCGGCAACAACCGTACCCGGGACTACGTGATCCGCCGTGAGTTCCGGCAGATGGAAGGCGCCTGGTACGACGCCAGCAAAATCCGCCGTTCCAAGGAACGCGTCAACCGCCTGGGTTACTTCGACGAGGTGAACCTGGAAACGCCGGCGGTGCCCGATGCGTCCGATCAAGTGGACATCAACGTCAACGTGACCGAGCGCTCCACCGGCCAGTTCATGCTCGGCGTGGGCTACTCCAACGCTCAGGGCGTGCTCTTCAACGGCTCCGTGACCCAGCGCAACTTCATGGGCAAGGGCCAGATCCTCAGTGCCAGCGTGGACGTGAGCGACCTCGTCAAGAGCTTCAACCTGTCCTTCACCGAGCCCTATTTCACTCCCGACGGCATCAGCCTGGGCGGCGACATCTATCGCACAGACACCAACACCCAGCGCCTGATCATCGCCCAGTACCGGCAGGTCACCTCCGGCGCGGCGGTGCGCGTCGGCCTGCCGATCACCGAGCACGTCAATGACATCGTGCGTTTGGGCTACGAGAACACTTCGCTGTCGTTGGTCGAGGAGAGTCCGCAACGTTACAAGGATTTCGTAGCCACCTTCGGCGACAACGTTTCAAGCGTCAAGGCCAGCAACACCCTGGTCTATGACTCGCGCGACTCCATCATCTATCCGACCAAGGGCTGGAACAACCGGCTGATCACTGAGGGCACGCTGCCCGGCGGCGACTTGCGCTACTACCGGGTGGAACTGCAGGGCCAGTACTACCGGCCCATCACCCGCAGCCTGACCGGCTTCATCAACGCCGAGTACGGCTTCGTGAATGGTTATTCGGGCAAGGGCGTGCCCTTCTTCCAGAATTTCTACCTGGGCGGCCCCAACTCGGTGCGCGGCTATCGCACCTTCTCGCTGGGGCCGCTGGATCCGGTCGACAACGTGTCCCTCGGCGGCACGCGCAAGGTGCAGCTGAACACCGAACTACTCTTCCCGGTGCCGGGCATGGCCGACAGCAAGTCCTTCCGCGGCTCGATTTTCTTCGATGCCGGCTGGGTCTATGACGACAAGTACCTGCCCAGCTTCAGCGAGCTGCGCAAGTCGACCGGCATCGGCTTCCACTGGATCAGCCCGCTCGGGCCGCTGCGCTTCAGCCTGGCCTACCCGATCGGGGTCAAGCCGGGCGACCGCAAGGAGCCCTTCCAGTTCACCATCGGCACCAACTTTTAACGGCTTAGCGGAGACACCATGCGCCGGCTTGGCTTGATTGTGACGCTCTGGGCGGTGATGCTGGGCTGGCAGCCCAGCGCGCTCGCCGACATCAAGATCGGCTATGTCGACCTGGATCGCGCTCTGCAGCAGATGCCGCAGGCCAAGGCCGCCGCCGACAGCCTGAACCGCGACCTGGAGGCGCGTCAGCGGGAGATCGACCAGCGGCGCGAAAAGATCCAGCAGCAGCAGGCCGAGCTGGAGCGCCAGGCCGCTACCCTGTCCGAGGCACAGCGGCGTGAACGCGAACGCCAGTTGCAGAATATGATCCTGAATTTGCAGCGCATGCAGCAGTCTGCCCAGGAGGAGCTGAACGTCAAACGCAATCAAGCCCTGAAGGAGCTGCAGGACCGCTTGCTGCGGGTGGTCGGCAGCATCGGCCAGCGCGGCGGCTATACCCTGATCGTGCACGACAAGTCGGTGCTCTATGCCAACCGGCGGATCGATATCACCGATCAGGTCCTGGCCGAGCTCAAGGCCGCCGAGCTCCGGGGCCCGCGAAGGTAAGCGCCGATGAAGCTTGGACAGCTTGCCGAAGCCATCGGCGCGCAGCTGCGCGGCGATCCCGATTATGAGGTGCAGCGGGTGGCCTCCCTGGAGCAGGCCGGCCCCGGGCAGCTCAGCTTTCTGGCCAGCAGCAAGTATCGCCGCCTCCTGGGTCAGAGCCGGGCCGGGGCGCTGATCCTGGCGCCGCGGGACACCGACGCCTTCGCCGGCAACGTGCTGGTGAGCGCCAACCCCTATGCGGCCTACGCCCGCGCCGCCCAGCTGCTGCATCCGGCCCCCGTGCCGGCGCCGGGAGTCCACCACACGGCCCAGCTCGAGCGTGACGCGCGCGTGCACCCGAGCGTGCGCATCGACGCCCATGCGGTGGTCGGCCGCGACACCATCCTGGAAGAGGGCGTATGGCTTGGCCCTGGCGCGGTTGTCGGAGATAATTGCCGGATCGGTCCCCATACCCGCATCTACGCCAATGTGGTGCTCTATGCCGGCACGCGGGTGGGTGCCCGCTGCATCATCCATGCCGGCGTGGTGATCGGCGGCGACGGCTTCGGCTTCGCGCCGGACCAGGGGCGTTACGAGAAGATTCCGCAGATCGGGGCCGTGTGCTTGGGCGACGACGTGGAGGTGGGCGCCAACACCACCATTGATCGCGGTGCCCTGGGGGATACCGTGATCGAGGACGGCGTGAAGCTCGACAACCTGGTGCAGGTGGGGCACAACGTGCGGATCGGCGCCCACACGGTCATTGCCGGCCAGACCGGCATCGCCGGCAGTACCCGCATCGGGCGCAACTGCGTGATCGGCGGCCAGGTCGGCATCGCCGGGCACATCGAGCTGGCCGATGGCGTGGTGCTGTCAGGCAAGAGCATGGTGACCAACAGCATCCCCGAGCCCGGCGTCTATTCCTCGGGCATGCCCATCGAGCCCAACAGCGCCTGGCGCCGCAGCGTGGCGCGGCTGCATCGGCTGGAGCAGCTCTATCGGCGCGTCGACGCCCTGGAGGCGGCCGTCCGGAGCGGCGCCGGGCGCGAGGCAGGACCATCTTTCGAGCGAACTTCGAACAACAAGGAAACAGAGTCTTGAAGTCTTTGGATGTGATTGAAATTCTCAAGCGTTTGCCGCACCGCTATCCCTTCCTGCTGGTGGACCGGGTGCTCGACTACGAAATCGGCCAGTCGCTGACCGCCCTGAAGAACGTGACCATTAACGAGCCCTTCTTTCCCGGCCATTTCCCCGGCGCGCCGGTGATGCCCGGCGTGCTGATCATCGAGGCCTTGGCGCAGGCCGCCGGCATTCTGGCTTTTCTGTCCGAGGACAAGTACAAGGACGATGCCCTGGTTTATTTCGCCGGCATCGACAAGGCGCGCTTTCGCAAGCCGGTGACGCCGGGCGACCAGCTGCATCTGCGGGTGGCCGTGGATCGGCGCCGGCCCGGCATCTGGCAGATGCTGGCCGAGGCGCGCGTCGAGGACCAACTGGTCGCCAGCGCCACCCTGATGGCCACCCTGAAGGCGACCGGCCAATGAAGAGCACCCAACGCATTCATCCCAGCGCCTTGGTGGATTCCTCCGCGCGCATTGCCGACAACGTGGTGATCGGTCCGTACGCGGTGATCGGCCCGGAGGTGGAAATTGGCCCCGACTGCGAGATCGGCGCGCACGCAGTGCTCGAAGGACCGACGACCATCGGGCGCGGCAACCGCATCTTCCAGTTCGCCTCCGTCGGCTCGGCGCCGCAGGATCTCAAGTACGCCGGCGAGCCGACCCGGCTCGAGATCGGCGACGGCAACACCATCCGCGAGTTCGTGACCATCAACCGCGGCACCACCAAGGAGGCGGGCGTCACGCGGATCGGCAGCCACTGCCTGTTCATGGCCTATGCCCACGTGGCCCACGACTGCGTCATCGGCGATCACGTGGTGATGGCCAATGCCGCTACCCTGGCCGGCCACGTGGTGGTGGAGGACCACGCCATCCTGGGCGGCCTCTGCGCCGTGCACCAGTTCGCCCGCGTAGGCGCGCACGCCATCCTGGGCGGCGGCACCATGGCGCCCCAGGACATTCCGCCCTTCGTGATGGCCGCCGGCAATCATGCCGAGCTGCACGGCGTCAACGTGCGCGGCCTGGAGCGGCGCGGCTTCTCGGCGGAGGACATCCGCCAGCTCAAGCGCGCCTACAAGCTGCTCTTTCGCGGCAGCCGCAAGCTGGACACCGCGATTGAGGAGGTGCGCGCCCAAGGATTGGATTCCCCGCACGTGCAGTACCTTATCGACTTCATGAAGCAATCCAAGCGCGGAGTGACCCGCTGATGAGCGACGAGATCCTGCCCGTTGGCGTAGTCGGCGTGGGCCATCTGGGCCGCTTCCATGCCATGAAGTACCGGGATCATCCCCAGGCCCGCCTGGTGGGGGTCTTCGATGCCGATCCCGAGCGCGCCCGCCAGGTGGCCGCCGAGCTGGGCACCCGGGCCTTCGATGATTTGGCCGCGCTCCTGCGGGAGGTGCGCGCGGTGACGGTGGCCACGCCCACCATCACCCACTTCGAGGTGGTGCGCCAATGCCTGGAAGCGGGCGTGCACGTGCTGGTGGAGAAGCCGTTCACCGACACGGTGGCCCAGGCGGATGCCCTGATCGCGCTGCAGCAGGCCAAGGGCCTGGTGCTGGCCGTCGGGCACCTGAAGCGCCTGCATCCGGCGGTGCAGCACGTCGTGGGCCTGGGGCTGGGGGCGCCGCGCTACATCGAAGCCGAGCGGCTGGCGCCCTTCAAGCCGCGCTCGCTGGACGTGGATGTGATCATGGACCTGATGATCCACGATCTCGACCTGGCCCTGCACGTCACCCAGGCGGATTGGCAGGAGGTGCGGGCGGTGGGCGTGGCGGTGGTGACCGACAAGCTCGACATGGCCAACGCCTGGCTCACCTTCGCCAACGGTACCGTGGCCCGCATCGCGGCTTCGCGGGTGGTGCGCGAGCCGGTGCGCAAGATGCGTCTTTTTTGGACCGACCGTTATGCCTCCATCGACTTCCTGGGCAACAACCTGAGCATCTACCAGCGCCACGGCCAAGCGGCGGCCGGTCCCATCCCCGGGGTGCTGGCCGAGCAAGTCGAATTGTCCGATACCGACGTGCTGGCGCGCGAGGTGGACGCCTTCCTGCAAGCCGTCCGGGGCGCCCCGGTCTTTTGCGATGCCCAGGCCGGACGGCGGGCGCTGGCGCTGGCGCAGGACGTGCGCGCGGCGATCCAGCGGGGTGTCGCGCCGCCTGCGCTTTGACCGCGGACCCGTCATCGAGGTCTGGACCCGAGTTTCACGCCTCTTCCCAAGGAGTTTTTTGCATGGCCGCTCACGAGCCGATTCCCATGGTCGATCTTCGGGCCAACTTCGCCCCGCTGCGCGAGGAGATCCTCGCCGGCGTGGCGGAGATCCTGGACACCGGCCAATTCATCCTGGGGCCCCATGGTCGGGCCCTCGAAGAGTCCGCCGCCGCCCAGCTCGGCGTCAACCACGCCATCGGTTGCGCTTCCGGCACGGATGCCCTGCTGCTGGCCCTGCGAGCCCTGGACATCGGCCCGGGCGACGAGGTGATCGTGCCCACCTTCACCTTCATCGCCACCGCCGAGGCGGTGCTGTACGTGGGCGCCACTCCGGTCTTCGTGGACGTCAACCCGCACAGCTTCAACATCGATGTCGCCGCCGTCGCGGCCGCCATCACGCCGCGCACCAAGGCCATCATCCCCGTGCATCTCTATGGCCAGCCGGCGGACATGCTGCCGCTCATGGCCCTGGCGGACCAGCATGGCGTGCCGATCATCGAGGATTGCGCCCAGGCTTTCGGCGCCCACATCGACGGCCGCATGGCCGGCAGCTTCGGCCGCATCGGCGCCTTTTCCTTCTTTCCCAGCAAGAACCTGGGTGGCGCCGGCGACGGCGGCATGGTGGTCACCAACGACGAAAAGCTGGCCGCGCGCCTGCGCGTGCTGCGCAACCACGGCTCCAGCCAGCAGTACTACCACGACGAGCTGGGCTACAACAGCCGGCTGGATGAAATCCAGGCGCTGGTCCTGCGGCTGAAGCTGGCCCGCATCAACGACTACACCGCCGGCCGCCGCAACGCCGCCGCCCTGTACCGGCGCTATCTGGGCAACCTGGATCTGGTCCTGCCGCAGGAGCGCAGCGGCTTCTATCACGTCTATCACCAGTTCACCATCCAGCTGGAGGAGCGCGACCGTGTGCGCGCCGAGCTGGCCGCCCAGGGCATCGCCAGCGCCGTCTACTATCCGGTGCCGTGCCACCGCCAGCGCATGTTCGCGCCCGCGCCCGCGGCGGACTGCCCGGCGGCGGATCAGCTGGCCGGCCGGGTCCTGTCCCTGCCCATGTATCCCGAGCTGCAGGAGGCGCAGGTCGCGCGCATTGCGGAAGCGCTGAGCGCCAGCATTCGCGGGTGAGCAGGCGGGTTTTCATGGTGGCCAGCGAGGCCTCCGGGGAACAGCTCGGGGCCGCGCTGATCGAGGCGAGCAGGGCGGCGGGTCTTGCGCTCGACTTCGCCGGGGTGGTGGGACCGCGCCTGCAGGACCTGGGCGTGCGCAGTCTCTTCGACGGCCACGTGCTGGCGGTGGTGGGGCTGGTGGAGGTGCTGGACAGCTTCCGCCGCATCCGGGCCCTGCTGCACGACATCGACGACTACCTGCGGCGCGAGCGGCCCGATCTCGTGGTGCTCATCGACCATCCCGACTTCAACCTGCGGGTGGCGGCGCGGGCCAAGGCCTACGGCATTCCAGTGCTTTACTACGTGAGCCCGCAGGTATGGGCCTGGCGCGCCGGACGCATTCACAAGATCGCCCAGCTGGTGGACCACATGATGGTGCTCTTTCCCTTCGAGGCGCCGCTCTACGAGGCGGCCGGCGTGCCGGTGACGGTGGTCAGCCATCCGCTGCTGGCCAAGACCGCCGGGGCCGAGGAGCAGGCCGAGGCGCGGCGACGGCTCGGCCTGCCGGTCGAAGGCGAATACGTGGCTCTGCTGCCCGGCAGCCGCAATGGCGAGATCCAGCGGCTCGCGCCCCGGTTGGCGCGCAGCGCCCGGCTGCTGCAGGCGCGCCGGTCCGGCTTGCGCTTCCTGGCGCCGCTGGCGCGGCCGGGACAGCGGGAGCTCTTCGAGCGCCTGTGGCGCGAGGCGACGCCGGATTTCCCCCCGCCGCTGATGCTGGAGGGCCAGGCGCAGCGGGCCATCCGGGCCGCCGACGCCGTGGTCGTGGCCTCGGGCACGGCCACCCTGGAAACCGCGCTGCTGGAGCGGCCGGCGGTGGTGGTCTATGCCGTCAACCCGATCACCTACGCCATCGCCCGGCGGTTGGTGAAGGTGCCCTTCATCGCCTTGCCCAACCTCCTGCTGCAGCGCCTCGTCTACCCGGAGCTGATCCAGTCGGCCCTGCGGCCCGAAGCGGTGGCCGAGGCGGTGCAGGCCATTCTCGACGGCGGCGGAGCGGCGCAGCGCCAGGCGTTGCAGTCGCTGCGGCAGCTTCTGCAGGGGGAGGGACCGGAGCGGGTGGCCGGGGTGCTGCGCCAGGTCTTGGGGGAGGCGTAGGGTGGCGCGTCTGGAAACGGCCGGGCCGGGTACGGCCGGCGTGGACGAGGTCGGCCGCGGGCCGCTGGCCGGACCGGTGGTGGCGGCGGCGGTCATCCTGGACCCGGCGCGGCCCATCCCCGAACTCGACGATTCCAAGCGCCTGAGCGCCCGCCAGCGCGAGGCCCTGGTGCCGCTGATCCGCCAGCGGGCGCAAGCCTGGGCGGTGGCTTATGCCAGCGCCTGGGAGATCGATGCCTACAACGTGCTGCAGGCCTCCCTGTTGGCCATGCAGCGGGCGGTGCGCGCTCTGCCGCTGCGGCCGCGGCGGGTGTTGGTCGATGGCAACCGGCAGCCGGCCTGGGACTATACTACGGAGATGATCGTCGGCGGCGACGGGCGCGTGGATGCCATCGCCGCCGCCAGCATCCTGGCCAAGGTGGCCCGCGACCGGCAGATGCTGGCGCTGGCCGCCCACTATCCGGGCTACGGCTTCGAGCAGCACATGGGCTATCCCACCCCGCTGCACAAGGCCGCCCTGCAGCAGCGGGGCGGCTGCCCCGCCCACCGCCTGAGCTTCGCGCCGGTGCGCGCCGCGCTGCGCGCGGGCGCGGCGGACACATGAAACCCATTGGATTCGGCTATTCGGCATGAGTGTTCCCTTCGTCCATCTGCACGTGCATTCCGAATACTCTCTGGAGGACGGCATCGTCCGGATTCCGGAGCTGGTGAAGCGTTGCCGCGAGCAGCGGATGCCGGCGGTGGCGCTCACCGATCACGGCAATCTCTTCGGCTTCGTCAAATTCTACAAGGCGGCGCGGGCCGCCGGCGTCAAGCCCATCGCCGGCACCGAGCTGTGGCTCCAGAATCCGGAGGAGCCGCAGAAGCCCTACCAGCTGGTGCTCCTGTGCCAGGACAACAGCGGCTACCGCAATCTCATGAAGCTGGTGTCCATCGCCTACCTGACTGGCCTGCGCGACGGCCGGCCGCAGCTGGAGCGCGATGAGCTGGCCCGGCACAATGACGGCCTGATCGCTCTGTCGGCGGCCGGGCGCGGCGAGGTGGGGCAGGCGCTGCTGAAGGGGCAGGACGCCCATGCCGAGGCGGCGGCGCGCTGGTATGCCGAGTGCTTTCCGGAGCGCTTCTACCTGGAGCTGCAGCGCAACGGCGAGGCGGAGCAGGAGCTGCTCATCGACGCCAGCCTGGAGCTGGCGGCGCGCCTGGACCTGCCGGTGGTGGCCAGCAACAACGCCCATTTCCTCGACAGCACCGATTTTCCCGCTTTCGATGTGCGCGCCTGCATCTCCGGCGGCTGGACCCTGAGCGACCCCAAGCGCCCGCGCCGCTTCACCCCCGAGCATCATCTGAAGTCGCCGGCGGCCATGGCCGAACTCTTCGCCGACATCCCCGAAGCGCTGGAAAATACCCTGCACATCGCCGCCCGCTGCAACGTCACCCTGCAAATGGGCAAGTACTTCCTGCCGGAGTTTCCCACCCCCGACGGCATGCCCTTGGACGACTACTTCGCCCAGGCCGCCCGCGACGGCCTGGCGCGCCGGCTGGTGGAGCTGGGCCTCGACGGCGAGGCCGCCCGCACCTACCGGGAGCGCCTGGAGCGCGAGATCGGCGTGATCCAGCAGATGGGCTTTCCCGGCTACTTCCTCATCGTGGCGGACTTCATCCAGTGGGCCAAGCACAACGGCGTGCCGGTGGGCCCGGGGCGCGGCTCCGGTGCCGGCTCGCTGGTGGCCTATGCGCTGCTGATCACCGACATCGATCCGATCCGCTACGGGTTGCTCTTCGAGCGCTTTCTCAACCCCGAGCGCGTGTCCATGCCCGACTTCGACGTGGATTTCTGCATGGTGGGGCGCGACCGGGTGATCGACTACGTGGCGTGCAAATACGGCGCCGACCAGGTGTCGCAGATCATCACCTACGGCACCATGAAGGCGCGCGCCGTGGTGCGCGACGTCGGTCGGGCCCTGGACAAGTCCTATGGCGAGGTGGACCGGCTGGCCAAGCTGGTGCCGCCGGATCTGGGCATGACCCTGCAGAAGGCCCTGGCCGAATCCGAAGAGCTGCGCACCCGCTACGAGCAGGAGGAGGACGTGCGCGAGCTGCTGGACATCGCCATGCGCCTGGAGGGCCTGGCGCGCCATGCCTCCACCCACGCCGGCGGCGTGGTCATCGCGCCCGGGCCGCTGACCGATTTCGTGCCGCTGTTCAGCGACGACAGCGGCTCCGGCAACGTCACCCAGTTCGACAAGGATGACGTGGAGAAGGTGGGGCTCGTGAAGTTCGACTTCCTGGGCCTGCGCACTTTGACCATCCTCGACAACGCGGTCAAGCTCATCAACGCCGAGCGCGGCCGCCAGGGACAGGAGCCACTCGACCTGGCCCGCATTCCCACCGACGACGCGGCCACCTTCAAGCTGCTCAAGGCCTGCGAGACCACGGCCGTGTTCCAGCTGGAATCTTCGGGCATGAAGGACCTGATCCGGCGCCTGCAGCCGGATACCTTCGAGGACATCATCGCGCTCGTCGCCCTGTTCCGTCCGGGACCGCTGCAGTCGGGCATGGTGGAGGACTTCATCAACCGCAAGCACGGCCGCGCCAAGGTGAGCTATCCCCATCCCGCCCTGGAGCCGATCCTCAAGGAGACCTACGGCGTCATCGTCTACCAGGAGCAGGTGATGCAGGCCGCCCAGGTGCTGGCGGGCTATACCCTGGGCGGCGCCGACCTGCTGCGTCGCGCCATGGGCAAGAAAAAGCCCGAGGAGATGGCCCAGCAGCGCGCCATCTTCCTGGAGGGCGCGGCCAGGAACGGCATCCAGGCCGAGCAGGCCAACGCCATCTTCGATTTGATGGAGAAGTTCGCCGAATACGGCTTCAACAAGTCCCATTCGGCGGCCTATGCCCTGGTCTCCTACCAGACCGCCTATCTCAAGGCCCACTACCCGGAAGCCTTCATGGCCGCCGTGCTGTCCGCCGACATGGACAACACCGACAAGGTGGTGACCTTCCTGGCCGAGTGCGCGCGCATGGGCATCGAGATCCTGCCGCCGGACGTCAACGCCAGCGATCTCGTCTTCACGCCGCGCGGCCGCAGCATCCGCTTCGGCCTCGGCGCCATCAAGGGCCTGGGAGAGGGCGCCGTGGAGGCCATTCTGGAGGCGCGCGCCGCCGGCGCTTTCCCAGACCTCTTCGATTTCATCCGCCGGGTGGATCTGCGTCGGGTGAACCGCCGCGCCTGCGAGGCCCTGATCAAGGCCGGCGCCCTGGACTCCCTGGGCGGGCACCGGGCGGCCCTGCTGGCCTCCCTGTCCCTGGCCATCGATGCCGCCACCCAATGGCAGGCGGCGCTGGACACCGGCCAGAACAGCCTTTTCGGCGACGCGGCCGGGCCGCTGGCCCCGGTGCAGCAGCTCATCGACGTGGCGCCCTGGTCCGACCAGGAGCGCCTGGCGCTGGAACGGGAGACCCTCGGTCTCTATCTGAGCGGCCATCCGGTGGACAGTTGCCAGGCAGAACTGGCCGCCCTTGGCGTGACGCCGCTGGCGGAGCTGCGGCCGCAGACCACCGTGCTGGCCGGCGGCCTGGTGGTGGACCGGCGCAGCATCCGCACCCGGCGCGGCGACCGCATGACCTTCCTCACCCTGGACGACAAAAGCGCGCGCCTGGAGGTGGTGGTCTTTGCCGAAGCCCTGCAGCAAGCCGAGACCGACCTGGGCGCCGATGAGGTCATCCTGGTGCTGGGCGAGGTGAGCGAGGACAGCTACTCCGGCGGCATCCGCATGACTGCCCTGAAGCTGCTGAGCATCGAGGCGGCGCGCATTGCCCTGGCGGACCAGCTCTATTTACACTTGTCGGCGGACAGTCAGGCGCTGCTGCAGCCATTGGCCGAACTGCTGCGCCAGAGTCCCGGCCAATGCCGCGTACATGTGCATTATGAAAATACCCAGGCCCGGGCCGAGCTGCGCCTGGGCGGGACGGAGAGCGGCTTGGGCGTGCTTGCGAGCGACGCCTTGCTGAAGGCGCTGCAAGCGCTGCTGGGAGAGGCGGGGTGCTCGATCAAGTATCATCCCGTTTCCCGGCTGCTGGAAGCCTACGCCGCCAACGCCCGCAACAACGGGCGCCCGCAGCGCGCGGCATTGAGAGCATGAAGCAAAACCATTATCGAGGAATCGGGAACATTGCAGATGAAGCGAAGCTATCTTGACTTTGAGCAGGCCATCGCCGAGCTGGAAACGAAAATCGAGGATCTGCGCCAGCTGGGCGAGGAGGGTCAGGTCAGCTTGGAGGACGAGATCAGCCAGCTGGAGGAGAAAGCCAACAAGCTGACCCGGAAGATCTACAGCGATCTCGGCCCCTGGCAGGTTTCCCAAGTGGCCCGCCATCCCCAGCGTCCCTATACGCTGGACTACGTGGAGCGCATCCTGACCGACTGGTACGAGCTGGCGGGCGACCGCGCCTTCGCCGACGATCCCGCCATCGTCGGCGGCATCGGCCGGCTGCAGGGGCGGCCGGTGGTCTGGATCGGCCATCAGAAGGGCCGCGACACCAAGGAAAAGATCCGCCGCAACTTCGGCATGCCGCGGCCCGAGGGCTACCGCAAGGCGCTGCGCCTGATGCGCCTGGCCGAGCGCTTCCGCATACCGGTGCTGACCTTCATCGACACGCCCGGCGCCTATCCCGGCATCGGCGCCGAGGAGCGCGGGCAGAGCGAGGCCATCGCCCGCAATCTGGCAGTCATGTCGGATCTGGCCACACCCATCGTCTGCACGGTGATCGGCGAGGGCGGCTCGGGCGGCGCGCTGGCCATCGGCGTCGGCGACCGCATCATGATGCTGCAGTACAGCACCTATTCGGTGATCTCCCCCGAGGGCTGCGCCTCCATTCTGTGGAAGAACAGCGACAAGGCCGCCGAAGCGGCCGAGGCCATGGGCATCACCGCCGATCGGCTCAAGGCGCTGGGGCTCATCGACGAGGTCATCCCGGAACCCCTGGGCGGCGCTCACCGCGACTTCGACCAGATCGCCCGCGACCTGCAGGCGGCCCTGCTGCGTCAGCTCGACGCCTTGCAGGCCCTGCCGAGCGAAACGCTGCTGCAGCAGCGTTATCAGAAGCTCATGTCCTACGGCGTCTACGGGGGAGCCTAGGCCATCGCCGGCGCCGGTTTCCCCTCCTGTCTGGCCCGGGCCCTGCAAAGCCTGGCCATCCCGGCGGCAGCCGGGAAACTGGTGGCTCTGAGCGGCGGTCTGGATTCCACCGCTCTGCTGCTGGGCCTGCACGACCTGTCGCCAGCGGGCAGCCTGCGCGCCGCTCACGTGCATCACGGCCTGCATCCGGATGCCGACGCCTGGGCCGAGCACTGCCGGCAATTGTGCGAGCGACTGCAAGTGCCGCTGGAAATCCTGCACGTCTCCTGTGCCAAGCGGCCCGGCGAGAGCCAGGAAGAGCAGGCTCGCCTGGCCCGCTATCAGGCCCTGGGCGAGATCCTGCGCCCCGGCGAATGGCTGCTGACCGCCCACCATCGCCAGGACCAGGCCGAAACCCTGCTGCTGCAACTCCTGCGCGGTGCCGGCCTGGATGGCTTGGCCGGCATGCCGCCGCGCCAGCCCTTTGCCGCCGGCTTCTTGGCCCGCCCCTTGCTCGATTGCGAGCGGGCAGCCATGCAGGCCTTCGTCGAGATCCAGGGAGTCGCCTGGATCGAGGACCCCGCCAACACGTCCGCCGATTTCCGCCGCAACCGCGTGCGCCGGCAGTTGATTCCTTTCCTGCAGCAGTTGGGCTGGCCGGCGGCGGTGGAGACCGTGGCCCGCAGCGCCGCCAATCTGGCGGATGCCAAAGCGGTCGTCGCGGAAGCCGCCGCGGCGGACTGGGCCGCCTGTAGCGATGCCCAGGGGCGCGTCCGGCGCGATGCCCTGCGCCGGCTCAGCCCGGCGCGCCAGCGCTACGCCCTGCGCCACGGGATCCAGGCCCGCCATCTGCCCATGCCCGGGCGCGACGCCCTGGAACGCCTGCGCTTGCGGCTCGTCGGCCCGGACACGGGCAAGACCCTGGAATGGGCCGGCGGCGTACTTTGGTTGCACGGCGAGCACGGCCAATTCCTGCCTGCCGACGAGGCACCGGCTCCAGTCCCGGCGGAAAGTCGCTGGCGCCCGGCCGCAGGGCCGCTGGCGGCGTGGCAAGCGATGCTGTTGCCCGCCGGCAGCCCGCCGCCGTCCGCTCCCTACCACGATCTGCGCGCCGACCTCTTCGGGCAGGAGCTGCGGGTGGCTTATCGCCGGGGCGGCGAGCACTACCTCACTGGCCAAGGCCATCGCCGCTCCCTCAAAAAGGTCCTGCAGGAGCTCGGCGTTCCGCCGCGCGCGCGCGCGCGGCTGCCTCTGCTCTACGATGCGGAAGGGCGATTGCTGGCCGTGCTCGGTCTTTTCACCTGCGGCCCGGGCCTGCCGCGGCCGGGGGAGGAGAGGGTGATGCGGATGACGAGGAGCATCGAGCGCTGAAGCATGGCGCGGGTGGGCGTCGCGCGGTGGCGGCTTCAGCCGTTGCGCGATGCGCCGCACCGGCAGCCGCCAGATCGCCGGCCGGCCCGTAACTGCGCGGCCGGGCTGCGGCTGGCCGCCCTGGCGGATCTGATCCGGCGCCTGTCCTTGCCCTAGTACCGCTCCGGCCGCGGCCAGTCCCCGCCCTGATAATTCCGGCAGAACACCAATGTGTACTCGCGCCAGGTGACGCCCTGGGTGGTGGCGTCGAAGTGCTGCGCCGGCGCGCAAGCATCGAAGCGCTGCTGCCACTGGGGCGGCGCTGCCGGGTGCCGGCCCTCCATCACCAGAATGGCGTTCTGCCCGCGCCGGTTCTCGAAGTCCGGCCAGAAATCATACTGGTTGAAACGCCGGCCGCCGAAGTTGACGTTGTAGACCTGCGGGTGATCCGGCAGGTAGAAGGCGAGGCTAGAGGCGGTCTGGTAGGTGTCGCTGACGATGAAGGCCGGTCCGCTTTGTCCGCGTATCTGCTCGACCCACTGCGCCATGCTGCTCCAGCCGCGCATCTGGTGGGAAGCGTCCAGCCGCCGCGGGATGGGGATGCCGCTGTCGCGCAGCAAGTCGGTGCTGAGCACGATGGCAAGGCTCGCGGCTGCCAGCGCAAAGCCCCCCGTCAGCCAGGCGCGCCGCGTCAGGCGGGCCAGCGGGCCAGCGGCAATGATGAACAACCCGACGTAGGCGGCCACCGGCCAGTTGGCGTTGACCGTGCCGACGGCTGCCTTGCCGTAGTAGAAGGTCAGGGTGAGCAGGCTCGGCCACAGGACGATGCCGTAGCGGCCCGGCTCCGGTTCGTCCAGGCGCATGGCCCGCCAGACGCCCAGCGCCGCCAGCGCGTAGAGGATCGGGGAGATGATGCCGATCTGGCCGCCTAGAAAGGCGAGCCAGTGTCCCAGGCTGGTGTCACCTTCGCGCACGTGCTGTCCGGCGTGCATGAAAGTGCCCCAGCCGTGCTCGACGTTCCACCACAGCATGGGCAGCGTACACAGCGCGGCGATGAGCGCCGCGAGATAAGGCTCCGGCCGCCGCAGCCAGTGCCGCAGGCGTGGCTGGGCCAGCAGGTAAACGAAGACGGCGGCGGGCAGCAGGCCCATGCTGAGCTTGGTCAGCAGCCCAAGCCCCGTGGCCAGGCCGGCCGCATGCCAAGCCCAAGCCTGCTGCCGGATCGCGGCGAGCCAGACGAACCAGAGCGTCGAGAGCCAGAAGAGCACCATCGGCACGTCGGTGGTCATCACCAGGCCGCCGATGAAAAAGACCGGGCTCAGGGTGAAGAGCAGGGCGGCGATGGCGCCGGCGCTTCTGGATTGCCACACCTGCACGGTAAAGGCATAGGCCAGCAGTGCCACCAGCAGGGACAGAAGCGGCGCCAACAGGCGCATGCCCAGTTCCGTATGGCCGGCGATGCCGGTGCCGACCGCGATCAGCCACGCGATCATCGGGCCCTTGCTGTAATAGCCGAGGTCCAGGTGTCGCGACCACTCCCAGTAGTGCGCCTCGTCGGGCGCCAGATCGAGCGGCCCCCAGATGATGTAGGCGTAGCGGAACAGGGCCAGCGCCGCCAGCGTGACCAGCAGCCAAGTGGGCAGGGCAGACGACCTAAGGCGGGCGGCGGGTGCAGCAGTGTTTAAGGAACGGTTGACCAATATGATGATCTCTATGGAACGGAATGGCTGGAGGCATTGTAAGAAAAGCCGCCAGCGCTGTATATCTTGCCGGCCGGGCTGGCTGCGGGCGCTCGTCAAGAGACTCGGGTCCGGTTTGCCGCCATTGAGACTTCAGTGCGTTTCTGGTATTTTCCCCGGCTGCTTCCATCCCTCCGCCTGAAACGCGCAGCCAACTCATGACCAAATATATCTTCGTCACCGGTGGTGTAGTGTCTTCCCTCGGCAAGGGCATCGCCAGCGCTTCCCTGGCGGCCATTCTCGAGGCGCGGGGCCTGAATGTCACCATGATGAAGCTGGACCCCTACATCAACGTCGATCCCGGCACCATGAGCCCGTTCCAGCACGGCGAGGTCTTCGTAACCTACGACGGCGCGGAAACGGACCTGGATCTCGGGCATTACGAGCGCTTCATCTCGGCGCGCATGTCCAAGCGCAACAATTTCACCACCGGGCTCGTGTACCAGAGCGTGATCGAGAAGGAGCGGCGCGGCGACTACTTGGGCGGCACCGTGCAGGTGATCCCGCACATCACCGACGAAATCAAGCGGCGCATCAAGGCCGGCTCCGAAGGCGCGGACGTGGCGCTGATCGAGGTGGGCGGCACGGTGGGCGATATCGAGTCGCAGCCCTTCCTGGAGGCGATTCGCCAAATGGCGGTGGAGGAGGGGCGCGAGAACACCCTTTTCGTGCACCTGACCCTGGTGCCCTACATCGCCTCCGCCGGCGAGATCAAGACCAAGCCGACCCAGCACTCGGTGCGCGACCTGCGCGAGATCGGCATCCAACCGGACGTGCTGCTGTGCCGCGGCGACCGGCCGGTGCCCGCGGATCATCGCGCCAAGATCGCGCTTTTCTGCAACGTGCCGGAGCGGGCGGTGATCTCGGCGGTGGACACGGACACCATCTACCGCATTCCTTTGCTGCTGCACGAGCAGGGACTGGACGACATCGTCGTGGAGCGCCTCGGCCTGCAGGCGCCGGCGCCGGATCTGTCGGTCTGGGAAGGCATCATCGACGCCATGGAGCACCCCGAGGGCGAGGTGCGCATCGCCTTGGTCGGCAAGTACGTCGGCCTGACCGAATCCTACAAGTCCCTGTCCGAAGCGCTGAATCACGCCAGCTTCCGCAACCGGGTCAAGGCCCGGCTGCTGTACGTGGATGCCGAGCAGATCGAAAGCGAAGGTGCCGAGGCTTTGCTCGGTGAAGCGGATGCCATTCTGGTGCCCGGCGGCTTCGGCAGCCGCGGCATCGAAGGCAAGATTGCGGCCATCCGCTATGCCCGCGAACGGCGGGTGCCCTATCTCGGCATCTGCTTGGGGATGCAGATGGCAGTGGTGGAGTTCGCCCGCCACGTGGCGGGCCTGAGCGATGCCGCCAGTGCCGAGTTCCAGCCCGAAACGCCGGCACCGGTGATCACCCTGATGACCGAGTGGAACACGCCCGAGGGCAAAATCGCCTACCGGGAGGCCGGCGGCAACCTGGGCGGCAGCATGCGCCTGGGCGAGCAGGCCTGCAAGCTGGAGGCCGGCAGCCTGGCGGCCCGGGTCTACGGCGGCGAGCGCGTGCTGGAGCGCCATCGGCATCGCTTCGAATTCAACAACCGTTTCCGCGACGCCCTGACCCAGGCCGGCCTGCGCATATCCGGCACCTCCGAGGACGGCCAGCTGGTGGAAATGGTCGAGCTACCCGATCACCCCTGGTTCCTGGCCTGCCAGTTCCATCCCGAATTCACCAGTACGCCCCGTCACGGCCACCCCCTCTTCGAGGCCTTCATCCGGGCCGCCATGGCCCAACGGGCGCAGCGAGGCGCATCATGAACTTGTGTGGTTTCGAGGTCGGCCTGGCGCAGCCCTTTTTCCTGATTGCCGGCCCCTGCGTCATCGAGTCGGAGGCCCTGGCCCTGGACACCGCCGGGCAGCTCAAGGAAATCACCGCGCGCCTGGGCATTCCCTTCATCTACAAAAGCTCCTTCGACAAGGCCAACCGCTCCTCCGAGCGCTCCTTCCGCGGGCCGGGCCTGGATGCCGGGCTCAAGATCCTGGATAAGGTGCGCCGCGAGATCGGCGTGCCGGTGCTCACCGATGTGCACGAGATTGACGAGATCGCGCCGACCGCCGCCGTGGTGGACGTGCTGCAGACGCCCGCCTTCCTGTGCCGCCAGACCAATTTCATCCATGCGGTGGCGGCGGCCGGCAAGCCGGTCAACATCAAGAAGGGCCAGTTCCTGGCGCCCTGGGACATGAAGAACGTGGTGGAAAAGGCGCGCACTACCGGCAATCAGCAGATCATGGTCTGCGAGCGCGGCGTGTCCTTCGGCTACAACAATCTGGTGTCGGACATGCGTTCGCTGGCGGTGATGCGCGACACCGGCTGCCCGGTGGTCTTCGACGCCACCCATTCCGTGCAGCTGCCCGGCGGCCAGGGCGACAAGTCGGGCGGGCAGCGGGAATTCGTGCCGGTGCTGGCGCGCGCGGCAGTGGCCGCCGGGGTCGCAGGGCTCTTCATGGAAACCCATCCCGACCCGGCCTGCGCCCTGTCCGACGGGCCCAACGCCTGGCCCCTCGGGATGATGGCCGACCTGCTGGAAACCTTGCAGGTCATCGATCGGGCGGTCAAGGCGCGCCCGCTGGCGGAAAACGCGCTTGCCGCCGGCTGAGGGTGTCCCGATAAACACAAGAACGACCGCTTAACTGGAAAAACAAAGGGAAACCGGAGACAACATGGCTGCAATCATCGACGTTCATGCCCGTGAAGTGCTGGATTCGCGCGGCAACCCCACCGTGGAGGCGGAAATCTTCCTGGAAAGCGGCGCCATGGGCCGCGCCATCGTGCCAAGCGGCGCCTCGACCGGCGAGCGCGAGGCGGTGGAGCTGCGCGACGGCGACGCCCGCTACGGCGGCAAGGGCGTGCGCAAGGCGGTGGCCAACGTCAACGGCGAGATTGCCGAAGCTCTGCTGGGCCTGGAAGTTTTCGAGCAGGCCGACATCGACCGCACCTTGATCGAGCTGGACGGCACGCCCACCAAGTCGCGCCTGGGCGCCAACGCCATCCTGGCCGTATCCCTGGCTGTTGCCCATGCCGCCGCCGCCGAACTCGGCCAGCCCTTGTACCGCTACCTGGGCGGCCTGGGGCCGCTGACCCTGCCCGTGCCCATGATGAATATCATCAACGGCGGCGCCCACGCCGACAACGCCGTGGACATGCAGGAGTTCATGATCCTGCCGGTCGGTGCGCCCAGCTTCTCCGAGGCCCTGCGCATGGGCGCCGAGGTCTTCCATGCCCTGAAGAAGGTGCTGCACAAGCGCGGCCTGGCCACCACCGTGGGCGACGAGGGCGGCTTCGCCCCCGATCTGCCCTCCAACGAGGCGGCTCTGGAGCTCATCATGGAAGGCATCGCCGCCGCCGGCTACCAGCCGGGCCAGGACGTGCTCCTCGGCGTGGACGTGGCCTCCAGCGAGTTCTACCAGGACGGCAAGTACCAGCTGGCCAGCGAAAAGCGCGCCCTGAGCGCCGCGGAGTTCGTGGACTACTTGGCTTCTTGGGTGGACCGCTATCCGCTGGTGACCATCGAGGACGGCATGGACCAGAACGACTGGGCCGGCTGGAAGCTCCTGACCGAGCGCCTGGGCCAGCGCGTGCAGCTGGTGGGCGATGACCTCTTCGTCACCAACACCGAGATCCTGCGCCGCGGCATCGAGCAGGGCATTGCCAATTCCATCCTGATCAAGCTCAACCAGATCGGCACCCTGAGCGAGACCCTGGCGGCCATCGAGCTGGCCAAGCAGCACCGCTACACGGCGGTGGTGTCGCACCGCTCCGGCGAGAGCGAGGATGCCACCATTGCCGATGTGGCGGTGGCTACCGGCTGTGGCCAGATCAAGACCGGCTCCCTGTCGCGCACCGATCGTCTGGCCAAGTACAACCAGCTGCTGCGCATCGAGGAGCAGCTTGGCCGCAATGCCGTCTATCCGGGCCGTAGCACTTTCTATAATTTGGGCTAGATTATAGGAAGACCCGAACGCTCCCGCTTCGCGCGGGAGCGCCTTTTGCTTCGAGGCACGCCATGCGCCTGCTCAATGTAGTCAACCTGACCCTGCTCGCCATCCTGGTGGTGCTGCAGTATCCCCTCTGGTTTGCGGAAGGCAGCTGGTGGACCGTTTTCCAGCTGCGTCAGGAGCTGAAGTGGCAGCAGGTGGAAAATGTCCGCCTGAATGAACGCAACGCCCGTCTGGCCGCCGAAGTGCAGGACCTGCGCAGCGGCGTCGGCGCCATCGAGGAACGGGCGCGCATGGAGCTCGGCATGATCAAACGCGGCGAGATCTTCGTGCAGGTGGTCAAGTAACGCCGCAACGCGCTGAACGCCCCGGGGTGCCTGGGGCAACCGTCGCAGCCTGTCTCTTTTGCCAATACTCCGGCCATGGCGCATGCCCTTTGGCGTTTGTGCAAGTGCCGGAACTCGTCTACATTAATAACCAATATATATTGCATGGGCCCTTGCCGGCGGGCCTCCTTGACCGCGCAATCCGCATCGTTTCCCGCATGAAACAATGGCATGAATTCTGAAATCCCCGCCAGCAGGCTCATCGAAGGCATGATGGCCTTGGGCGAAGGCGTGCTCATCATGGATCTGCAGGGCCGCCTACGGTTCATGAATCGCCAGGCCAGCCAGCTCCTGGGCTGGGCGCCGCACGAACTGATCGGCTGCGACCTCCATCAATCCATTCATCACCGCAAGCCCGACGGCAGCCCCGCACCCGCGGCAAACTGTCCCGCGCACCAAGCCATGGCGGCCGGGGCCCCCCGGCAAAACCATGACGACATCTACGTGCGCAAGGACGGCAGCTTCATGCCGGTCAGCTACACGGCCACTCCGCTCGTCGAGGATGGGCAGGTGGTGGCCACCATCATTTCCTTTCACGACATCAGCGAGCGCAAGCGGGCCCGCCGGGCGTTGCAGGAGAGCGAAGCGCGCCTGCGTACTTTCGTGGATACCTCGCCGGACAGCATTTTTTTCAAGGACGGCGCCGGGCGCTGGCAGCTGGTCAATCGCGCCGGCTTGGCTTTGTTTGGCTTGGAGGAAATGCAGTACCAGGGGCTGACGGACCAGGAAATCGGAGGTCTGCTGCCGTTCTACCGTGATGCCCTGGCCGCTTACGCGGCTTCCGACGAGGAGGCTTGGCAGACTGCCAGCGTTGCTGAGCCCTGGCGTGGCGAGCAGGTCCTGCCGCATCCTGAGGCCCCGGCCCGCGTCTTCGACGTCATCAAGGTGCCCCTTTTCAACGAGGACGGCAGCCGCAAGGGGCTGCTCGCCATCGGTCGGGACATTACCGCGCGCCAGCGGCGCGAGGCCACCGACGCCTTGCTGCACGAAATCGACCAGAGGGTGCTGGATGGCCAGACGGAGGAACAGCTCCTGGTTTTCGCCTGCGCCCGCCTGGCGGAGCTTTTCGCCTATCCGCTGGCCTGGATCGGGATGAAGGACGCGGATGGCGCGGTGCACATCCGTGCCCATGCCGGGGAGGCCAGCGAGTACGTTGACGGCCTCGAGGTGCGCTGGGACGATACGCCGGCCGGGCAGGGTCCGACGGGATGCGCCATCCGCAGCGGCAAAACCCAGCACATGGATGCGCGCAAGCCGGCTTACCGGTTGTGGCAGGGACGCGCCGACCGGTATGGTTTCCGCTCGTCCATCGCCGTGCCCCTGCGCATCAAGCGCCAGGTGCTTGGCGCGCTCAATCTGTATTCCCCTCATCCTGGCGCTTTCGACGCGGCGACGGTTCATCAGCTGGAGGACTTGGCCTCGCGCATCAGCGTGGCGCTGCGCATCGCCCAGGATCAACAGCAGCTGCGGCTGCAAAGGGCCGCCATGGTTTCGGCGGCGAATGCCATCTTCATTACCGATCGCGAGGGACGCATCCAGTGGGTGAACCAAGCCTTCACCCGCCTGAGCGGCTACACGGCCGCTGAAGCCGTGGGCCAGACGCCACGCCTGCTCAAGTCCGGGCAACAGGACTCGGCCTTTTACCGGGCATTCTGGGAGACTATTCTGGCCGGTCAGGTGTGGCAGGGCGAGGTGACGGAGCGTCGCAAGGACGGCGAGCGGTACACCGTCAACGAGATCATCACGCCACTGCTGGACGAGCAGGGCAAGGTCACGCACTTTGTTGCCATTCAGGAAGACATCAGCGCCCGCAAGCAGGCCGAGGCCCACATCCGCCATCTGGCCCATCATGACGGACTTACCGGGCTGCCCAACCGCCTCCTGTTCCAGGACCGGCTGCAGCAGGGCATCGCTCGCGCCAAGCGCAGCGAGCAGATGCTGGCGCTGCTGTTTCTCGACCTGGATCATTTCAAGCTGATCAACGATACTCTCGGCCACCATGTCGGCGACCTGCTGCTGCAGGCGGTCGCGGAACGGCTGCGCTCCTGCGTGCGTGAGGGCGACACGGTGGCGCGCCTGGGCGGCGACGAGTTCACCGTGATTCTGCCGGACATGAGCCAGGTCCGGGACGCGGCGCTGGTGGCCAGAAAAATCCTGGAAGCCCTGTCCAGGCCGTTTCAGCTGGGCGAGCGCAAGGTCTTCGTCACCAGCAGCGTAGGGATCACCTTTTACCCCGAGGATGGCCAATCCACGGACGATCTGCTGAAGCATGCCGACACCGCCATGTACCGCGCCAAGGAGCGGGGGCGGAACAACTATCAGTTCTACACGCCGGACATGAATGCCCAGACGCTGCAGCGCCTGAGCCTGGAAAACGGGCTGCGCCACGCACTGGAGCGCCGGGAGTTCCTGCTGTTCTACCAGCCGCAGGTGGAGCTGGAAAGTGGCCGCATTACGGGCGTGGAGGCGCTGCTGCGCTGGCAGCATCCGGAGTTCGGCTTGCTGGCGCCGGCGCAATTCATGGCAGTGGCCGAAGAAAGCGGCCTGATCGTGCCCATCGGCGAGTGGGTGCTGCACAACGCCTGCGCGCAGATGCAGGATTGGCGGGCAGTCGGGTTGCCGGCTCTGCGCATGGCGGTCAATTTGTCGGCCCACCAGTTCAAGCGGGGCAATCTGGTGGCCCTGGTCGAAGAAACCCTGAAGGCCACGGGCGCCGATCCGGAGTGGCTGGAGCTGGAGCTGACGGAGGATTTGCTCGCCTGCAGCGGCGATGAGATTCTTGCCGCCCTGCGCGCGCTGCGGCAAAGAGGGGTGCGCATCTCCCTTGATGATTTCGGCTCCGGCCAGGCCTCTCTGAGCTGCTTGAAGCATTTTCCCGTCGACGTTCTCAAGATCGACCCCGCCTTCGTGCGCAATCTCGGCACCGATGCCAGCGACGCCGGCATCGTCAGGGCCATCATCGACCTGGGCCACAGCCTGGGGCGGAAAATCCTGGCCGAAGGCGTGGAAACGGAAGCGCAGCTGCATTGGCTGCAAGAATATGGATGCGATGCCTACCAGGGTTTTTTCTTCAGCCAGCCGCTGCCCGCGGCCGATTTCGCCGCACTCATGTGCCAGCGGAGCGACTGGCCTTGCGTGCCTGCGCCCTAGGGCGGGCCGGATTGGGGATTGCCCGCCGGGCCTGTATGGAGTAAGCTTCTATAGCTCCACATCTGGAGAGGTGACCGAGCGGCCGAAGGTGCAGCACTGGAAATGCTGTGTACTCCAAAAGGGTACCGTGGGTTCGAATCCCACCCTCTCCGCCAAATTTCCGTTTGTTTCACTGCAGGCTTAACCGATCAATGGCGGCGAAGACCGGTCCCCTCGCAATGGTAGGTTGTGAACCCCGTCAGGCCCGGAAGGGAGCAGCGGCAGCAGCTGATCCATGTGCCGGGGTGCGGCTGGTCCGAGCCGCCACTCCCTTGATGGTCCATTCCTGATGCAGCACTACCTCGCCCTAGCCCGCAAGTGGCGGCCGCAGCAGTTCGCGGACTACGTGGGCCAGGAGCACGTGGTGCGGGCCGTGTCCCACGCCCTGGAGTCCGGGCGCCTGCACCATGCCTTCCTGTTCACCGGCACCCGCGGCGTCGGCAAGACCACCGTGGCCCGCCTGCTGGCCAAGTGCCTCAATTGCGAGCAGGGCGTGAGCAGCACGCCCTGCGGCGTGTGCAGCGCCTGCATGGAGATCGAGGAGGGGCGCTTCGTCGATCTGATCGAAGTGGACGCCGCCAGCCGCACCAAGGTGGACGACACCCGCGAACTGCTCGAAAACGTCCAGTACGCGCCCACCGTGGGCCGCTACAAGGTGTACCTCATCGATGAGGTGCACATGCTGTCCAGCCACAGCTTCAACGCCCTCCTGAAAACCCTGGAGGAACCCCCGCCGCACGTCAAGTTCCTGCTCGCCACCACCGACCCGCAAAAGCTGCCGGTGACGGTGCTGTCCCGCTGCCTGCACTTCAGCCTGCGTCGATTGGATCCCGCGCTGATCCGCGAGCGCATGGCCCACATTCTGCAGGCGGAGCAGGTGCCCTTCGACGCCGCCGCGCTGGCGCTGCTGGCACGGGCGGCCGACGGCAGCCTGCGCGACGCGCTCAGCCTGCTGGACCAAGCCATCGTGCACGGCGGCGGCGAAGTGCGGCGCGAGGCGGTGGTGGACATGCTTGGGCAAGCGGACCGCGGCATGATCTTCGACCTGCTGGATGCCTTGGCCGCTCGCGACCCCCAGCCGCTCTTCGCCGCCCTCGACCAGCTGATCAATCTGGGACGCGACCCGGTGGCTCTGCTGGACGAGCTGCTGCAGGCGCTGCATGCCGCGGCCATGCGCCAAGTCGTGCGCCACGGCGCCGGGGACGACCCGCTGGAAGCGGAGCGCCTGGACCGGCTGGCGGCGGCCGTGGCGCCGGCGGACCTGCAGCTTTACTATCAGATCGCCCTGCTGGCGCGCCGCGATCTGCACCTTTCACCGGATGCCCGCCTGGGGCTGGAAATGGCATTTTTGCGGATGCTGGCCTTTCATCCGCACGGCGACGACAGCGCCCCGGCAGCGGCAGGCGCGGTGCCCGTGCGTGAGCCAGGCGCTGCCGCCTACCCCCGCAGCAATGGCGCCGCCCGCGAACCATCTCCTGCGGCCCAGCGGCAGGCGCCCTCGCCGGCACCGACGCCGGCAGGGCAGGGGGTGTCAGCCCCGGCGCGCGGAGCGCAAGGCGATGCCGGACAGCCCGCTGCGGACGCCACGCCCCGGGCTCCCGCCGCGGCAGCCGGCGAGCTCGGCTGGGCGCGCGTGATCCAATCCCTGAACCTGAGTCCCCTGTGGCGGGCGGTGTTGGATCATTCGGTCGCCCAGGAGTTCACGTCGGAGGCGGTGACCATTGCGCTGGCCCCCAGTCACAGCGCCATGCTGGAGGGCGGCAAGTTCAAGCCGGCCATGGAGCGCGCCCTCAAGGAGTATTTCGGTGTGCTGCCCCGGCTGCGCTTTACCCGGCTGGGCAGCGGATCGGCGCCGGCGGCGACTCCGGCCCAGCAACAGGCAGCGGAGCGCGAGCGGCGGCAGCAGGCGGCGGAGGCTGCCGTTCGGCAGGATCCCACGGTGCAGGCCATCCTGGAGACTTTCGGCGGCGACCTTGTTAAAGTCGAACCCAAGGAATAGCGCGCTGCACCTGAATTGTGAGATGAATGGAGGAGTGCCATGATGAAAGGCGGCTTGGGCAATATCATGAAGCAGGCCCAGAAGATCCAGGAAAACATGAAGCGCGCCCAGGAAGAGCTGGCGCAGATGGAGGTCACCGGCCAAGCCGGCGGCGGCATGGTCAAGGTGGTCATGACCTGCCGCAACGACGTGCGCCGTGTCAGCATCGATCCCAGCCTGCTGCAGGAGGGGGATCAGGAGATGCTGGAGGACCTGGTGGCCGCGGCCTTCAACGATGCGGTACGCCAAGCGGAAAAGACTGCGGCGGACAAGATGGCTTCCCTGACCGGCGGCCTGAACATTCCCGGGATGAACCTGCCCTTCTGAGGAGGCGTTGCCCTTGGCCTATACCGTCCCCGTCATCGAAGCGCTCGTGCAGGCGCTGCGGCAGCTGCCCGGCGTAGGGCCGCGCTCGGCGCGGCGGATGGCCTACGCCCTGCTGGAGCGCAAGCGACCGGTCATGGGCGAGCTGGCATCGGCGCTGGCCCATGCCGACCAGGTGGTGCGCCACTGCGAGCGCTGCAACAACTTGAGCGATGCGCCGCTGTGCGGCATCTGCCAGTCGGCGCGCCGCAATCCCAAGCTCCTGTGCGTGGTGGAGACCCCGGCGGACGTGTCGGCCATCGAGGCCACCGGCGCCTTCGATGGCTATTATTTCGTGCTGATGGGTCACCTCTCGCCCCTGGACGGCATCGGCCCGGAGGCGCTGCATCTGGACCGCTTCGAGCGCCTGCTGGACGAGGGCGGCTTCGAAGAAGTGATTCTCGCCACCAATCCCACCGTGGAAGGCGAGGCGACCGCCCATTTCCTGGCCGATCTGGTGCAGCGCCACGGGTTGCGCGCCACCCGCATCGCCCACGGCGTGCCGGTGGGCGGCGAGCTGGAATTCGTCGATCGCGGCACTTTGAGCAGCGCTCTGAGCGGACGGCGCGCAATCGAGCCCTGACCGGGTCGAGATTACAAGAACATATAAATTCCGAGTACTTCCTGAGTCGGGTGATCCCATGCCGGATTTCCAGGCCGCCCTGCAGGGCGGCGATGTCTTTTTCGTCTTGATGGGCGCGGTCATGGTGCTCGCCATGCATGCGGGCTTCGCCTTCCTCGAAGTCGGCACGGTGCGGCGCAAGAACCAGGTCAATGCCCTGGTCAAGATCATCGCCGATTTCGGCATGTCCACCATCGCCTACTTTTTCGTGGGCTACTGGGTAGCCTACGGCGTCACCTTTTTCGCCAATGCCAATGCGCTGCTGGCCCATGATCATGGCTTTGAACTGGTCAAGTTTTTCTTTCTGCTGACCTTCGCCGCGGCCATTCCCGCCATCATTTCCGGCGGCATCGCCGAGCGCGCGCGCTTCTATCCGCAGCTGCTGGCCACCGCCATCCTGGTGGGGCTGGTCTATCCCTTCTTCGAGGGGCTGGCCTGGAACGGCCACTTCGGCCTGCAGGACTGGCTCGCCCACCACTTCGGCGCCGCTTTTCACGACTTTGCCGGTTCCGTGGTGGTGCACGCCATGGGCGGCTGGATCGCGCTGATGGCGGTGCTGCACCTGGGTGCGCGCCGCGGCCGCTACGGCAGGAATGGCGAGGTGCATGCCATTCCACCCTCCAACATCCCTTTCCTGGCGCTGGGCTCCTGGATCCTGGTGGTCGGCTGGTTCGGCTTCAACGTCATGAGCGCCCAGCATGTGGCGGCGGCGCTGGGCCTGGTGGCCTTGAACTCGCTCATGGCCATGGTGGGCGGCCTGCTCACGGCCCTGCTGCTCGGCCGCAACGATCCCGGCTTCGCCCACAACGGCGCCTTGGCCGGCCTGGTGGCCATTTGCGCCGGCTCCGACGTGGTCCACCCGATTGCCGCCCTGTTCATCGGCGCGGTGGCGGGCGCGGTCTTCGTGAAGGTCTTCGTATTGCAGCAGTACCGCTGGCGCATCGACGACGTGCTCGGCGTCTGGCCGCTGCACGGTGTGGCCGGCCTGTGGGGCGGGCTCGCCGCCGGCATCTTCGGCCAGACCTTCCTGGGCGGTCGCGGCGGCGTGAGTCTGCTCTCCCAGCTGCTGGGCACCGGATTGGGCGTGCTGATCGCCGTGGCGGCGGGCTTCGTGGTCTACGGGGCGATCAAGCGCCTGGTGGGCATCCGTTTGAGCCAGGAACAGGAATACGACGGCGCCGACCTGAGCATGCACAAGATCGGCGCCTATCCCGAGGAAGACATTACCCGGCCGCGCTGAGTGCTGCATCTGATCCGATGGAGTCGCCCCGTTGACAGGGGTTTTGCCGACCGTTTCTAATGAAGCAAAGCCCAGCTGCCGGCCTGCGTGCGAGCGTGTTGCCGGAGGAACCATGCCCGAGCCGTTCACTTCCACATCCGAGACCCTGCGTTGGCCGGCGCTGACAGGCCTGCCCCCGCGCCGTGCCGACAGCCACAAGGGCGATTATGGCCACGTATTGGTGCTGGGCGGCGCCAGCGGCATGGGCGGCGCGGCGGCTCTGGCGGCCCTGGCGGCCTACCGTTGCGGCGCCGGCCTGGTGACGGTGGCCTGCCACCCGGACAGCCGTGCTCATTTGGCCGCCTGGGTGCCCGAAGCCATGGCCCGGGACTGGCCGGGGACCTTGCGGCAGTGGAACCGTCCCGGCGTGGTGCTGGCCGTCGGTCCCGGCCTGGGGACCGGGCTCGGCTCCCACACGCTGGTGGAGGAGGCGGCCGGCCTGGACGCGCCGCAGGTGTGGGATGCCGATGCCCTCAATCTGCTGGCCATCCGCGGGCCCGCGCTTTTGCCGGCGGGCCCCGTGCGCCTGCTGACGCCGCACCCCGGCGAGGCCGCCCGCCTGCTGGGCTGCGACACCATCGCCGTGCAGGCGGATCGCGCCGCCGCCGTGCGCCGGATCGCCCGGCGCTACCGGTGCATCTGCGTGCTCAAGGGCCACCAGACCCTGCTCAGCGATGGCGAGCGGCTGGCCCGTTGCGAGCTGGGCAATCCCGGCATGGCCAGCGGCGGCATGGGCGATGCGCTGACCGGCATACTGTCGGCTCTGCTGGGCCAGCGCATGGACCCGTGGGCCGCCGCCTGCTTCGGCGTCTGCCTGCATGCCCGGGCTGGCGATGTGGCGGCCGCGCACTGCGGTCAGACCAGCCTGCTGGCCCGCGATCTGATCGATAGTCTGGCCGGTTTGCTAAAGGAACAATGAGCGTGACACAAGAACATCAACCCGCTTCGGCAATGCAGCCGGCGGACGCGTCCTGGGACAAAGAGCAACTGGCCGCCTGGGACAAGCGCTACTTCTGGCATCCCTTCACCCAGATGCAGGTCTATGCCCGCGAGGACAACGTGATCTTCGCGCGCGGCGCGGGCAACTACCTTTACGACCTGGACGGCAAGGCCTATCTGGATGCCATATCCAGCCTCTGGTGCAATGTGCACGGCCACCGTCATCCGCGCTTGGATGCCGCCCTGCAGGCGCAAATGGGGCGGGTGGCGCACAGCACCACCCTGGGTGCCAGCAACCCGCCGGCCATCCTGCTCGCCAAACGTCTGGCAGAACTCGCCCCGGCGGGACTGGAGCGGGTGTTCTATTCGGAAGACGGTGCCGAGGCGGTGGAAATCGCCGTCAAGATGGCCTTCCACTTCTGGCGCAACAGCGGCAGGCCGGAGAAGCGGCGCTTCCTGACCCTGGACAACGCCTATCACGGCGACACGGTGGGCGCGGTGTCGGTGGGCGGCATGGATCTTTTCCACAACGTCTATCAGGATCTGCTCTTCCATGCCGACCGCCTGCCCAGCCCCTATGGCCTGGCCCGCGCCCTGTTCGGCGCGCGCGACTGGGACCAGCCGGCGGCCACGGCGGCCTGGCTGCAGCGCCTGGAAGAGATGTTGCGCGAGCGCGGCGGGGAGATCGCCGCCCTGGTCATGGAAAGCGGCATTCAGGGCGCGGCCGGCCTGCTGCCCTTTCCCAAGGGCATCCTGGCGGGCGCGCGGGCGCTGTGCGATCGCCATGACGTACTGCTCATTCTTGACGAAGTGGCCACCGGCTTCGGCCGTACCGGACGTCTCTTCGCCTGCGAGCACGAAGCGGTCCGCCCGGATCTGATGGCGCTGGGCAAGGGCCTGTCCGGCGGCTATCTGCCGCTGGCCGCCACCCTGACGACGCAGCGGATCTACGACGCCTTCCTCGGCGAATTCGGCGAGACGCGGCAGTTCTATCACGGCCATACCTTCACCGGCAACCCGCTGGCCTGCGCAGTGGCATTGGAGAATCTGCAGATTTTCGAGGACGAACAGATCCTCGAGCGGCTGGCGGGCAGGATCCGGCATCTGCATGATGGCTTGGCAGCGTTCTGGCAGCACCCCCACGTCGGCGCGGTGCGCCAGTTCGGTCTCATGGTCGGCATCGAGGTGGTGGCGGACAAGTCGACGGGGAGCGCCTACCCCTATGGCGAGCGGGTGGAGTATGCCATCAGCCGTGCCGCCATCGAGCGCGGCGTCTATACTCGTCCTTTGGGGGACACTCTCGTGCTCATGCCGCCTTTGAGCATCACCGCCGAGGAAATCGACCGCATTCTGGCCACTCTGGCCGAGGCCCTGGACGCAGTGACCTCGGCGCCCCGCACTTGAAGGAGACAATTATGGCAGTAGCCCGCGACATCATGACCGCCCAGGTAGTCAGCGTAAAGACGGACGACAGCGTCGATGCCGTTGCCGAGGTGCTGTTGCGCGTTGGGCATCACAGCGTGCCGGTCGTCGACGGCGCCGGCAGGGTGCAGGGCATGATCAGCCAGGAGGATCTCATCGATGCCACGCGCAAGGTGCATCTGCCGACGGTGATCACCATCCTCGACAGCTTCATTCCGCTGGGTGGCTACAAGGAGTTTGCCGATGACCTGCGCAAATCCACCGCCACCACGGCGCAGCAGCTCGCCAGCGTCAACCTGGTGTATGCCGAAGCGGACGAGGACGTGGATTCGGTGGCGGAGAAGCTGTCCCAAAGCCACGTGCATGCCTTGCCCGTGGTGGACCACGACAAGCGCCTGCTCGGCATCATCACCCGTTCCGACGTCCTGCGGGCCCTGCTGGGCAAAACGAAGCCTTGAGAAGCTGGGAGATTGCCACGGCCGAGGACATGCGCCGCTGGGGCGAAGCGCTGGGGCGGCGCATCGTCGATGGCGGCCTGATCTACCTGAGCGGCGACCTGGGGGCGGGCAAGACCACCCTCGCCGGTGGCATCCTGACGGGTCATGGTTTCACGGGGCGCAGCAAGAGCCCGACCTACACGTTGGTCGAGCCCTACGAGACGGCGCGGGGGCCGGTATACCACTTCGATCTGTATCGCCTGAGCGATCCGGAGGAACTGGACATGCTGGGCTTCCGTGACTATCTTAACGCCCGGGCTTTGTGCCTGATCGAATGGCCGGAACGGGCCGCCGGCGCGCTGCCCGCGCCGGATCTGCATTTGCAATTGGATGCGCGCGCGGATGCCCATCGCGTGTCCCTGCTGCACGCCAGCGCCAGGGGGGCCGGCTGGCTCTAGGGAGGAAAACGGATGAAACAGCAACTATACCTCCTTTTTCTTCTGCTTTTGTTCACCTTCGCCATGACGGCACAGGATGCGGTGGCTGCGGTCGACATGCAGCGCGCCCGCTTCTGGGAGGCCCCGGACAAGGCGCGGCTAGTCTTCGATCTGGCCGATGCCGTGCGCTTTTCCGTGCAGGAGAGCGACGATCAGGTGATCCTCACCGTCAAAGATGCGACTTTCGCGGCAGATCTGCCGCTCATCGGCGCGGGCAACAAGTACGTGCGTGCCCTGCGCCGCCTGCCCGGCCCCGGCGATGTGGTTAGCGTCGCCATTGATACCCTGGTGCCCCTGGACGGCTCCGCCTTTCTGCTGCGCCCGACCGGGCCCTACGGTCATCGCCTGGTGCTGGATCTGAAGCCGCGCGAAACGGCACCCAGTGCGGCGCCGGCCGGCAAGACCGAAGGCGAGGTGCCGGCCGGTTCCGAGAAGACCGGGGTGGACATGAGCAGCGACCAGAAGGCGCGCGAAGCCGCCATCAAGGCCTTGCTGGGAGACTTGGAGCAGGACAAGCCGGCACCGTCCTACTCCACTATCAATGCCGGCCGCCCCTGGCTGATCGCCATCGATGCCGGCCATGGCGGCGAGGACCCGGGCGCCATCGGCCCCAACGGCGCCTATGAAAAAAACGTGACCCTGGCCATTGCCCGGGCATTGGCGCGGCGTATCGCCCAAACACCCGGCATGCGCCCCTTCCTGACCCGGGACGGCGATTATTTCGTGACCCTCTGGGACCGCACCAAAAAGGCGCGCCGCGTCGGCGCGGATCTCTTCATCTCCATCCACGCGGACGCCGCCGTCAACGCCTCTGCCCGCGGCGCCAGCGTCTATACACTGTCACGCAAGGGTGCCAGCGATCAGGCCGCCGCCATGCTGGCCAACAAGGAAAACCAGGCCGACCTGGTGGGCGGCGTCAAGATCGCCGACAAGGACAACGTCCTGGCCTCGGTGCTGCTGGATTTGTCGCAGACCGCCACCATCAACGACAGTCAGGGCCTGGCCACCAGCGTGCTGGGGCAGTTGGGACAGATCTCCCATCTGCACCGGAGCCGCTTCGGCGAAGCCGGCTTTGTGGTGTTGAAGTCGCCGGACGTGCCTTCCGTCCTGGTGGAGACCGGCTTCATCACCAACCCGGACGAGGAGCAGCTGCTGACCAACCCGGCTTATCAGGAGCAGATCGCCGAAGCCATCTTCCTCGGCATCGGCCAATACATGGCGCGCCACGGCCGGGCCCTGCCGCTGCCGGCGGCGAGCCGCCTGGCCAAGGCCGAGGGGCCGCGCCTGCAGGCGGCCGGCCCGAGTGAGCGGGATGTCCGGACGCACCGGGTGCGGGTGGGTGAGACCCTGTCCAGCATCGCCCGCCTGTACTCGGTGAGCATCGCCAAGCTGCAGGAAGTGAATGCCCTGCGAACCGATCAGGTGATGGCTGGTCAAAAATTGCTTGTCCCTTGAGCCGAGTCGGCTAACCGCCGCGCCTGCACCCATGTCCGCTTCCCGCATCCATCTGCTACCCTCGCAGCTGATCAACCAGATCGCCGCCGGCGAGGTGGTGGAACGCCCCGCGTCCGTGCTGAAGGAGTTGTTGGAAAACAGCCTGGATGCCGGTGCCGATCAGGTGGAGATCTGGGCCGAGGAGGGCGGGCTGCGCCTGATTCGCGTGCGCGACAACGGCCACGGCATCGACCCTGAGGACGTGCCCCTGTGCCTGGCCCGCCATGCCACCAGCAAGATCCGCCAGGCCGACGACCTGGAGCGCATCAGCAGCTACGGCTTTCGCGGCGAGGCGCTGCCGGCCATCGCTTCGGTGTCCCGCCTGCGGCTTGCCACCCGCAGCGAGGCCAGCCTGGAAGGGCGGCAGATCACGGCTCAGGGCGGCGACATCGCGCCGGCGGCGCCCGCGGCCCATCCCGTGGGGACCACCATCGAGGTGGCCGATCTGTTCTTCAACACTCCCGCGCGCCGCAAGTTCCTCAAAGGCGAGCGCACCGAGTTCTTCCATCTGCAGGAAGTGGTGCGCAGCGCCGCCCTGAGCCGCTTTGACGTGGCTTTCCGCCTGCAGCACGGCGAGCGCGTCCAGCTCAAATTCGCCGCGGCCACCGACGAGGCAGCACGTCACCGGCGCGTGGCCGAGATCCTGGGCGCCGGCTTCCTGGAGGAATCCCTGTATCTGGAGCACGCGGATCTCGGCTTGCGCCTCCACGGCTGGGTCGGTTTGCCAACCTTCAACCGGGCCAACAGCGGTGCCCAGTACTTCTTCGTCAACGGCCGTCCGGTGCGCGACAAGGTGGTCGGCCACGCCGTGCGCCAAGCCTTTGCCGACGTGCTGTTCAAGGGCCGCCACCCTGCCTTCGTCCTTTGCCTGGAACTGGACCCGGCGGCGGTGGACGTCAACGTGCATCCCACCAAGCACGAGGTGCGCTTCCGCGATGCCCGCCTGGTGCATGATTTTCTGTTCCGCACGCTGCACGACGCGCTGGGGGACTACCGTCCCGTCCCGGCGCAGGGCGCCGCCGCGGCGGTGGCGCCCCCGCCGGTTGCCGCCGCATCCACGGTTTCCAGCGGCTCCGTCCCGGTCCGGGCGCCGGCCTCTGTCCAGAGCAGCTTGGCGCTGCAGGAGGACAGCAGCAGCTATTGGACCACCATGGTGGCGCCGGCGATGCAGGAAATTCCGGCCGCGGCGACCGCACCCGCGCCAGATGCGCCGGTCCATCCTTTGGGCCACGCCGTGGCCCAGCTGCATGAGCGCTTCATCCTGGCGCAGAATGCCGCTGGGGTGGTGCTGGTGGATCAGCATGCGGCGCACGAACGGGTCATTTACGAAGAGCTCAAGGCGGCCTTGGGCACCGGGCAGGCCAGTCAGCACCTGCTGATTCCCGTGCGGGTGCAGCTGACGCCCGAGCAGATGGCCCTATGGGAGGCACACCAGGCGCTCTTTGCCGAGGCCGGCTTCGACTGCACGCCGCTGGGTCCGACCAGCCTCGCCGTGCGCAGCGTCCCGCGCCTGCTGCAGGGGCGTGATCTGGGCGCCCTCTTCGAAGAGATGCTGGCGGACCTGCGCGAGTTCGGCGACAGCCGCCAGGCCCAGGATCTGCTCAACGGCCTGGTGGCCAACATCGCCTGCCGCGCGGCCGTCAAGACCAATCATCGCCTGACGCTGGCGGAAATGGACGCGCTCCTGCGCCAGATCGAAAGCACGCCGCGCGCCGGCCAGTGCAATCACGGCCGGCCCACTTACGTGCAGCTCAGCCTGGAGGAGCTGGATCGCCTCTTTCTGCGCGGCCGCTGAGGGCCATGTGATGGCCGAGCAAAGCGCTTACCCCGCCGTTTTCCTGATGGGACCGACCGCCAGCGGCAAAACCGACCTGGCCGTCGCCCTGGCGGCCCGCCTGCCGGTGGATCTCATCAGCGTGGATTCCGCTCTGGTGTATCGCCGGATGGACATCGGCACCGCCAAGCCCGCTCCCGAGCTCCTGGCGCAGTATCCCCATGCCCTGATCGACATTCGCGATCCGGATCAAAGCTACTGCGCCGGCGATTTCCGCCGCGATGCGCTGGACTGCCTGGCCGCGAGCCGCGCGCGGGGTCGCCTGCCGGTGTTGGTGGGCGGCACCGGGCTCTACTTCCGCGCGCTGGAACAGGGGCTGGCCGAGATCCCCGAGGTCGATCCAGCGCTGCGGGCGGTGCTCGACGCCGAAGGTCGGCATCTGGGCTGGCCGGCGCTGCACCGGCAGCTCAGTGCGATCGACCCGCTGGCCGCAGCGCGCATTCATCCCAACGACAGCCAGCGCATCCAGCGGGCGCTGGCGGTCTTCCGGTCGACGGGACGCACCCTGAGCCAGTGGCAGGCCCTGCAAGGCCGCCAAGCGCAGGAATACCGCTTTCTGAAGCTGGTGCTGGCGCCGCCCCGCGAGCTGCTGTACCAGCGCATTGCCGAGCGCTTCGCGGCCATGCTGCGGGCGGGTTTCGTGGATGAAGTGGCTGCCTTGCGGCACCAGGGTTACGGTCCTGAACTTCCCGCCATGCGCGCGGTCGGATACCGGCAGTTGTTGCCCTACGTGAGCGGGGAAACGACCCTCGAGCTGGCCAGCGCGGCGGCCGTGCAGGCAACCCGCCAGCTGGCCAAGCGGCAGCTGACCTGGCTGCGGGGCGAAACGGCAAGCCACCTCTTGCCGGTCGCCGAGGGTGGCCAGCCGCTGGCTGCGGCCTTGTCCCTGATCGAAGCTTGCTGGCAACGCAAGCACTAGTCCGCCGGCGCAGCCATAGGCCTTTTAGTGGAATAGGGAAAAAAATTAAAATCTGCTAGACTTTCATACTGCTAGAACCATGCACTAGGTCGGACAACGTAGGCTTGCATCAGAGCGTCGGCTTGGCAGCGGCAATTAGCCAAATAATATAAACGAGGAGATGACCTACAAATGGCTACTAAAGGACAGGTCCTGCAGGATCCTTTTCTGAACCTACTTCGTCGAGAACATGTTGCGGTATCCATTTACCTGGTCAACGGAATCAAACTGCAAGGCTACATCGAATCCTTCGATCAGTTCGTGGTGCTGCTGCGCAATTCCGTGAGCCAGATGGTCTACAAACACGCCATTTCCACGGTGGTCCCGAGTCGCGACGTGCGGCTGCCCATGCCCAGCGAAGGGGAGCGGTCGAGCGGCAGCGAGGAGTAAGGATTGTTTGACAGGCCCCAGGCCGGCAACCGTGCCGTACTCGTCCACATTGCCCTGAGCAGCCAGCGCGAAGAGCAGGAGGATGTCGAGGAGCTGCGCCAGCTGAGCCTCAGCGCCGGGGCGGAGATCGTGGGCGAGGTGACCGGCAGTCGCAGCCACCCGGATCCGGGCCTGTTCATCGGTTCGGGCAAGGTCGCGGAAATCCGCGCGCTGGTGCAGGAACAGCAGGCGGACTTGGTGATCTTCAATCACGCCCTCAGCCCGGTGCAGGAACGCAATCTGGAGCGCGAGTTGTCGTGCCGGGTCCTGGATCGCGTGGGGCTGATTCTCGACATTTTCGCCAGCCGCGCCCATACCCACGAGGGCCAGCTGCAGGTGGAGCTGGCGCAGCTCGAGCACCTGCGCACGCGTCTGGTGCGCGGCTGGACCCATCTGGAGCGCCAGCGCGGCGGCATCGGCCTGCGCGGTCCGGGTGAAACCCAGCTCGAACTGGATCGCCGCATGCTGGGGCAGCGCATTCGCACCCTCAAGCAGCGCCTGGAAAAGGTGCGGGCCGGGCGGGCGTTGCGCCGCCGGGCCCGGCAGCGGGCGCCCATCACCACGGTCTCCCTGGTGGGCTACACCAATGCCGGCAAGTCCACCCTGTTCAATCGCCTCACCCAGGCGCAAGTCCTGGCGGCAGATCAACTCTTCGCCACGCTTGATCCCACCATGCGGCGCCTGAGCCTGCCCAGCGGCATGCACGTCGTGCTGACGGACACGGTGGGCTTCGTGCGCCATTTGCCCCACCAGCTGGTGGCCGCCTTCCGCGCCACCTTGGAAGAGGTGGCGGCGGCGGATCTGCTGGTGCACGTGGTGGATGCCGCCAATCCCGAGCACGCGGCGCAAATGGAGCAGGTGGCGGCGGTGCTGCGGGAAATCGGCGCCGACGAGATTCCGTGCATCACCGTCTTCAACAAGATCGATTGCCTGGACCGCGGGCCGGCCGTGTTGCACAATGCCGACGGCCTGCCGGAGCGGGTCTGGCTGTCCGCGCATACCGGTGACGGCATTCCTATGCTGCTGGAAGCGCTGGATCGGCAGCTGGGCGCCGAACGCGTCCGTTTGCGGGTCCACCTGACGCCGGGAGAGGGCCGCTGGCGTGCCCGCCTGCACGAGCACGGTCAAGTCCTGCAGGAGGATCCGGATGAGCAGGGGGGCTGGTCCATGGCGGTGGAGCTGGATCCGGCCACTTGGGGGCGCTTTCGGCAACAGGGCCTGCGCGCCCAGCGCTTGGAGAGGGAAGGGGAATTTATCTCCAGCCGCACTTAGTGCCCTGTTGCCCGCGACAGGGCGGCAATTCATAAAAACGATGACACAGAAGCGGCGCTTGCGACGGGCTTGCTGCGCCGAAATTTTGACGTGCGCACAATCCCGGGCCGCCGCAGCGTCGCCCCCACAGCCTTTGCTTTACCAGAAAACTGCTTTGCCCCGCCCGGCGGGCGCATGACGCGATGATTGCCAGGCCAGGCTCGGCAACATAAAATGCATGGTTTCGCCTTCGAGCACTCGCGAGGAGCCAGAAAAGGAGCTTTTAATGCCTTGGAGCGACCCGGATAAGGGTAACGAACCCAATCCTTGGGGACGGCGTACCCCGCCCAAACCCAGTACGGATCTGAATGCGCTGCTCGAAAAGCTGCGCCGCCAGATCTCCGGCCTCTTTGGCAAGCGGGGTGGGGGCGGAGGTGGCGGGGAAGGTCCCAGGCTGAGCAGCGGCCTGCCTTATCTGGGGGGCATCCTGGTCGTCCTCTGGCTTGCCTCCGGCATCTACGTGGTGGGCCCCGACGAGCAGGGCGTGGTTCTGCGCTTCGGCGCCCATGTCGCGACCGAGCCGCCTGGCCTGCACTATCATTTTCCGTACCCCATCGAAGAGGTGTACACGCCCAAGGTCACCGAGGTGCGCCGCATCGAAATCGGCTACCGCAGCATGGGACAGACCCGGCGCAAGATGCCGACCGAGGGGCTGATGCTGACCCAGGATGAGAACATCGTGGACATCAGCTTCGCCGTCCAGTATCGCATCAGCGACCCGGCCCAGTATCTCTTCAATGCCCGCAATCCCGAGTCGGTGGTGCGCCAGGTGGCGGAATCATCGATCCGCGAGGTGGTCGGGCGCAGCAAGATCGACGACGTGCTGACCGAGGGCCGTGCGGTGATCGAACAGCGGGTGCAGGCCCTGATGCAACGCATTCTCGATCAGTACAAGCTGGGTCTGATGGTGGACGCAGTGCGCCTGCAGGAAGTCCATCCGCCGGAGCCCGTCCTGCCGGCCTTCCTCGACGTGGTGAGCGCCCGCGAAGATTTGGAGCGGGCCCGCAACGAGGCCGAAGCCTACGCCAATGACGTGATTCCGCGGGCGCGCGGCCAGGCGGCACGCCTGGTCGAAGAGGCCGAGGGCTATCGGCAGCGCACCATCGACCAAGCCTTGGGCGATGCCTCCCGCTTCAAGCAGATCCTGAGCGAGTACCGGCAGGCGCCCGGCGTCACCCGCGAGCGGTTGTACCTGGAGAGCATGGAAGAAATCCTGCGCAACGCCAACAAGGTCATTGTGGACAGCAAGCGGGGCAACAACGTGTTCTACCTGCCCCTGGACAAGCTGAGCCGGGAGCAGGAGCGCGCCACCGCCGGACAGAAGGCGGAACCGGCGCCGCGCAGCGAGAGCGCGCCGCAGGGCACGTCCGCCAACCGGGCCCTGAACAGCATCGAGGGGCAGGGGGCTGCATCCGGAGCGGGCGGGCAGACACCCGCCTTCGGCGCCGCCAGGCAGGGGGAGAGATAGTCATGAATACCCGACTCGGCTTCATTTTGATCGCGCTCGCTCTCGTCGGGCTGGTGCTGAGTTCCGCGCTCTTCGCCGTGCGCGAGACCCAGCAGGCCCTGGTGCTGCAGTTCGGCCGTCCGGTGGAGACCATCAAGAGCCCCGGCTTGCACGTCAAAACCCCCTTCGTGCAGAACGTGCTCTACTTTGATGACCGCCTGCTGAACTACAATGCCCAGCCCGAATCCTACCTGACCATCGAGAAGAAATCGGTGGTGGTGGACTCCTTTGCCGAGTGGCGCATCATTGATCCGTTGCGCTTTTACACGACGGTGCGCAACGTGGACAATGCCAATGCCCGGCTGGCGGATCTGATCCGCTCGGGGTTGCGGGCCGAGTTCGGGCGGCGCACCATCGAGCAGGTCGTCAGCGGCGACCGGCGCGTCCTGATGGACAGCCTCATCAGGACCGTCGACCGGCGTGCCCGCGAATTCGGCATCAACGTCATCGACGTGCGCGTCATGCGGGTGGATCTGCCGGCGGAAGTCAGCCAGGCGGTGTACCGGCGCATGGAGGCGGAGCGCTCGCGCGAAGCCAAGGAGTATCGTTCCCGCGGCGCGGAGATTTCCGAGCAGATCCGTTCGGACGCCGATCGCCAGCGCACGGTGCTGCTGGCCGAGGCCTACCGCAAGGCGGAAGAGATCAAGGGGCAGGGCGACGCCCAGGCGGCGCGCATCTACGCCGAGGCCTTCGGCCGCGACCCGCAGTTCTTCTCGTTGTATCGGCGCCTGCAGGCCTACCGCCAAAGCATCGGCAAGGATGATACCCTGGTGCTCGATCCCAACGACGAGTTTTTCAGGAATTTCCTGCGCGGTGCCGGCAAGTAGGACGCAGTGGAGCTGCTGATCAAGGCGCTGGCTCTGATGCTGGTGCTGGAGGGCGCACCCTATTTTCTCCATCCTGCCGGCATGCGCCAAGCCTTGCTGCTGCTGGCCGAGCAGACCTCGGACCGCCAGTTGCGCCTGCTCGGCCTGACAAGCATGCTGCTCGGGGTGGTGCTGCTCCACCTCCTGGGCTGAGGGGGCAGGTAGGCGATCGCGGCCCGGCGCCGCTCGCCGTGATCACATTTTCTCCATTCTGAAGGGTTGCCTATGTCCCAGAATCCCCGACCCTGGCTCCTGCCCAGCGGTTTTGAAGACATCCTGCCGGCCCGTGCCGAGCGTCTGGAGGCGTTGCGGCGCGAGCTGCTCGATCTCTACCGCTGCTGGGGCTACCAACAGGTCATCCCGCCGCTGGTGGAGCACCTGGAGACCCTGCTGACCGGGGTGGGGCAGGAGCTGGAGCTGCAGACGCTCAAGCTGGTGGACCAGGAAACGGGGCGCATGCTGGGCCTGCGTTCGGATCTGACGCCGCAGGTGGCGCGCATCGACGCTCACCGCTTCCATGCCGACGTGCCCAACCGCCTCTGCTATGCGGGCACGGTGCTGCGCGCCACGGCGGATCACTATGGCGGCAGCCGTGCCCCGTTCCAAGTCGGCGCGGAGCTCTTCGGCGTGGACAGCGCCAGCGCCGATGCGGAGGTGGCTACGCTCATGATCGAGAGCCTGCGGCGGGCAGGCGTCCGCGACCTGGTCTTGGATCTGGGCCACGTGGGCGTGTTTCGTGCCTTGCTGGGGGATGTCCCCCTGAGCCCGGCCGGCGAGACGCTGCTCTACCGCGCCATGCAGCGCAGGGCGGTGGGAGACGTGCGCGAGGCGTTGCAGGCACTGGCGGCACCCGGCGCCGTGCAGGAGCAGATAGTGGCCCTGCTCCAGCTCAGCGGCGAACGGTCGGCGCTTGACGAGGCCCGGCGCCTGTTGCCGGACGCCCCCGCGCCCGTGCAGGAAGGCCTGCAGCGCCTGGGCTACATCCACGACCAGTTGGCGGCCCGCTTTGCCGGGCTGCGCATCCAGATCGATCTGGCTGAGCTGCGCGGATACCGGTATCATACCGGGCCGATCTTCTCCGCTTACACGCCCGGCAGCGGCACGGCGCTGGCCAGCGGCGGCCGCTACAACGACATCGGCGCCGCCTTCGGCCGCGGGCGCCCGGCGACCGGCTTCAGCCTGGATCTCAAGCAGCTCATCGCGCCGCAGCAAAGTTCGCTGCTCGAGCGCATCTGGGCGCCCGGCGGCAGCGATCCGGCCCTCGCAACGGCCATTGCGGATCTGCGCCGGGCCGGCCGGGTCGTCATCCAGTCGGTCAACGCTTCGACGACGGACGATGTGGCGGAGGCCCGGGCGCTCGCCTGCCAACACATGCTGGCGCCGCAGGACGGGCGCTGGCAGGTGGTGGCGCTGCCGTAAGGCAGCGGCGACAGCGCTGGCGCGCCTTACGGAGCAATACTTTACATCGTTTCAGGTCAGGAACTTATGAGCAAAAACGTGGTGGTAATCGGGACCCAGTGGGGCGACGAGGGCAAGGGCAAGATCGTCGACTGGCTGACGGAGCGTTGCGATGCGGTGGTGCGCTTCCAAGGCGGTCACAATGCGGGGCACACCCTGGTCATCGAGGGCAAGAAGACCGTGCTGCACCTGATCCCGTCCGGCATCCTGCGTCCCGGCGTCGAGTGCGTCATCGGCAATGGCGTGGTATTGGATCCGCAGGCGCTCATCAAGGAACTGGACATGCTCAAGGCGGCGGGTGTGGACGCCGAGGCGCGGCTGCGCATTTCCGACGCCTGTCCGCTCATCCTGCCCTATCACCGTGAACTGGATCTTGCCCGCGAGCGCGCCAAGGGCGAGGCCAAAATCGGCACCACCGGACGCGGCATCGGGCCGGCCTACGAGGACAAGGTGGCTCGCCGTGCCATCCGCGTGAGCGACATCTTCTTCCGGGAGCGCTTCGCCGCCAAGCTGGCCGAGGTCCTCGATTATCACAATTTCGTCCTGGAGCACTACTTCAAGGCGCCGCGCCTGGACTTTCAGCAGATCTTCGACCAGACCCTGGCCCTGAGCGAGCGCCTGGCGCCGATGGTGACCAATGTGCCCGCCCGCCTGCACCAGTTGTCCCAGCAGGGCGCCACCATCCTCTTCGAGGGCGCGCAAGGCACTTTGCTGGATGTCGATCACGGCACCTATCCCTTCGTGACCTCTTCCAATACCATCGCCGGCGCCGCCTGCACCGGCAGCGGGGTGGGGCCGGGGCAGCTGCGCTACGTGCTGGGCATCACCAAGGCCTATACCACGCGCGTGGGCTCGGGACCGTTTCCCACCGAGCTCTTCGATGACACCGGCGCCTACCTGGCCGAGCGCGGCGCCGAGTTCGGCTCCACCACGGGTCGGGCGCGGCGCTGCGGCTGGTTCGACGCCGTCGCCCTGCGGGCCGCATGCCAGCTGAACGGCGTGTCCGGCTTGTGCATCACCAAGCTGGACGTGCTCGACGGTTTGGCCAGCATCCGTCTGGGGGTCGGCTACCGTTGCGACGGGGTGGAGAAGCAGGAGCTGCCGGTCGGCGCCGAGGCAGTCTCCGTATGCGAGCCCATCTACGAGGAGATGCCGGGCTGGAGCGAAAGCACCCAAGGGGTGCGCTCCTGGGACGAGCTGCCGGACAACGCCCGCGCCTATCTGCGGCGCATCGAGGAGCTGACCGGCTTCCCCATCGCCATGATCTCCACCGGGCCCGACCGCGACGAGACCATCGTGTTGCGGCCGCTGTTCTAAGGCAGGCTGCAGGCCTCGGCTGCATCCACCAACGGCACGCAAATTGCTCACAGGAAGGCATCGAATCGGCGGGCTTTAGGCGTTCACAGTGACTCAGACGAGCTTTGGCGAGAGCTTCTTCACGGAAGACCACCTGGTCAGGGATGGCGCGCAAATCCGGGCCATCCTGCAGGACATGGCCGCAGAGCGGGCGGTTCTGAGCGTGCAGGTCGCGCCGCTCGGCGGGGCCGGCTTCAATTCCTCCATCGTGGAGGTCAACCCGGCGGGCAAGTTCTTTCTCATGGACGAGCTGGTGCCCGCTGCCGGCAACCAGCAGCTTCGCGCCAGCAAGCGCCTGCGCATCCTCGGGCGGGCCAAGGGCATTGCCACCGCCTTCGACGCGCAAGTCGAAGCGCTCGTCCGTGACCGCTACGGCGAGGTGTACAAGATCCCGTTTCCGGGCAAGCTCTACCAGATGCAGCGCCGCGAGCACTTTCGGGTGCCGCCCAGCGCGCACGAGCCGGTGCCCGTGCGCTTGCTGCCGGTTTCCGGCCGGCTGCTGGCGGGTGAGCTCTTCGACATCAGTCTCGGTGGTCTGGGCCTGCTGCTGAAAGGGGAGGCAACGGGAGTGCTGGCGCGCGGCGACAACTTGCGCTGCCAGTTCACCCTGCCCGAGGAGCCGCCTATCGAGGTGGAGGTGGAAATCTGCTCGCTGCTCAACGTGCGCACGCGCAACGACGCCAGCCTGCTGCGCATCGGCTGCCGCTTTCTCAAACCTGCCCCGGCCGCACGCGCAGCCATCCAGCGCTACGTCATCCAACGCGACCGCGAGATCCTGCGCCAGTCCCGCCTGGACAAGCTATGACGCGCCGCCAGCCGGCGCCAGCACCATGCACGGCAGTTCCGCCGTGCCGCCACTCTCCTGATCCAGCTCCCCAGCGGCCGCCAGCACGCCATCCCTGACCTGGCCGGCATCGATCACCCACTGGCCGAAACTGCGCTGGGCCGCATCGAACCAGAGCGGACCGAGCTTGTGGGCGCGGATGGATTCGCTCGCATTTTCCGGCAGAATGACCATCACCAGCAGGCGCAGTTGCTCCACCGCCAGTTTCTGCTGGCGGGCGCACTCGGCCAAATCATAGTGCAGGCCGAAGTAACGCGGTTCGGTCAGCACGAAAGCCAAACCCGGTTCTTCCAGCGATTGCAGCCAGAGAAAAGGACGATAGTCCGGCACGTCCAGCAGGATGAACTGACGCAGATCCTCGAAGCCCAGAATGGGGGACAGGCACTGCAGCTGTTTCGAGGCATCCGGGTGGAGCGGACCGAAGCGGGTAGTGATCGTGGTGCTGTTATTCATGCGGCGTCTTGGCATCCCGTTTCAGCATGGCGGCCAATTGGCCCAGGTCGACGCTCTGGGCAGCGCGGTTGTCGCGCCGGACCGCATCGTAGATTTCTTCACGCAGGATGGGCAGTTCGGTGGGGCTCTCGATGCCGATGCGGACCTGGTTGCTGTCGATCCGGGTGATGACGATGCGAATCTGGTCGCCGATGCGGATTGCTTCACCCCGTTTGCGCGTCAGGATCAGCACGGTCAGACTTTGCCCAGGGACCGGTGGGCGCTGACGGGCGCGCTTTGCCCATGGGGATCGTAGAGGCGGGTCTTGCTCATGCCATCGCCGCACAGCACGTCCAGGGCGCCGCGGACGTGCTGGAGCGCGAGTTCGACCATGTAGCCGTTTTCCTGGTTGAGGGCGCGGACCCGGCGGGCATGGTCGAGCAACGCTTCCCAGCGCGAACGCAGCAGCTGCTGCTCGGCGGGAAAATGATCGAGGACGGCCTGCACATCCTCGGTGGAGCTTGTGCCGGTCAGCCTGCGGATCAGCTGCCGGCGCTCGTCTTCCGCGTGCGCCACGGCTCGCAGCAGCTCGGCTTTCTGTGTGGACAGGGAGGGCAGGGCATCGCTGTTGCCGGCCTGCAGGACTTCGCGCTCCTGTTGCAGGAGGGCGGCCAGGGCGCCCAGCAGTTCCGTCTCGCGCTCGAGCGCCTGCACCAGCACGGTGGCCTGGGCGTGGTTTTCGGTACCGTGCGCCGCGGCAGTGTCGTGGGCGGTCGGAGCGGACATGAGCGGGTCAGTCTGCCTGGGCGATGCGGGTGTAGGCCAGGATCTTCTGGGCAACGGCGCCGGCATCCACTTGGTACTGGCCGCTGGCGAGGGCGGCCTTGATCTCGCTTACCCGTTGCTGATCGACCGGCGCCTGGGTCTGCGCCTGCAAGGCGCGCGCGGCGGCGGACAGTTGCACCTGGTCTTCCCGCTGGCTGGCGGCAAGCTTGGCCGCCGCTTGGCCGGCAGCGCTGTTTCGGTTCTCGCCGAGGGCTTGGGTGCCGCTTTGCAGCGGATGGAGATTGTTGTTGTCGACTTTCATGTGCCCGCTCCTTTTCGTATGGTTTACGGCACGTTTCGCTGAAACTTTAGAATATTCTTTTTAAAAGGGAATCCGCAACTCGCCGTTCTCCTGCACCAGACCGCGCACGACGACGCCGGATCTGCTGTTGCGGGCGGCGATGTACTGTCCGGCCTTGCCGTTTTGCAGCGCGACGCCCTCCGCGGTCAGGCGCAGCCCCTTGCTCTCCGCCACCAGGGCCACGGCCTGGCCCTGGTGGATCGCATCCTGCAGCTTGAGCATGTCCCGGCGCAGCGCGACGCCCGCCGCCACGCTGGTATTCAATTCCTGTCCGATTGCCTGCTCCTCGCTGGCCAGGGTGCCGGCGGGCGCGGCGCTCACATCCCTTTCCGCGACGACGAGATCCCCCGGCGTGAGGCGCTGTCCCGCCGCCAAGGGCCGGCTCGCCACCAGCACCGGGGCCAGCAGCTGCAGCCTGACGGGAACGTATACGGTCCACTGGCTTGGGGCGCGGCATTGGACGGTGACGGTTTGGGCCGTGCGGGCAGTGCCGCTGCCCAGGGTGGCGAGGTGCAGGTCCCGGCATTGGGGCAGGCGCAGCCGGGAGTCGAGCGGCGCGGCCTGGATGCGCAGCCGCCCGGGCGCGGCCGTGCTCTGGCTGCGCACGTAATCCTCGACGCGCTGCAGCAAATCCGCGTGGCTGTGCCAGGTCGCCGCGCCGGCCGCCGGGCTCGCCGCCCATAGCATCCCGATCAGCAGCGCCAGACTCCGGGTATGCATACTGTATCCCTCCTCTCGATCCATTTGCGGATGCAAAACACATGCCCTTTGCCTGCTGGCGCGCAGGTTGCTCAAGCATCGCGTGCGGTGCGGCGCTTCCCCTGGGAGCTTGTCGTCGCGGAGTCAAAAAAATGACAACGTCGCCATGGCGACGCAGTTTGCAGGCGAGCATGGCAGCCGCATCCGGGCACTCGCCAGGCTGGCGTTCGCGGGCTGTCACGGCGCGTGCCGCAGCCGCCGCCGGAATCCGCGGCAACCCTGCCGCAGCGGCAAGGCGTTGCCGCCGTGTGCTGCCGCCGTCCTGTCGGTGTTTTGAATGTGTTTTCAGATTCAGCTACTTGCTGTTGGCGCGCGAGTGGCACGATCCCTGCATTGGGGATGGCGGGTAGACAGCTTCGAGGTTCGGCTCATGAAGAACGGTTTGGATGACGCGTTGCGCTTTTACGATACGGCTCTCAGTCTGCGCACTTACCGGCAGCAACTGCTGGCCGCCAATATCACCAATGCGGACACGCCCAATTACAAGGCGGTGGACCTGGACTTCGCCCGGGCCCTGCGCGCGGCCCAGGCAGGGCAGGGCGGCAACGTAAATTTGACGGTGGATCACCCGCGACACCTGCAGGCCGCCCATTTCAACCCGCTGGGGACGCAGGCCATGTTCCGGCGCGACAGTCAGGTGGGCATCGACGGCAACAGCGTCAATCTGGATGAGGAGCAGAGCAAGTTTGCCGAAAACGCCATCCAGTATCAGGCGGGCATCACCTTCCTGAGCGGGAAGATCAAGTCCCTGCTCACGGCCATTCGAGGAGAATAAGCATGTCCCTGTTCAAGGTCTTCGATGTGGCGGGCACCGGCATGACGGCCCAGACCCATCGTCTGAACGTGGTATCCAGCAACCTGGCCAATGCCGACAGCGCGACCAGCTCCACCGGCCAGACTTATCGTGCCCGCGAGGTGGTCTTTGCCGCGCAGCCGCTGCAGGGCGGCGCACCGGCCGGCGTGGCCGGCGTGAGCGTGGCCGGCGTGGTGGAGGATCAGGCACCGCTGCGCCGGGTCTACGATCCCGGCAATCCGGTGGCCGACGCGCAGGGCTACGTGACCTATCCGAACGTGAATCCGGTCGAGGAGATGGTCAACATGATTTCCGCTTCGCGCTCCTACCAGGCCAACGCGGACGTGATGAACGCGGCCAAGCTGATGCTGCTGAAGACTTTGACCATCGGACAGTGAGGGAGGCCGCCATGAGCACCGCCGGCGTCAACAACAATGCAAATGCTTTCTCGGGCTTGGCCAATGGCGCCGGCGCGGGCAGTCCCAAGGCCCAGACGCTCGGCCAGGACGAGTTCTTCAAGCTGCTGACCACCCAGCTGAGCAATCAGAATCCGCTGAATCCCATGGACAACGGCGAATTCATCGCCCAGATGGCGCAGTTCAGCACCGCCACCGGCGTGCAGCAGATGCAGGCCGAGATGGCTCGCCTGGGCGAGGCCTTGAGCGCGGGCCAGAATCTGCAGGCGGCCGGGTTGATGGGACACCGGGTGGTGATTCCGGGCAATCAGATCAATCTGGACGGGACCGGCGCGGCGAGCGCGGGCTTCATCCTGGCGGAGCCGGCGGAGGTGGTCGTGGTGTCCGTCAAGGATCAGAGCGGGCAGGTGGTCAAGACCCTGAACCTGAACGCGCAGGCGGCGGGCACGCACAGCTTCGACTGGGACGGCAGCGCCGACCGGGGCGGCACGGTGCCGCCGGGCGACTACACCTTTGCCGTGCAGGCCCTGCGCGGCGGCAAGCCGGTCGACGCGGAGGCGCTCAGCGTGGGCAAGGTGCAGAGCGTGTTGATGACCCAGCAGGGCGTGCAACTGGAGCTGGGAGGCAATCTCGGCAACGTGGCCCTGGGCCAAATCCAACGAATCATGTAGGGGGGAACAGCATATGTCTTTGCGCACCGGCTTGAGCGGCCTGAACGCGGCAGCAACGGATCTGAACGTGATCGGCAACAACGTTTCCAATGCCAACACGGTCGGTTTCAAGAAGTCCAACGCCCACTTCGCCGACGCCTATGCGGCGGCGATCGCCAACACGGCGCCCACCAAGGGCCAGGTCGGCATCGGCACCCAAGTGTCCCGCATCGCGGCGGAGTTCACCCAGGGCAACATCGACGTCACCAACAACCCGCTGGACGTGGCCATCAACGGCGGCGGCTTCTTCCGCATGAACGACAACGGCACCGTGGTCTACAGCCGCAACGGCCAGTTCAGCGTGGACAAGGACGGCTACATCGTCAACGACGGCAACGCCAGGCTGACCGGCTATCAGGTGGCGAACGGAGCCGTGACCGGCGCCTTGGGCGATCTGCGCATCGACACCGCGGACATTGCGCCCACCAGCACCGCCAATCTGGTGGCCGGCCTGAATCTGCCGGCCGCGGCGCCCGCGCTCAACCCGGCGGCATTCAATGCCAATGATCCGAGCACCTACAATCATGCCACCTCGGTCACCGCCTACGACAGTCTGGGCGTATCCCATCTGGTGACCATGTATTTCATCAAGGACAGCACCAGCGCGACCACGCCGCCGGCCTGGCAGGTGATGTATCAGATGGATGACGGCAACAGCGCGACCACGCCCAGCTCCGGCGCCTTGACCACGCTGAACTTCACCAGCGCCGGCACCATCAGCGGGGCCGCTTCCGGCACGCTGAACATCACCGCCTGGAACAGCGGGGCAACGCCCGGCACCCTGTCCTTCGACTTCAGTAGCAGCTCTCTGTATGACGCGCCTTTCAGCGTCAATACCCTGACGGCCGACGGCAATGCCAGCGGCCGCCTGACGGGCCTGAATATCGGTGCCGACGGCAGCATCTTCGGGCGCTACAGCAACGGCCAGTCGCGGGTGATGGGACAGGTGGCGCTGACCAACTTCAGCAATCCCAACGGCCTGCAGGCCATCGGCCACAATCTGTGGGCGGCGACCTACCAGTCGGGTGATCCCCTGACCGGCGCGCCGGGCAGTTCCAGCCTGGGCCTCCTGCAATCGGGCGCCGTGGAGGCTTCCAACGTGGACCTCACCGAGGAACTGGTCAACATGATCACCGCCCAGCGCACTTATCAGGCCAACGCCCAGACCATCAAGACCGAAGACCAGCTGCTGCAGACGCTGCTGACGCTGCGCTGACGGTCCGGCTGGAAGCGGTTAGGGAGGCAGCATGGATCGACTCATATACGTAGCCATGACCGGCGCCAAGGAATTGATGCAGCGTCAGGCGATTGGCGCCAACAACCTGGCGAACGTCAACACCACCGGCTTTCGCGCCGATCAGGCGGTCACCCGGGCCTTGCCGGTCTTCAATCTCAACCAGCCCACCCGGGCCTACGCGGTGACCGAGGGCGTCACCGCCGACTTCTCGCAGGGACCGCTGCAGAGCACCGGGCGGGAGCTGGACGTGGCGGTCAAGGGCCCGGGCTGGCTCGCGGTGCAGGCGCAGGACGGCCAGGAGGCCTACACCCGCAACGGCAATCTGTTCATCAGTCCGACCGGCGTGCTGCAGACGGCGGACGGCCATCCCGTGCTGGGCAACAACGGGCTCATCAATCTGCCGCCCCTGCAGTCGGTCAGCATCGGCGCCGACGGCACGGTCTCGGGCGTGCCCCAGGGCCAGCCGGCCACGGCGCGGGTGGTCTTCGACCGCATCAAGCTCGTGAATCCGCCGGAACAATCCTTGCAAAAAGGCGGTGACGGCCTGTTCCGCGGCAACAACGGGCCTGCGCCGGCGGATGCCAGGGTCAGCCTGGCGATCGGCTCGCTGGAGGCCAGCAACGTCAATCCGGTGCAGGCCATGGTGGATATGATCAGCATGGCGCGCCAGTTCGAAACGCAGATCAAGATCATTCAGACGGCGCAGCAGGATTCCCGCCAGGCGGCGCAGATCCTGAACCTGTCGGCGTAAAGGAGAGGGCAGCATGATTCGTTCCCTGTGGATTGCCAAGACCGGCCTCGACGCCCAGCAGCATCAGATGGACGTCATTTCCAACAACCTGGCCAACGTGAACACCACCGGCTTCAAGCGGGCGCGCGCGGTGTTCGAGGATCTGCTCTACCAGAACGTGCGCCAGGCCGGCTCCCAGAGCAGCCAGCAGACGATGTTGCCGTCAGGCCTGCAGATGGGCACCGGCGTGCGCACGGTGGCCACGGAGAAGATCCACACCCAGGGCAATCTGACCCAGACCGGCAACAGCCTGGATCTCGCCATCAACGGCAACGGTTTCTTCCAGGTGCTCATGCCCGACGGCACCTTGGCCTATTCCCGCGACGGCAGCTTCCAGATCGACAGCCAGGGCCAGCTGGTGACCGCCAGCGGCTATCCGGTGCAGCCGGCCATCACCCTGCCGGCCAATGTGCTGAGCGTGTCGGTGGGCACGGACGGCACGGTATCGGTGACCCAGCCCGGCACCGCCGCGCCGGTGCAGGTGGGCAGCCTGCAACTGGCAACCTTCGTCAATCCGGCGGGCCTGCAGAGCATCGGCGACAACCTGTATCAGGAGACCGGCGCCTCCGGGGCGCCCGCCACCAACCAGCCGGGCACCAACGGCACCGGCGTCATCAACCAGGGCTATCTGGAAACCAGCAACGTGAACGTGGTGGAGGAAATGGTCAACATGATCACCACCCAGCGCGCCTACGAGATCAACTCCAAGGCGGTGCACACGGCGGACCAGATGCTGCAGTACGTGAACAACAACCTGTGATGACCGCCATGCGCCCCCTCCTTGTCCGCGGCCTGGCGCTGACCTGCCTGGCCGGTCTCGGGGCCTGCGCCAGCGCACCCAAGGGCGCAGTGGAGCCGCTCGCCTTTCCGGCGCTGCCGGCGGCGCCGGCAGCGGCGCCCGCCAACGGCGCCATCTACCAGGCCGACAACAGCCTGGCGCTCTTCGAGGACCGGCGCGCGCGGCGGGTGGGCGACGTGATCACCATCAACATCGTGGAAAAGGCCGCCGCCAACAAGCAGGCCTCCACCAGCGTCGGCCGCGGCAGCAGCGTGGACGACAAGATCTCGGCGCTATTCGGCTTGCCGCTGACCACCCCCGTGCTGCCGCTGGCCGGCCGCAGCCTCAACGCCGACCTGTCCGCCTCCAGCAGCAACAAGTTCGAGGGCAAGGGCAGCAGCGCGCAGAGCAACAGCTTCATCGGCACGATCACGGCCACGGTGGTGCAGGTGCAGGCCAACGGCAATCTGGTGGTCAGCGGCGAGAAGCGGGTGCGCATCAACCAGGGCGAGGAGTACATCCGCCTGGCGGGCGTGGTGCGACCGGAGAGCATCGCGGCGGACAACTCGGTGCTGTCCACCCAGGTGGCCAATGCACGCATCGAATACCGGGGCAGCGGCAGCATCGACGAGGCCCAGCGCATGGGCTGGCTGCAGCGCTTCTTCATGAACGTCTGGCCCTTCTAGGAGTAAACATGCGAAAGGCCTGGATCTTTGCCGCCGTCCTCCTGGGCATGCTGCCGCTGCCCGCGCAGGCGGAGCGCATCAAGGACATCGCCACCCTGCAGGGCGTGCGCAGCAACCAGCTCATCGGCTACGGCCTGGTGGTCGGCCTGGACGGCACCGGCGACCAGACCACGCAGACGCCCTTCACCGTGCAGAGCCTGAAGAACATGCTGACCCAGCTCGGCGTCAATCTGCCGGCGGGCACCACCCTGCAGCTCAAGAACGTGGCGGCGGTCACCGTGACCGCCAACCTGCCGCCCTTCGCGCGGCCCGGCCAGACCATCGACGTCACCGTGTCGTCCATGGGCAACGCCAACAGCCTGCGCGGCGGCACGCTGCTGCTGACCCCGCTCAAGGGCGCCAACGGCCAGGTCTACGCCATGGCCCAGGGCTCCCTGATCGTGGGCGGCTATGGCGCCGCTGGCGCCGGCGCCAGCGTGCAGGTCAACAGCACGCGCGTGGCGCGCATTCCCAACGGCGCGACCGTGGAGCAGGCCGTGCCCACCCAACTGGGCCAGGGCGACATGCTCAACCTTGACCTGAACAGCCCGGATTTCACCACCGCCAATCGCGTGTCCCAGGCCATCAACGCGCATTTCGGGCCGGACACGGCCCAGGCGCTCAATGCCGGCCAGATCCAGGTGCGGGCGCCGCTGGCGCCCGGCGAGCGCGTCAACTTCATCGCCGCCCTGGAAAACCTCACCCTCACGACCGGCGAGCCGGTGGCCAAGGTCATCATCGACGCGCGCAGCGGCACCGTCGTGCTCGGCCAAAACGTGCGCCTGCGCCCCGCCGCCGTGGCCCACGGCAATCTGTCGGTCACCATCAGCGAGCGGCCGCAGGTGAGCCAGCCCAACCCCTTCGGCCGCGGCCAGACGGTGGTGACGCCGGGCACCTCCATCGCCACCAAGGAGGAAAAGGGCCGGCTCATGCTGTTCCCGGCGGGCGTGACCCTGGAAACGGTGGTACGCGCCCTCAACGCGGTCGGCGCCACGCCCACCGATCTCGTCGCCATCCTGCAGGCCATGAAGCTGGCCGGCGCACTGCAGGCCGAACTGGAGGTGGTGTGATGGCGGACCGCCTGCTGACGGGCAGCGCCGGGCTGAAAGCCCAGGAGGCCCGTTCGGCGTTGGACTTCCAAGGGCTCAAGCAGCTTCAGGCCAGCGCCCAGCGCAATGATCCGCAAGCCCTGCGCAAGGCCGCGCAACAGTTCGAGGCGCTCTTTACCCAGCAGATGCTGAAGAGCATGCGCCAGACCACGCCCGGCGACAGCTTGACCGGCAGCGAGGAGGGACAGCTCTATCGCGACATGCTCGACCAGCAACTGGCCCAGAACCTGGCCCAGGGCCGCGGCTTCGGGCTGGCAGACATGCTGGTGCGCCATCTGAGCCGGCAATCGGCGGGAGCCGCCGCCCAGCCGGTTGCCGAAGCGCGGCCGGACGAGCTGCGCCGGGCGCCGGCCGCTGCTGGCAGTTCCAGCGTCGCGCCGGCGGCCGGCGAAGCGCGGTCCGAAGCCTTCATTCGCGCCATCCTGCCCGCCGCCAAGGAGGCGGCGCGGGCCCTGGGCGTCAACCCGGTGGCGGTGTTGGCCCATGCCGCCCTGGAAACCGGCTGGGGCAAGAACATGCCGCTGGACGGCAACGGCCGGCCGAGCTTCAACCTCTTCGGCATCAAGGCCGCGGGCTGGGATGGAGAGCGGGTGCAGGCGCGCACCACCGAATTCGTGAACGGCTTGGCGCGCGCGGAGCAGGCCGCTTTCCGCGCTTATCGCAGCGTGACAGAGAGCGTGCAGGACTATGCACGCTTTTTGCTTGGCAACAAGCGCTACCAGGGCGTCATGGGGCATGGCGACGACATCGCCGGCTTCGCCCGGGCGCTTCAGCGGGCCGGCTACGCGACCGACCCCGACTACGCGGGCAAGCTGGCGGCCACCGCCGCCGGCAGGAAGATGCGGGACACCCTGGCGAGCCTGGGGCTGTCGCTCTGAACGACGGTGCGGCCTACGAAGAACGAGACGCGGTGCGGAGGCAAGGCATGCAAGCACAATTAATGGAAGTCATCAGTGCGGAAACCGCCACGGCGGCGACCCTCTTGAAGGTGCTGGAGGAGGAAAATCATTGGCTGCCCCGCAGTGAGGCGGGCGCTGCCTCGCCCTTCCTGGCTTGCCGCGCGGAACTCCTGCAACAGCTCAATCAGTTGGGCCGTCAGCGGATTGCCCTGATCGCCACGGCGCCCATGGATGCCGCAGCCAACCAAGCGATGGCCCGGCTTGCCGACCTGATCCTGCGCATCCAGGAAATGAACCAGCGCAACCAGCACATGGTGCTCCTGCACCTGCGCGGGTTGGAAGGCGCGCTGGCCCAGCAGCAGCCGCAGCAGCCGACTTACGGCACGCCGGGCCGCCGCCCGGGCCAGTCCTTCGGAGCCGGCTGACATGGCGGGCATCGGCGCGATGATCAACAGCGCCCTGGGCGGCCTGAACGTGGCCACCACGGCGCTGCAAACCACCGGGCACAACATCGGCAACGTCAATACGCCGGGCTACAGCCGCCAAAGCGTCCAACAAAGCGCCCGCTTGCCCCAGTACACCGGGGCCGGCTTCATCGGCACCGGGGTGCAGGCGGACGGCATCGTGCGCAGCTACGACAGCTATCTGCAAAACCAGATCTGGCAGGGCACGGCCAACAGCAGCGCCCTCAGCACCCTGAACGGCCAATTGAGCCAGCTCAACAACCTGCTGTCCGATCCCAAGGCGGGCCTGAGCCCGGCGCTGAACGATTTTTTCACCGCCGCCCAGTCGGTGGCCAACAATCCGAGCGGCATTCCCGAGCGCCAGGCCCTGATCAGCAATGCCCAGGTGCTGGCCGCGCGCTTCCAAACCCTGGACGGGCGCATGAACCAGATGGAGCAGGAGGTCAATACCCAGCTCCAGGAGCGCTTGGCGAGCGTCAATACGCTGAGCCAGCAGATCGCCACGGTCAATCAGCGCATTTTCGAGCTGCAGGGCGATGCCAGCGGGCAGGTGCCGAACGATCTCCTGGATCAGCGCGACCAGTTGATCGCCAGGCTCAACGAAGAGATCGGGATATCCGTCGTGCGCCAGACGGATGGACGCCTGAACCTGTTCACCGGCAATGGGCAGGTGCTGGTGGCCGGCAGCAAGGCCTACGAGCTGGCCGCCGTGCCGAATGCCTATGATCCGACCCGCCTGGAAATCGGCTACCGATCGACCGGCGCCGTCATCTCCAACGGCATCAGCGGCGGCGCCCTGGGCGGACTGCTGCGCTTTCGCAGTGAGAGCCTGGACGTCGCGCGCAACGCCCTGGGACGCATTGCCGAGGGCGTGGCCGTCCATACCAATGCGCAGCAGCGGCTGGGCCTGGACCTGAACGGCGCCTTGGGTGGCCCCCTGTTCAGCGAGCCCACGCCGCTGGTGCACGCCAACCGCAACAACGGCAATCCCGGCGCCAGCCTGAGCGCACTGGTGAGCGACGTCAGCCAGCTGAGCGCCTCCGATTACCAGGTGGAGTACAGCGGCGGCGTCTGGCAGGTCACCCGCAGCAGCGACGGACAAACGGTGCTCACCAGCGGCGGCGGGCCGCTCAGCTTCGACGGCTTGACCGTCACCGTGTCCGGCACGGCCAACAACGGCGACAAGTTCCTGATCCAGCCCACGCATGGGGCCGCCAGCGCCATCAGCGTCCTGAGCACGGACCCGGCCAAGATCGCCGCCGCAGCGCCTTATGTGTCCAATCCGGGCAACAATACCGGCCTGGTGAGCATCTCCACCGGGGCCGTGGTCGCCGCCAGCGGCGATGTCAATGTGCCGGCCAGCGCCTTCGGCCAGGATCTGACCGTCACCTTTACCAGCAGCTCGACTTTCCAGATCAGCTCCGGCAGCCCGGCCGCCGTGATCGCCTCCGGTGCTTACGTGCCCGGCGGCACGAGCATCAGCGTGGCTTATCCCGCCGGTGCGGGCAACGCCTACTGGCAAGTGCAGCTCAGCGGCGCGCCGGCGGTTTCGGGCGACAGTTTCTCCCTGACCCGCGCCGGCGTCGACGAGAATCACAACGCCCTGGCGCTGGCCAACCTGCAGACCCGCAATACGCTGTTGGGCGGCAGCACCACCTTCGGCGGCGCCTACGGGCAACTGGTCACCCAGATCGGCACCGACGGGCAGCAGGCCCAGGTCGGCGACAAGGCCTTGGCCAACCAGTTGCAGCAGGTCAAGCAGGCGCAGCAGGCGGTGGCCGGCGTCAATCTGGATGAGGAGGCCGCCAACCTGGTCCGCTTCCAGCAGGCTTACCAGGCCTCCGCCAAGGTCATTCAGGTGGCCGACACGCTGTTCCAGAGCATCCTGGCCATCAAGGGAGCGTAGCCATGCGCATCAGCACCTCGCAGTTTTACGCCAACAGCCTGGACGGCATCCTGAATCAGCAGGAGCAGCTCAATAGGCTGAGCCAGCAGATGGCCACCGGGCGCCGCATCGTGAATCCCGCCGACGATCCCTCCGGCAGCGCCCGGGTGGTGGCCCTGTCCCAGAGCATCGCCGTGGCCGACAAGTACGCCGGCAACGCCGCCAGCGCCGTCGACACGCTCACCCAGGAAAGCACCACGCTGCAGAATGTCAGCGATCTCCTGCGGCAGGTGCGCAACCTGGCCCTGCAAATGGGCAACGGCACCCAGAACGACGACACCCGGCGCAATGCCGCCGCCGCGGTCACCAATCAGCTCTCGCAACTGCTGCAGCTGGCCAACGCCCGCGACGGCAACGGCAACTACCTGTTCGCCGGCAGCAAGAGCAACACCCAGCCCTTTGCCCTGACCGGCGGCACGCCGGCGGTCAGCTACAGCGGCGACAGCGGCCAGCGGGAGGTGCAGATCCACGGCTCCCGCAGCATCCCCGTTTCCGATTCCGGCCAGGCTTTGTTCATGGGCATCCGGGATGGCAACGGCACCTTCAGCAGCGTGGCCGCCAGCGGCAATACCGGCACGGGCCTCATCGGCATGGGCAGCGTCCTCGATCCGGCCAAGGCGACCAGCAGGCTCACCAGCGGGCTGACGAGCTACACCATCACCTTCGCCAGCGGCATCCCGGATACCACCTTCATGGTCACCAGCGGCAGCGGCGCCACCTCGGGCGTGGTCGCCAGCGGCACCTACACGCCGGGCATGTCCGTAGAGATCCAGGAGGCGGGCATCGCCGTGGAGCTGCAGGGCGAGCCGGCCAACGGCGACAGCTTCACCATCTCTCCGGCGAAGAACCAGGATGTCTTCACCACCCTGGCGCAGCTGCGGGACATCCTGTCCCAGCCCACCAGCGATCCGGCCCAAAAGGCCCGATTCACCCAGCAGCTGAACCAGGTGATCGGCAACCTGGATCAGGCGCAGACCAACATTCTCAGTGCCCAGTCCGCCATCGGCGTCCGCCTCACCGAAGCCCGGGCGGCGCAAAGCGCGAACAACACCTTGAAAGTCCAGTATCAGACCACCCTGTCAGGCGTGCAGGACGTCAACTACGCAGAGGTCATCACCCAGTTCAACCAGAGCAAGGTGGCGCTGGAGGCGGCGCAGAAAACCTTCGTGCAGATCCAGGGATTGACCCTGTTCAACTACATCAAATGACAGCGGCCGAAACAGGCCGGGCAGGTTTCGGGAGGCAGGGGTGTTCAACGACAAGGCGATTTTGATTACGGGCGGTACCGGCTCCTTCGGCAGGCTGTACGTGCAGACTCTTCTGGAGCGTTACCGTCCCCGGCGCGTGGTGGTGTATTCCCGCGACGAGCTGAAGCAGTTCGAAATGCAGCAGGAGTTCAACTCGCCGGTAATGCGCTACTTCATCGGCGATGTGCGGGACGGGCCGCGGCTGAAGCAGGCCATGAAAGGCATCGACTACGTGATCCATGCCGCCGCGCTCAAGCAGGTGCCGGCGGCCGAATACAACCCCATGGAATGCATCAAGACCAATGTGCACGGGGCGGAAAACGTCATCAATGCCGCGCTGGAATGCGAGGTCGAGAAGGTGATCGCCCTGTCCACGGACAAGGCGGCCAATCCGGTCAACCTGTATGGCGCCACCAAGCTCGCCTCCGACAAGCTCTTCGTGGCGGCCAACAACATCACCGGCGGGTCCAAGACGCGCTTTGCGGTGGTCCGCTATGGCAACGTGGTGGGATCGCGCGGCTCGGTGGTGCCGTTTTTCAAGAAGCTGCTGGCCGAAGGCGCCGCCGAGCTGCCTATCACCGATCCGCGCATGACGCGCTTCTGGATCACGCTGCAGCAGGGCGTCGATTTCGTGCTGAAGAACTTCGAGCGCATGTGGGGCGGCGAGCTTTTCGTGCCCAAGATTCCTTCCGCGCGCATCACTGACTTGGCCGAATCCCTGGCGCCCGGCCTGCCGACCCGCATCGTCGGCATCCGGCCCGGGGAAAAGCTGCATGAAATCATGTGCCCGCGGGACGACTCCCATCTCACCCTGGAATTTCACGACCACTACGTCATCCGGCCCACCATCACCTTCACCTACAAGGTAGATTATGAACTCAATGCCTTGGGTGAGCGGGGCGTGCCCGTGGCCGAGGGCTTCGAATACAACTCCGGGACGAACCCGCATTTCCTCACGGTGGAGCAGTTGCGGGAGCTGGACCGGGAAAAGGCATCCGCCGCGAGGGCAGGCGCGGCCCGGGAGCTGAGCCCCGCATGAAATCCATTCCCTACGGCCGCCAGGACGTCAACGAAACGGATATCCAGGCCGTCATCGAGGTGCTGCGTTCCGACTGGCTCACCCAAGGGCCGGCCGTGGAGCGCTTTGAGCAGGCGGTGGCGGACTACTGCGGTGCCGGTTTCGCGGTGGCCACCTGCAATGCCACCGCCGCGCTGCACTTGGCCTGCCGGGCTCTGGAGCTCGGCCCAGGGGACATGCTGTGGACCTCGCCGAACAGCTTTGTCGCTTCCGCCAACTGCGCCCTGTACTGCGGCGCGGCGGTGGACTTCGTGGACATCGATCCGCGCACCTACAACATGAGCGTCGAGGCGCTGGAAGACAAGCTGGCGCTGGCGGAGAAGCAGGGGCGGCTGCCCAAGATCGTCGTGCCCGTGCATTTTGCCGGCCAGGCCTGCGATATGCGCGCCATTCGCGCGCTGGCCGAGCGCTACGGCTTTCGCATCATCGAAGATGCTTCGCATGCGATTGGCGGCAGTTACCGCGGTGAGCGGGTCGGCAGCGGCCGCTATGCGGATATCACGGTCTTCAGTTTTCATCCAGTCAAGCTCATCACCACCGGTGAAGGCGGCATGGCGCTGACCAACGACTCCGGGCTGGCGCGCCGGCTCCATCGCTTGCGTTCCCATGGGATCAGCCGGGAACCCGAGGCCATGCGCCAAGCGCCGGAGGGGCTCTGGTACTACGAGCAGATCGAGCTTGGCTTCAACTACCGCCTGACCGACATCCAGGCCGCACTGGGGTTGAGCCAGCTCCAGCGCCTGGACGGCTTCGTCGAAAGGCGGCATGAGCTTGCCCGGCGCTACGATGTGCTGCTGGCGGGATTGCCGGTCATCGCGCCGTGGCGGCATCCGGATGCCCACTCCGCCTTTCATCTCTACGTCATCCGCCTGCGGCTCGACACCATCAGTCGCACCCGGCGCGAAGTATTCGCGGCCCTGCGGGAGGCCGGCATCGGCGTCAACGTCCATTACATCCCCATTCATACCCAGCCGTACTACCGGCAGCTGGGATTCATGCCCGGCGCCTTTCCGCAGGCTGAGAAATATTACGCCGCCGCGATCACGCTGCCCCTCTATCCGCAACTCAGGGCGGAAGAGCAGGACAGGGTGTGTTCCGCCTTGTGCGAGGCCGTGGCATGAAGGTGGCGATCATCCCGGCGCGCGGCGGCAGCAAGCGCATTCCGCGCAAGAACATCAAGCCTTTTGCCGGCAAGCCGATCATCGCTCATTCCATCGATGCCGCCCTGCGCTCGGCGTTGTTCGACCGGATCATCGTCTCGACCGACGACCAGGAAATCGCACAGGTGGCTCAGGCATTCGGTGCCGAGATACCGTTCCTGCGCCCGCCGGCGCTCGCCGATGACTTCACCGGCACCAACGCTGTCGTGAAACATGCCATCCAATGGTTGGCGCAGCACGGGCAGGCAGTGAATTACGCCTGCTGCATCTATGCCACGGCGCCCCTGCTGCAAGCGGAACATCTGCGGGAAGGCTACGACAAACTGCTGAGCTCGGGCCGGTCTTTCGCCTTTTCCGTCACGAGCTTTTCTTTCCCGATCCAGCGGGCCCTGCGCGTCACCCCTGACGGCGGCGTCGGCGCCATTTTCCCCGAGCATATCTTCACCCGCTCGCAGGATCTCGAAGAGACCTATCACGATGCCGGGCAGTTCTACTGGGGGCGGGCTGCGGCCTTCTTGAACGACGAGCTGACCTTTTCGCCGGCCTCGGTGCCGGTCATCTTGCCGAGACATCTCGTGCAAGACATCGACACACCAGAAGACTGGCGCCGTGCCGAACTGCTGTTCCAGGCATGGCAGATGAGCGGGGGTGCCGGGGCGTGAGAGTGGTATTCCGGACGGATGCCTCTGTCCAGATCGGCAGCGGCCACGTCATGCGCTGCCTCACGCTGGCGGACGAATTGCGCGGGCATGGGGCGGACGTCAGTTTTGTCTGCCGGGATCTGCCGGGCAATCTCTTTACGTTGGTCCGCAGCCAGGGCTTTGGTCTGGAAATTTTGCCCGCGCCCGACGCGACAGAAGGCTGGGAGGAGGACGGGGTCGAACATGCCCACTGGCTTGGCGTGCCTTGGCAACGGGACGCCGCTGAAACGCGGGTTCTGCTGGCGCACACCGATTGGCTGGTCGTCGACCATTACGCGCTCGATGCGCGCTGGGAGCAAAGCCTGCGGCCCTATGTGCAGCGCATCATGGTCATCGATGATCTTGCCGACCGGCGGCACGACTGCGACCTGCTCCTGGATCAGAATCTGCACGCAAATCCTGAGCGGCGCTACGACCAGCTGGTGCCAGCGCACTGCCGCAAGCTGCTGGGACCGCATTATGCGCTGCTGCGCCCCGAGTTTGCCGAAGCACGACGGCATCTGCGCTCCCGCGATGGCACGGTGCGGCGCATCCTGGTGTCCTTTGGGGGGACGGATCCCACCAATGAGACGATGAAGGCGCTGGATGCCATCGCGATGCTGCAGCGTCCGGACTTGACCGTAGATGTGGTGGTGGGGGCCAGCAACCCCAAGCAGGCGAGCATCCGGGCACGATGCGAAGCTATGCCGGGCGTGGCCTTTCACCGGCAAGTGGATGGCATGGCCGCATTGATGGCCAAAGCCGATCTGGCCATCGGCGCAGGGGGGGGCACCAGCTGGGAGCGTTGCGCGCTCGGCCTGCCGGCATTGGCGTACCCCGTCGCGCACAACCAAAGCCCGGTGCTGGAGGCTTTGGCGGCGGAGGGCGCTTGTTACCTGCCTGAGCGCGCTTCCGTGGCTACCTCTCAAGGGCTTGCCCAGCACTTATTTGCACTATTGGGCAACTCTGCGCTTTGTCGCGTGCTTTCGCGCAATGCTGCGCATTTGGTGGATGGCTCAGGCGTCAATCGTGTTGCCATGGCGTTGTGCCCACCCCGATTGTTCATGCGTCGAGCTATGGCACAGGATTGTGCGCGCTTACTGGCGTGGCGCAATCATCCTGATACGCGACGCCATGCCCTCGATCCTGAGCCTATCGCAGCGGATACGCATCAGCGCTGGTGCGAAAGCGTGCTGGTTGCCCCGAACTCGATCCTGCTCATTGCAGAAACCTCGGCTGGAGAGCCGGTCGGAGTCTTGCGTTTTGATCTCCAGCACAAGCAAGCCGAGCTTTCCATTTACCTGGTGCCGGGTTTGGCCGGGCGTGGCTTGGGAACGGCCGTCCTCTCGCAGGGGGAGGCATGGTTACGGCTTTGGCATCCGGAAGTGAAAGTGCTGAGCGCCGCCATCATGCCAGACAATCACGCTTCTACGCGTTTGTTCACGCGCGCAGGCTATGATCCGGTACAGACCGTCTATCGCAAAAGGTTGGATAAATGAACACTGCAGTACAGATTGGGCAACATCGCGTCGGACCGGGACATCGCCCTTTCATCATTGCCGAAATGTCCGGTAACCATAATCAATCCTTGGAGCGAGCGTTCGCAATCGTCGAGGCCGCGGCCCAGGCTGGTGCCCACGCGCTCAAAATCCAGACTTACACAGCTGATACCATGACTCTGAACCTTGCCGAGGGTGAATTCTACATTTCGGAGCCCAACAGCCTCTGGCAAGGCAAATTCCTGCATAGGCTTTACCAAGAAGCCTATACGCCATGGGAGTGGCATCAGCCCATTTTCGAACGTTGTCGGGAACTGGGGTTGATCGCCTTCAGCACGCCTTTCGATGCAACAGCGCTAGATTTTTTGGAACAACTCGATGTTCCGGCCTACAAAATCGCCTCTTTCGAGAACACGGACATTCCCCTGATCCGCAAAGTCGCGGCAACCGGCAAGCCGATGATCATCTCCACCGGCATGGCGACCGTGGCCGAACTGGATGAAACCGTGCGGGCCGCCCGCGAGGCCGGTTGCAGGGACCTGATCCTGCTCAAGTGCACCAGCACCTATCCGGCGACCCCGGAGCACACCAACATTCTCACCATTCCGCACATGCGCGAGCTGTTCCGGTGCCAGGTGGGCCTGTCCGATCACACTTTGGGCGTGGGGGTGGCGGTGGCGAGCGTGGCCCTGGGGGCGACGGTCATCGAGAAGCACTTCACGTTGGCGCGGGCGGATGGCGGCGTGGACGCGGCCTTTTCCCTGGAACCCGAGGAGATGCGCGCGCTGGTAGTGGAAACCGAGCGCGCCTGGCAGGCCCTGGGCGAGGTCCGCTACGGTCCTACCTTGCCGGAGCAGTCATCATTGCGTTTCCGGCGCTCGCTGTACGTGGCCAGGGACATGCGTGCGGGCGAGGCGCTGACCGTGGACAATCTCAAGGCACTGCGTCCCGGCTTTGGCCTGCCGCCCAAATACTATGACGTGTTGCTGGGCAAGTCGGTGAAGACCGACGTCAGGGCCGGCACGCCCATGGCCTGGGAGCTGCTGGCCTGAGGCAAATCGTGCTCGATCACCTAACTGATTTCTCAGAAGAAGCAGCATCGCGAGCGCGGCATGCATCAGGCTCGCAGTGCCGATCTGAAAACCGCTACGCCAAGGGAGCCGTTCATGGCTGTTGAAACCGATCTCATTTCCTGGAAAACCGATGCCTGGAAAAACCCGAACATGGTGTCCTGGTATCACCAGCGCATGATCGACGACAAAGGCACCAACCGCCTGAAGAACACGGTGGAAACCAATCTGTGCCAGCGCTATGCCGTAGGCAGCGAACTGCTCGACGTCGGCATCGGCACCGGCCGCGGCAGCCTGCCGCTGCTGCGGGAAGGCTATCGGGTCACTGGCATCGACAGTTCCCAGGCCATGCTCGACATGTGCCGCCAGCTGGCGGCTCCGCATGCGATCGACCTCCGGCAGGGGGATCTCGCCAAATTACCTTTCGATGATGCCCGCTTCGACACCCTGTTGTCCCTGAACGTCATGGTGCACTTCCCCCATTGGCAGCAGATCCTGGCCGAGTGGAGCCGGGTGCTAAGGCCGGGCGGGCGTATCATCTTCGATGTCCATTCGCTGGATCACGTCGAGCAGGTATCCCGGGTGCGCGGCGTACCCGTGGACCGGCTGCTGGAGGGCGAGCTCTCCGGCGGTCCCTCCCAATTCCTGCAGCGCCTGCGCGTGAATGAACTCGTGGCCGAGGCCGGGCGCCTCGGCCTGTCGGTGCGGGCCATCGTCCCTTACGCCGGCGTGTTTGGCGCGGGCAATGTCAATTTCTGGCTGAAGGGGAGCAGGGCGGACGGCCGCGCCTGGGAGCGTTTGTTGTCCTGGACGGCGGTGGACGAGCAGCTGTTCGATTTCGCACTCTTTTTGGAGGAGTCGCTCTTCGCCCACCTCAGCAGCATCGTCACCGGCCGCTTCATGGTGGTGCTGGAGAAGACTCCGCAGCCGGAACACAACGCCGCGTGGCTGGCCCGGAACGAAGCCATCAATCGCATGCTCGGCGGCGAGCTGACGGCGCAAGCCCTGGCCGCCTTTCTGCCCGACGATCTGGAACGCTGGCGCCAGCGCCTCCAGGCCATGCTGGATTACCGGCCCAATCTGGTCCTGCTTTTCCATCTCTACTCCGCCTGCATGGATGCTCCGCATTGGCTGGCGCTGCGCGATTTGCTGACGCCCGCGCAGTGCGACGAAATCGAGCGGTGGGCGACCAGCGCCCGCATCGACCGCGCCGCCTACGCGCTCGTATCCTCCTGGCATCAGGAACCCCAGTGCGCCTCCACGCTCATGCATCGCGGCGTGCCCCTCGGCCCCGGGCTGGAATACCAGTTGATGCGCGATGTGCTGGAACAAGCCTTCAATCTCTTTTCGGTACGCTGACATGAACGAAGCCGCCCTGATTTCCCTGCTGTGGCCCAAGAACCAGCATCTGCTGCGCCCGTATCTGGCCCAGCGGCCGCGGACGGTCTATACGCTGGCCGCCTATGCCAACCCCGCGCTGCAGGAAATGGTGGCCCAGAGCGGCAGCCGCGTCGGCATTCTGGAGCAGCTCCTGCCCGAGGCCCGCATCAACGCGCTGCGTGCCGAAGCGGCGGAGAAGGCGCAGAGCACCGCACGCGTGGTCGAAGATGCCGACTGGTCCACTTTCTGTGTCGCCGGAGGCTGCTCCGCCAAGCGTTTGCGCTCGGTCCTTACGCAGGATCTGCCGGCGCGCCTCTTCGAATCCATGCTGCTCATCGAGGCGCTGGACGCGGCACGCGAGCGCCATGCGGTCGAGTTGCTGGTGGTGAACGAGGACCTGATGCAGGCCGCCAAGACGGCCGTGTTGTGGGCCCGCAACGCCCAAATTCCCAGCCTGCACCTGTCCCACAGCGCCATCCTGGGGCAGCCCTACACCGTCCACCACCAGTTCAATGCCGACTGCATGGCCGTGTTCGGCAGCCGCGGACAGGCCGGATACCTGGACATGGGCATTGCCCCGGACCGGATGCCGGCGACCGGCAATCCCGCCTGGGATGCCTACGCGGATCTGGCGCCACGCCGCGCGGAGGTCCGCCACTGGGTCTTCGACAAATATCAGCTGCAGGCGGACGCGCCGCTGCTGGTTTTCGGCACCACCTGGGCGGCCAAGCTGACCGCCTTTGCCGATCCGGACATCTATGACCGCACCGTGCGCGCTTTTCTGCGCAGCTGCCGGCAATTGCGGCAATCCGGCCGACGTGTCCACTGCGTCATCAAGGATCGCGCCAGCAACCTGGGCTTTGGGCGGGAACGGGTCGGCGCCATCGCTCGGAGCGAAGGGCTGGAGCCCGATGATTACCTTTACACCGTGGAGGACATGGAGGCGCTGACGCTCGCGGCCGATCTCCTGATCTCGGTGGACTCCAACCTGTCCATCGAGGCGATGCTGGCCGGCACGCCGGCCCTCAATCTCTGGGACGCCACGGGCTGGCTGCTGGGACCCTTCTTTGCCGCCGAGGACGGCGTGCTGCAGGTCCACCCGGATCGCCTGGCGGATATCTTGGCGCAACTGCTGGATGCCCCCGCCCTGCGCGAGGCGCTGTTGAGCAGCCTGCAATCCCGCGTGGCGGATTTCAACGCCGGCCACGACGGCAAAGCCGCGCAGCGCGTGGCCGAGCTGATGGCCGGGCTCGCTTTGCCTTTGGCTGGCACCCAGCCGATGGAGCGGCCGGGCGCGGGCTACGTGTGGGAGGAACTGTCCAGCCCGCGCGAGGCGGATCTGAAAGGGGAGTACCACGACCATCCGCGCACCGAGCTGGTGGAAATGTTCGCCCATGCGCCGCGGCGGGTGCTGGACATCGGTTGCGCCACGGGCGCCACCGGCCAAGTGATCAAGTCGCGCTGGCCGCAGGCGCACGTGACCGGCATCGAGCTGAACCGAGCGGCCGCCCGCATTGCCGCCCAGCGCATCGACGTGGTGCTGAACGACAAGCTGGAGAACCTGGAGCTGGAGCGCTATGGGATCGCCCGCGGCAGCATCGATACCGTGATCGTCGCCGACGTCCTGGAGCACCTCTACGATCCCTGGGGCACCCTGCTGCAGTTGCGCCCTTACCTGAGCGACGATGCCCAGGTCCTGGCCAGCATTCCCAACGCCCGCAATCTCTGGCTCATCAACGAGCTGATCAACGGCCGTTGGAGCTATGCTCAGGAAGGGTTGTTGGACGTGACCCACCTGCGCTTCTTTACCCGTCAGGAAATCGAAAAGCTGTTCCAGGAAACGGGCTACGACATCCAGGCGGTCGGGCACACCCTGGACGGCCGCTTGGCCGGCATGTCCGCCCAAGGCCAGCAGCGCTTCAACCTCAACACCGACAAGCTGACCCTGCGCAACGTCGACGAAGCGGAGCTGCAGGAGCTGAAGACGCTGCAGTTCCTGGTGTTGGCCCGCCCCCGGCCGCAGCGGCAGGTCGCGCAGGCCGCTCCCGCCGTGTCGCTGCCGGCAGCGCCACCCGCGCCTGCCAGCGATCCCTACGGCCGTTGGCAGGCCGCCCATGCCTATCGGGAGCGCGACGCCCAGTGGATGGCGGAGCGCATGGCCAGCTGGACGCAGCACCCGCGCTTTCACTTGGCGGTGATCGTGCTGCCGGAGCGGGAGGAATGGCTGGCGCGCAACATCGACGCCTTGGCCGCCCAGTTCTATCCCGACTGGCGCCTCACCATCGTGGCCTTCAGCCCCGCGCCCGAGGGCGTGCAGGACTTGGCAGTGCTGAACTGGGTCCAGGTCCAGGACAGCCCGCTGGCGGCGCTCAACCGGGTGTTGGCCGAAACCGAGGCCGACTGGGTCGGCGTGTTCGAGGCGGGCGATCAGATCGCGCCCCATGCCTTCTTTGCTTTCGCCGACGCCGTCAACGCGCATCCCGACTGGCAGCTCGTCTACAGCGACGAGGATAGTCTGGACGCGAACGGCCAGCGCTCCAATCCGCACTTCAAGCCCGAGTTCAACCTCGACCTGCTGCGTTCCATGCCCTACATGGGCGGCTTGCTGCTCCTGCGGCGGGAGCTGTTCGCGGCCATCGGCGGCTTTGATCCCGGCATGGACGGCGCCGAGGACTACGACCTGGTGCTGCGCGCGGTCGAGCGCCTGGAAAGCCGGCACATCGGCCATGTCGCCGATGTGCTTTACCATCGCTACAGCGGGGGTGGGCACAGCCAGTGTCCCGTGCAGCAGGTGCTGGAGCAGGGAAGGCAGGCGGTGGCGGCGCACTTGGAGCGCCTGGCCATCCTCGCCCAGGTGGAGCACGGCGCTTTTCCGCCGAGCTACCGGGTGCGCTATGCCCACGAGCGTCAGCCCATCGTCTCCATCATCATCCCCACCCGGGACCAGCTCCCCTATCTGCAGCGCTGCATCGAGTCCATCATCGAGCACACCCGTTATCCGCACTACGAGATTCTCGTGGTGGACAACGACAGCCGGACGCCCGAAGCCCGCGCGTACCTGGAAGGGCTGCGCGGCGTGGACGAGGAGCGCCTGCGCGTGCTCAGCTATCCGCACGCCTTCAATTTTTCGGCCATGAACAACCTGGCTGCCGGCGTGGCGAAGGGCGAGTATCTCCTGCTCTTGAACAACGACACCGCCGTGGTGCAGGCGGATTGGCTGGATGTGCTCATGAGCCATGCCCAGCGCCCCGAGGTGGGCATCGTCGGCCCGCGCCTGCTCTATCCGAACGGCAAGGTCCAGCATGCCGGCGTCATCCTCGGCCTGGGCGGCTCGCCTGCCGAGCATCCCTTCATCGGCTATCCGCCCGACGAGCGGGGTTACTTCGGCCGCCTGCGGCTTGAGCAGAACTACTCGGCGGTGACCGGCGCCTGCCTGCTCATCCGCAAAAGCGTGTATGAGGAGGTGGGCGGCCTGGACGAGGCACGCTTTCAGGTGTCCTACAACGACATCGACCTGTGCCTGAAGGTACGCGAGCGCGGCTATCTCGTCACCTGGACGCCCTTTGCCACCCTGCTGCACGAAGGCTCCGTGAGCCAGAAAGGGCAGGTGGAGCAGGCGCCTGATGCGGCCAAGCAGGCACGCTTCGCGGCGGAGCAGGAGCGCATGTATGACAAGTGGCTGCCGCAACTGGCCTTCGATCCGGCTTACAACCGCAACCTGAATCTGCTGAGCCGCAGCTTCGAGATCGAAGCCGAGGCTGCCGTGACCTGGAGCCCGGATTGGCGTCCGCGACCGCGCATCCTGGTGCATCCGGCCGACCGCTTCGGCTGCGGCGAGTACCGCATCATCGCGCCCATGCGCGCCCTGAACGAGGCCGGCCGGGTGCAGGGCTGGGAAACGCAACGGATCTTCACCCCGCCGGAAATGGCGCGCATGGATCCCGACTGCATCGTCATGCAGCGTCAGCTGGAATGGGGGCAGATCGATGCCATCGCCCAGCACAAGCGCTTCAGCCGTGCCTTCCGCGTCTACGAGATCGACGACCTCATCACCAATCTGCCGGTCAAGAGCGTGCACAAGGCCGCCATCTACAAGGACATTGCCAAGCGGTTCCGCAAGGGCGTGGGCCTGTGCGATCGCCTGGTGGTGGCCACGGAGCCCCTGGCTGAAGCCTTCAAGACCTTCAGCCCCGACGTGCGGGTGGTGCACAACTACATCGAAAGGGCCAAATGGGGGCACTTGCGGCCGCAACGGGGCCAGGGGAGCAAGCCGCGGGTCGGCTGGGCGGGCGGCTCCGGTCACACCGGCGACCTGGAGCTCATCGCCGACGTGGTCAGAACCTTGAGCCGGGAGGTGGATTGGGTGTTCTTCGGCCTGTGTCCGGAAGCCCTGCGGCCCTACGTGCGCGAGATCCACGAGCCGGTGCCCATCGACGACTACCCGGCCAAGCTGGCGAGCCTGAATCTGGATCTAGCGCTGGCGCCGCTGGAGGAGATCCCCTTCAACGAGGCCAAGAGCCACCTGCGCCTCCTGGAATATGGCATGCTGGGCTATCCGGTGGTGTGCACGGACATCTTCCCTTACCGAAATGGTTTTCCGGTGACGCGCGTGCGCAACCGCTACAAGGATTGGCTCGACGCCATTCGCGATCACTTGAATGATCCCGAAGCCAGCGCGGTGGCGGGCAGTGCCCTGCGCGAGCACGTCAACCGGCACTGGGTGCTGGAGGACAACCTTGATGCCTGGCTGCGTGGCTGGCTGCCCTGAGATTCAGCGGAACGGCCCGGCGCCGGCGGGCAAGGGGCGGCGGCGAATGCAAAACGCCGGGCAGTACCCTAAAGTTTTTTCCGGAACGTGCCGTTAATGGGTTCATCGGGGAATGCTCCCCGATGAACCTCAGCATGGAAGCTGGCTACCGCTTAAGAACAGGAGCAAAACCATGGCAATGTCCGGCATCATCAATACCAACGCCAACTCCCTTTTCACCCAAAACGCCCTGAACGGCACCTCCAGCGCGCTCAACCAGGCGCTGCAGCGGCTCTCCACCGGCCTCAAGATCAACAGCCCCGGCGATGACCCGGCCGGCTATGCGGTGGCCCAGCGCTTCACCACCCAGATCAACGGCACCAATCAGGCGATCTCCAACGCCCAGCAGGCGACCGCCCTGGTGCAGTCGGCCACCGGCGGCATCCAGAAGTCGACCGACCTGCTGCAGCAGATCCGCAAGATCGCGGTGCAGGCGGCCAACGGCTCCAACAGTGACAGCGATCGCGCGGCGCTGCAGAACGTGGTGGCGCAGCTGAAGGATCAGATCTCCACCATCGCCAAGCAGACCCAGTTCAACGGCAAGAGCCTGCTGGACGGCACCTTCTCCGGCGAGCAGTTCCAGGTCGGCGCCAACGCCTTCCAGATCATCAACGTCAGCGTCGGCAACGCCAGCGGCAACAAGATCGGCGTCCAGGAAGTGAATAAGTTTAAGGCCAGTGACTCCGTCTTCGTCACCGGCGGTAACTACGCCTTCACGACCGGCAACCTGGACATCTCGGGCAGCGCTGGCGCCGCGCGCATTTCGGTGACCAATTCCGACAGCGCCAAGGAAGTGGCGGCCGCCATCAACCTGAAGACCCAGAACACCAACGTGAGCGCCGCGGCGCGCACGAGCCAGGAGTTCACGGTCGCATCCGGTGGCGCCATCAGCTTCACGCTGGCCAACGGCGATTTCGGCGGGCTGAGCAACAGCGTCAACATCTCCGCCAACATCTCCGACACCAATGACCTGACCGCGCTGGTGACCGCCATCAACGCGCAGACCGCGAAGACCGGCATCACCGCGACTTCCAACGCCAACAAGATCACCCTGACCCAGGCCGACGGCGAGAACATCGTGTTCAGCGGCGTGGCTGGCGCAGCCGTGATGTCCGCGGACAACGCGGTCGTGTTCAGCGGCACGGGCAATAGCGCGGGCATTATCCAGGGTCAGGTGTCCCTGCAGTCGGATGCCGGCTTCAGCACCAGCGGCGATGCCCAGGTCATGGCCACCACTGCCGGCACCAGCTTTGCCAGCGGTGTCTTCTCCTCCGCACTGTCCTCCGTGTCCGACATCGACGTGAGCACGGTCGACGGCGCGAACAAGGCCCTGCAGATCGCCGACTTCGCCCTCAAGTTCCTCAATGCCGAAGGCGGACGTCTGGGTGCTCAGCAGGAGCGGATCAAGGCCACCCTGGCCACCTTGCAGACCGCCAGCCTCAACCTGACGGCGGGACGCTCGGCGGTGCAGGACGCGAACCTGGCCGAGGAGACCTCGGAACTGACCAAGAACCAGATCCTGCAGCAGGCGGGCATCTCGACCTTGGCGCAGGCCAACCAACTGCAGCAGGCCTTCCTCAAGCTGCTGCCCTAACCAGGACCATGAGCTGGGCGGGGGTGCGGACTGTGTCCGCCCCCCCTTAGCCCGTTGAGGAGGTCACAATGCTGAATGTGAATGATCTTTCTCCCCAATCCCGGATGGTGCCGGAAGCGGGCCTGGAGCGTCAGGCTCCCACGGCGGCAACCCAGTCGGACAAAGGCGATAAGGCCGGCCAACCCGAAGGGGCGGCACCTGCCCAGCCGCTGCCTAAGCCCGGCGACGCCGCCGCGCTGGCCAGCAGGCTGCAGCAGAAGATCCCGGCCGAGCTGGGCGTCAAGCTCAATGCGGGGCTGGACCCGAGCGGCAAGGAAGGCATGGTGGTCGAGCTGGTGGATACCAAGACGAAGCAGGTGTACTACCGGGTGCCGCCGGAGAATCTGGCACGACTATTGGACGCCTCCGAGCCGGGCGCTCCGCTGAAATCAGGAACGCTCATCGCCACCCGGACTTAGCTTGCCGGCCCGCAGCAAGGAGGCGCCATGTCTGTCTCACTCACCGGACTCGTCAACGGCATCGACACCCAGAAACTGGTGGACACGATCAGCCAGACCTATCAGCGGCCCATCAATCTGCTGCAATCCGAGGCGGCATCCTACGGCACGACCTTGACCGCTTGGGGCAACCTGAAAGGGGCGCTGAGTTCGCTGCAAGGTTCGCTGACCGACCTGGGTGCCATTCCGGTGGCGAACAACCGCAGCGCCAGTGTGGGCGACAGCAGCGTGCTGACGGCGAGCGCCGGCAAAGACGCGCCGCAGGGGACTTACAATGTGACGGTGAACGCGCTGGCCAAGTCCCAGATCCTCTCCACCGCGGGCAGCTACAGCAGCGCCGACAACGTGCAGATCGGCACCGGTACCTTGGTCATCCAGGCCGGCGGCGGTACTCCGACCACGCTAACCATCGACAACACCAACAACACCCTGAACGGCATCGCCAGCGCCATCAACAACGCCAAGGCCGGCATCAGTGCGGCGGTCATCTATGACGGCACCGGCTACCGGCTGACCCTGACCGGCAACGACACCGGCGTGAAGAACGCCTTCAAGATTACCGTCAGTGGCGCCACCGGCAGCCTGATGGACCTCAACTATGACGGCGTGACCAACAACATGACCCAGAATCGCGCCGCCGCGGATGCGAGCCTGACGGTCAATGGACTCAACATCAGCAGCAGCAGCAACACGCTGAGCTCCACCGTACCCGGCGTCAACCTGACGCTGTTGAAAGAGGGCGGGGCCGCCACGACCGTGACAGTGGGGCAGGACAGCTCGGCCGTGCTCAAGTCCGTGGATACCTTTGTCAAGGGTTTCAACGATGCCATCAAGACGCTGAACGACCTGACCAAATACGATGCCATCACGCGCGAGGCCGGGCCGCTGCTGGGCGATCCGGCAGTCACCAGCATCCGCACCCAGCTGCTGAATCTCATCACCGCGCAGGCGCAAGGCGTGGCCGCCGACAGTCCCTACGACTCGCTGGCCGCCGTGGGGCTCGACTTGCAGGAGGATGGGACCATCGCCTTGGATTCCGCCAAGCTGTCCAACGCCTTGAAGTCGGATTTCGCCACGGTGGCGGGCCTGTTTGCGCAAGTGGGCAATCCCACCAATGCCAATGTGAAGTATCTCAGCGCCAGCAACAATACCGCAGCCGGCACCTATGCGGTCGAGATCACCACCGCGGCCGCGCAGGCCAGTGTTGCCGGCGCCGCTGCCATCCAGGCCGGCGGGATCGCGCTAGCCGAGAATCTCACCATCAATTACCAGGGCAAATCCGTCAACGTGGCCCTGGCGGCGGGCAGCACCATCGATATGGTGGTCACCAGCATCAATGGCGCCTTGCAGGCGCAGGGCATCACCGGCTTGAGCGCGCTGAACGACAACGGCAGGCTGCGCCTGAACACCGGCAATTACGGCAGCGCCGAGACCTTCTCCGTGGTATCGGACCAGGCCGCCGTCGATGGCACGCAGACGGGCATCGGCACGGTCTTGCAGTCGAGCACCGGCGTGGATGTGGCCGGCACGGTGAACGGCCAGACCGCTACCGGCAGCGGCCAGACTCTGACGGTGACCGGCAGCGGTCCGGCCCGGGACCTGAAGCTGCAGATCGTCGGCGTGGCCACCGGCCCCCTGGGCACGGTCAGCGTCAGCGAAGGATTGTTCAAGAACATGAATGCGATCCTGAATGACGCGCTGGACGGCGACACCGGCACCATCACGGCGGCGACCGACAGCCTGAATGCCACCCTGGACGACATCGACCAGCGCATCAAGGTCCTGCAGGAGTCGGCGGACAGCCAGACGGTCCTGTTACAGCAGCAGTTTCAGGCCATGCAGGCCACCCTGGCGCAACTGAACCAGACAAGCAATTACATCACGGCATTTTTCAGCTCGTACAACTCGGCTGCGAGCGGCAAGAAGTAAGCGTGCGGAATGACGGGTCCGGGCGGGGCCCGGTCCGCGATGGAAACAAGGAGAGTCTTATGCAAAGCGCTGCGGCACGTTCGGCCCTGAACGCCTACAAGCAGGTAGGTGCGCAATCCGCATCTCCCAACCGGTTGGTGCTCATGGCTTTTGACGGTATTCTTGAATACATGGCGCGGGCGGAACGGGCCTTCGCCGCCGGGGACTTGGCCGCCAAGGCCCAGGCCATCCTGGGGGCCAGCCAATTGGTCGAGCATCTGCTGGGCAGCCTTGACCGTGAACGCGGCGGCGAGATTGCCGCCAATCTCGAATCGCTGTACAACTTTCTGCTCATCTTTTTGGGCAAGGCCAATATCTTCGATGATCCCGAGGCGCTGAAGGCGTGCAAGCCGGTGGTGCAGAACCTGCGGGATGCCTGGGCGGTCCTTGCCAACCAGGGCGGATGAAGCGGGGCCGCAAGGCTCCAGTGGGGTCGGGGCACTTATGGATACGCAAAACGATGAGGTGTTGACGATCAAAGGCTGGTTGCCGCTCAGCTGGACGCTGGCCGAACGCGGCGACCTGCGCACCCGGGAACAGACCATGGCGGCCAACGAGAGCCTGCTCAGGGTGCTCAGCACTCTCGACGAAAGCCGCAGGACCTACGGTGAAGAGCTCGATCATCAGGCCGTGGACGCCCTGGGGCGCATGGAAGCCAAGCTCAACTTGATGCTGGCCTACGTGTCCCAGCTCCTGACCCACTATCGCCCGCTGCCCGGCAGCGTTCATGCCGTCCTGCACGGCGACCGGCTCGGCTGGACGGCGACGGATGGCCCAGGGCTGGGCGCCTACGTCCAGATCGAATTGTACCTGAACCCGCAAATCCCTTCCCCGCTGGTGTTCTTCGGCTTCGTCGCCGAACACCAGCGCACGGCGGAAGGCGTGCACCTGGAAGTGCGCTTCGACAGTTTGGGCGAAGCCGTGCAAAGCGAGCTGGACCGGCTGATCTTCCGCCATCACCGCCGCGAGATCCGCCGGCAACGCCGCCAGCCGGAGGAGGGCGGCGGCACCCCGCCAAAGACCTGACTATTGCAAAAATGCAACAAAATCCGGACCCTGCGATTTCCTGCCTCAGCCCCTTTGACTTCCTCGCCAGCGACGGTGAAAATGCGGTCAAGTAATTGACACCGCCATAAAACCGACTATCTAATAAGTATAAAGCATCTACAAACAATACCAAGCTGTAAACACAAAGGGTAGGAAATGAACGGTTCGTCCGTCTTGCTTGTTGCAAAAAACCAACAAATCCAAAGCGCTTATTTTTCCCTGCTGGCCGAGGTCGGCTGTCAGTTGCACCGCGCCGACGCCGAAAGCGGCGGTCTGGCCCGCCTGCCCGGCGAACTCGTTCCCGACCTGATCCTCTGTGATCTGGAGGACGACCGGGAGGGGCTGGAGCGCATCGGCGTGCTGCGCCGCCGCTATCCCAAGTCGCCCGTCATCGTTTTGTCGGATCGCGACGACTGGGTGCAGGCGGTAGCCGCCATGAAGGCGGGGGCCAGCGAGTTCCTGCGCAAACCCCTCGACCCCGAAGTCCTGCGCACGGCTATGAAAAACGCCCTGCTGCCCGGTGCCTCGCCCTACGTCGGGCCGGGGGGCGCCGTCGGGCCCGAGCGCCACAGCTTGGCCGGCCTGGTGGGCGACAGCCGCGCCATGCGGCGCGTCCACGACCTGATCCGCCGGGTGGCCGAGACCGATGCCACGGTGCTGGTGCTCGGTGAATCGGGTACGGGCAAGGAAATGGTGGCGCGGGTCATTCATCACCATTCCCGGCGCTCCAGCTATCCCTTCGTGGCCCTGAATTGTGGCGCGGTGCCGGCGGAGCTCTTGGAATCCGAGCTCTTCGGCCACGAAAAGGGCGCTTTCACCGGCGCCATCACCAGCCGCAAGGGGCGTTTCGAGCTCGCGGCCCGCGGCTCCCTCTTGCTGGACGAGATCGGCGAAATGAGTCCGCAAATGCAGGTCAAGCTGCTGCGCGTACTGCAGGAGCGGACCTTCGAACGGGTCGGCGGCATCAAGTCCTTGCCGGCGGACGCGCGCATCATCGCCGCCACCCACCGGAATCTGGAGGCCGCCATCCGTGATGGGCGCTTCCGCGAAGACCTCTATTATCGGTTGAATGTATTCCCGGTAGTGCTGCCGCCGCTGCGTGAACGCCTCGATGACGTGCCGCTGCTGGTGCAGCATGCCTTGGAACGCCTGGATGCCGAGGGCCGGGAGCGGATCGAGCTCACCGATGCCGCCATGGAGGTGATGATGCAGTACGCCTGGCCTGGCAACGTGCGTGAGCTGCAGAACATCATCGAGCGGCTGGTCATCCTTTATCCGGGCGAACGGGTGGACGTGGCGGATCTGCCGCCCAAGCTGCTGCAGCAGGACGATGACGAGATCGAGCACATCCTGCGGACGGCGGCGGAGCCTTCGGCGGCGGATTTCCGGCTGGATCACGGTCCCTGCCTGCCGGAGGGTCCTTTCGATCTGAAGCAGTACCTGGACGACATGGAACGGGAGTTGATCCAGCAGGCACTGGCCGCCTGCGACGGAGTGGTGGCGCGGGCGGCCGCGCGCCTGAATCTGCGCCGGACCACGCTGGTGGAGAAGATCAAGAAATTCGGCCTGCGGGTGAGTGAACAGAGCGTGGCTTGAGGCTTGCATTAAAGTTTTACTTTAACTTGCAGGGATAAATGCATGGCCATGGCACACGGATCGGATTCGCAGGCGCTGGTGGAGGCCTTTCAGCTCTTCACCGAAGTGTCGGATCAGCTCACTCAAGCGTACCAGCATCTGCAGGCCCAGGTTGCGCGCTTGAACGACGAGCTGACCGAGGCCAACCTGCGCCTGCGCGAGCAGCTGGAGGAGAAGGAAAAGCTCAGCCGGCGCCTGGATCTGCTCCTGAACCTGCTGCCCGGCGCCGTGCTGGTTCTGGACGGCGCGGAGGTGGTGCAGGATTTGAACCAGGAGGCGCGCCGCATTTTTGGCGACAGTATCGGCAAGGGAACCTCCTGGCGCGGCATCCTGGGCCAGCAGCTGCGGTCGCGCGGGCAGGGTGAGTGGGTTTTGCAAGCGGCGCCGGACGAGCCGGAGCGGCGCCTTGTCATTTCTCATAACCGGCTGCCCGAACAGGGCGGACAGATCCTGCTGGTGCAGGACGTCACCGAAGCCCAAGCGCTGAGAGAAGCCATGCAGCGGCAGCAGCGCCTGTCCGCCATGGGTGAAATGCTGGCCAACCTGGCCCACCAGTTGCGCACGCCGCTGGCCGCCGCCCTCCTGTACACCTCCCAGCTGCAGGCCGGCGACCTGGACGCCGCCCTGCGGCAACGCTTTGCCGGTCGGGTACTGACCCGCCTGCGGCACTTGGAGGCTCTCATCAACGATATGCTCCGCTTCGTCAAAGGCGAGACGGACACGGGACAAAGCGTTGCCGTGAGTGCCTTGCTGCAGGATTTGCGGCAGTTGATGGAACACTGGTTTGCGGAAAAGCAGGTGATGCTGCGGATCGAGAATGGAGCAGGGGAGGAGCGCGTCGTGGGCGCTCAGGAGGCGCTGGCCGGCGTGCTCGGCAACGTGCTCCACAATGCGCTGCACTTTTCGCCGACGGGCGGGACGGTCACCCTGTCCGCGCAGCCGACGGGCGCCATGGTGGAGTTCCGCGTCGCCGATCAGGGCCCCGGCATCGCCGCGGCGGTGCAGGAGCGGCTCTTCGAGCCTTTTTTCACCACGCGCGCCGAGGGCAATGGCCTGGGGTTGGCCATCGTGCGTGAAGCGGTCACCCAACTGGGCGGAGAGGTCTGGGTGAAGTCACGGCCGGGCGCCGGCGCGGTATTCGGCGTGCGCCTGCCGCGGGCCGGGCGTTTGGCGGCCCTGGCGAGCGCCGGCAAAGCGGGAGAGGTGAACGATGCATGAGGCAATGACCGTTTTGGTGGTGGAGGATGACGCGGATCTGCGCGAAGCCCTGCACGATACTCTGCGCCTGGGCGGCTACCGGGTGCTGGAAAGCAGCGACGGCCGGGCGGCGCTCGATCTGCTGACGCAGGCGGATGTCCAGCTCGTGCTGTCGGACGTGAAGATGCAGCCCATGAACGGCTACGCCTTTCTGCGCGAGGTCAAGCTGCGCCATCCCAACCTGCCGGTGCTGCTGATGACCGCCTACGGCACCATTCAGGAAGCGGTGGACGCCTTGCAGCACGGGGCCGCCGATTATCTCGTCAAGCCCTTCGACGCGCCCCTGCTGCTGGACAAGGTGGCGCGCTTCGCGCTGCGCTGGAATGCGGGCGAGGACACGGTGGCCGTGGATGCGCAGAGCAAGGCCCTGCTGGCCCTGGCTGCCCGGGTGGCCGCCACCGAGGCGTCAGTCATGATCAGCGGCGAGTCCGGCACGGGCAAGGAGGTCCTGGCCCGCTTCATCCATCAGAACTCTCCGCGCCGGGAACGGCCTTTCGTCGCCATCAACTGCGCCGCCATTCCGGACAACCTGCTGGAGGCTACCCTCTTTGGCTACGAGAAGGGTGCCTTTACCGGCGCCAATGCCGCCATGCCCGGCAAATTCGAGCAGGCCCAGGGCGGCACCCTGCTGCTCGACGAGGTCACCGAGATGCCGCTGGCGCTGCAGGCCAAGCTGCTGCGCGTCCTGCAGGAGCGGGAGGTGGAGCGACTGGGCGGGCGCAAGCCCATCAGCCTGGACGTCAGAATTTTGGCAACCTCCAACCGCGATTTGGCCGCCGCCGTGCAGGCGGGGGCCTTTCGCGAGGACCTGTACTACCGGCTGAACGTTTTTCCCCTGCAGATTCCGCCCCTGCGGGCGCGCCCCGCGGACATCCTGCCGCTGGCGCAACGCTGTCTGCACAAGTGGGCTGCGGCCCGCGGCGCAGGCCCCAGCGGCTTCTCGCCCGAGGCCCAGGTGCGCCTGCGGCAGTACGCCTGGCCCGGCAACGTGCGCGAGCTGGAAAACGTCGTCCAGCGCGCACTCATCCTGAGCGCGGGCGTGCTGGTGGAGGCGGATGCGCTGCTGCTGCCCGTGCCGCAGCCCCAGGCCATGGCAATGGCGGCGGCAACCGAAGGCGTGCCGGGCGGCGGGGACGTGCCGGAGCCGGGCGCGGATGCCCTGGACGACGCCATGCGCCAGCAGGAGCGCGCCATGATTTTGGCGGCGCTGCGCGAGAGCAACGGCTCGCGCAAGGAGGCCGCGGAGCGTCTGGGCATCAGTCCGCGCACCTTGCGCCACAAGCTGCAGCGCTACCGGGAAGCCGGTGACCCTTTGCTGAGCGACTGACGGCGCCGAACAGGACGCCGCGGAGCACAAACACCCTGCGCATAAGTACTTGCCGGCGATAGATGGCACGCTGCTTGAAAAGCGGCTGGGCATGGAAATTGCTAATTGTCTCACGCCAATAATAAATCGGGGAATTGCATGGATAGCAAAGGTGTGGATCAACTCCTGGCACAGCTGCGTGCCACCGCGGAATTGGCGAAAGGAAGCGGTGCCGGCAAGGCTGCGGCACCCGAGGCCGGCAACGGCGACTTCGCCCAGGCGCTGCAATCCCTGATGGGGCAGGTCAGCACACAGCAGGTGAACGCCGAAAAGATGGCGCAAGCCTTCGCCGCCGGCGATTCCAATGTGAATTTGCATGAAGTGATGAGCGCCCTGCAGAAGGCCAACATCTCCTTTCAGTCCATGGTGCAGGTGCGCAACAAGCTGGTCAGCGCCTACCAGGACATCATGAACACCCAGCTCTAAGTAAAGCCGGCACATGGCAATGGCGGCGCGCGACCTGCTCTCGGCTCCCGGCAACCTGCTCGGCCGGCTGAATCCCATGCAGAAGGTGATGGCCATGGTCGGCGTGGCGGCACTGGTGGCGGTGCTCGTCGGCAGCTTCCTGTGGTCGGGCTCGCCCGAGTACAAGGTGCTGTTCAGCAATCTGAGCGACCGCGACGGCGGCCTGGTGATCGAAGCGCTGCAGAAGATGAACGTGCCGTACAAGATGGCGGACGGCGGCGGCGCGATCATGGTGCCGGCCGATCGCGTGCACGAGACCCGGCTGAAGCTCGGGGCGCAGGGCCTGCCCAAGGGCAGCGGCGTCGGCTTCGAGCTGCTCGACAACGAAAAGCTGGGCACCAGCCAGTTCGTGGAGCAGGTGAACTATCAGCGGGGTCTGGAAGGAGAGCTGGCGCAGTCCATCGCTTCGCTGGCGGCGGTGTCGGCGGCGCGCGTGCACTTGGCCCTGCCGCGCCAGTCGGTGTTCGTGCGCGACCAGGAAAAGCCCAGCGCCTCGGTGGTGCTGACCCTCTATCCGGGCCGCTTCCTGGAGGACAGCCAAGTGGCGGGCATCGTGCACCTGGTGGCGAGCAGCGTGCCCAATCTCTCCCCGGACCAGGTCAAGATCGTGGATCAGAGCGGCAAGCTGCTGACCCGGCCCGATGGCGGCCAGGGCCAGGTCGGCCTGAATCCCAGCCAGCTCGAATACGTGCAGAAGGTGGAAAAGCAGTACGCCAAGCGCATCGAGGACATCCTGGCGCCCATTCTCGGGGCCAACGGCGTGCGCGCCGAAGTGTCAGCCGACATCGATTTCTCGCAAACCGAGCAGACCTCCGAGAGCTACAATCCCAACGTTTCCATGATCCGCAGCGAGCAGCGGGTGACGGACCAGACCGTGGGCACTACCGGTCCGATCGGCATTCCGGGCGCGCTGTCCAACCAGCCGCCGGGCGCAGCCAATGCGCCCTTTACCGCCACCGCCGCCTCGGCGGCCTCGCCGGCGGTGGCGCCGCTCACCAGCCACAGCGAATCCACGGTAAACTACGAACTGGATAAGACGATCAGCCACACCAAGCAGCAGGTGGGCGTGATCAAGCGCCTGTCGGTGGCGGTGGTGGTCAACAACCGTCCGGTGACCACCAAGGAGGGCCGCATCGAGTACCGTCCCCTGCAGCCCGCCGAGCTGACCCAGATCAACAATCTGGTGCGCGATGCCATCGGCTTCAATCCGAATCGCAACGACAGCGTCAACGTGGTGAATATGGCCTTCAACGGCGTGGATGCGCTGGATGCCGCGCCGGCGCTCCCCTGGTGGCAACAGCCGTGGGTCGTGGAACTGGCCAAGTACGGCGTATTCCTGATCCTGGGCCTGCTCTTCTTCTTCGGCGTGCTCCGTCCCATCATCAAGAATCTCGGCAAACCCGCCCGTGAACCGGCAGCGGAACGGCCGCTCGCCCTGCCCGAGACCGAGCCGGCACCTGTGCAGGCCGTCCCCGCAGCGGAGCCGGGGCAGGCGGTGCTGCAGGCGGAGATCGTGCCGCCGCTGTCCGGCTACGAGGCGGACATGCAGACGGTGAAGCAGCTGGTGGCCCACGACCCCAAGAAAGCCGCGCAGGTGATCAAGGAGTGGTTGAGTGATGACGGAAAAGGCTAAGTTGGAGGGCGTCGAGCGGAGCGCCATTCTCCTGCTCAGCCTCGGCGAGGACGAGGCGGCGGAGGTGATGCGCTACCTGACGCCCAAGGAAGTGCAGAAGCTCGGCGTCAGCATGGCCTCCCTGCAGCGCGTGTCGCGGGACGAGGCGGAGGCGGTGCTGCGCGATTTCCGCCAGCGCCTGGAACGGCAGACGGCGTTGGGCGTGGGCACCGACCAGTACATCCGCAACATGCTGGTCAAGGCGCTGGGCCCGGACAAGGCCAACAGCATCATCGAGCGCATTCTCCAGGGCGGCGAAGCCACCGGTCTCGAAAACCTGAAGTGGATGGACGCCCGCGCCGTGGCCGAGCTCATCAAGCTCGAGCACCCGCAGGTGGTGGCCATGGTGCTGGCCTACATGGAGCCGGACCAGGCCGCCGAGATCGTGCATTATCTGCCCGAACGCCTGCGCTACGAGGCGCTGCTGCGCGTGGCCACCCTGGAAAGCGTGCAACCCAACGCCCTGCGCGAGCTGAACGAGGTCTTCGAGCAGCAACTGTCCGGCAGCGCCAACCGGGTGAACGTGGCGACCCTGGGCGGCGTCAAGTCGGCCGCCGAAATCATGAACAACCTGGAAGGCAGCCTGGCCACCAACATCATGGCCAAGATCAAGGAGCAGGACGACGATCTGGCCCAGAAGATCCAGGACCAGATGTTCGTCTTCGACGATCTGGTGGGCGTCGACGACCGCGGCATCCAGGCGCTGCTGCGCGACGTGCCTTCGGAAACCCTCATCTTCGCCCTCAAGGGGGCCAGTCCCGATTTGCGCGAAAAATTCTTCAAGAACATGTCCAAGCGCGCGGCGGAAATGATGCGCGACGATCTGGAAGCCCGCGGTCCGGTGCGGGTCAGCGAGGTGGAGAGCGCCCAGAAGGAGATCCTGGCCATCGCCATGCGCCTGGAGTCCGCCGGGCAACTCTCTCTGGGCGGTAGCAGCGGCGAGGCGTACATTTAGGCATGAGCAAGAAGGTCATTCCCAAGGAACAGCTCACCGCCTACCAGCGTTGGGAGCTGCCGGCCATGCTCGAACAGGGCGCCTGGTCGGGACCGGTGGAGGAGGTGGCCGCCGACAAGGTGCTGCCCACCGCCCAGGAAATCGAGGCGCTGTTTCAGCGGGCCCACGCCGAGGGCCTGGAGACCGGGCGCCAGGCCGGCCATGCCGAAGGCTATGCGGCTGGCTTCCAGCAGGGATTGGCGGCCGGGACGAGCGAGGCCGCCAACCGCATGCAGCTCCTGGACAACCTGCTGGCGGGCCTGCGCGAGCCGCTAGCCCGGGTGGACGCCCGCGTCGAGCAGGAATTGCTGGCCTTGGCGCTGGAGATTGCGCGGCAAGTGATCCGCCATGAGCTGGACCGGGATCCGGCGCGCCTCGTGCCGGTGGTGCGCGAGGCCATGGGCGCGTTGCCCGTGAACGCCAGTCAGCCGCGCATCGTGCTGCATCCGCGGGATGCGGCCACCCTGCGGGAACTGATGCCGGAGCTGGAGTCGCAGGGCGTGCAGCTCGTGGAGGACGCCGGCCAGGCTCCCGGCGGCTGCCGGGTGCTGGCCGATGGCCCGGAAGCGGCCATGCCCGAGCGGCGCTGGCAGGCCCGCCACGCCAGCCGCGGCGAATCGGAGGTGGATGCCCGCGTCGAAAGCCGCTGGCGCGACGTGGTAGTAGCACTGCTGGGCGAGGAACTGATCACATGACGCCGGCGCCCTGGCCGCAGCACGGCGAGCGCTGGGCGCAAAGCCTGCTGGAGCATCGTCAGCGCCTCGGCATGGCCCCGGCTCCCCTCAAGGCCAGCGGCAGCGTGGTGCGCATGGTGGGGCTGGTGCTGGAAGCCGTGGGCTTTCAGGCCAGCATCGGCCAGCGTTGCGCCATCGAGGGGCCGGAGGGGCGACTCTATGACGCCGAGGTGGTGGGCTTCAGCAGCAACCGGCTGCTTTTGATGGCCGCCAGCGACATCCAAGGCCTGGCGCCGGGTGCCCGGGTGACGCCCACCGGCCGCGCCACCGAGGCCGCCGTCGGACCGGCGCTCCTGGGCCGCGTGATCGATGCCACCGGCCGCCCCCTGGACGGGCTCGGTCCGATTCGCGCCGAGACCCAGCACGTGCCTTTGGCCGGCCGGCCGATCAATCCCATGGAGCGGGCGCCGATCCGCACGCCCCTGGACGTGGGCGTGCGCTGCATCAACGCCCTGTTCAGCGTGGGCCAGGGGCAGCGCATGGGGCTTTTCGCCGGCAGCGGCGTCGGCAAGAGCGTGCTCCTGGGCATGATGGCCCGCTACACCTCGGCCGACGTGATCGTGGTCGGCCTCATCGGCGAGCGCGGGCGCGAAGTCAAGGAGTTCATCGACCAGATCCTGGGCCCCGAGGGACGGGCGCGGGCGGTGGTGGTGGCGGCCCCGGCGGATGCGCCCGCCCTGTTGCGCCTGCGCGGCGCCGCCTTGGCGACAGCCATTGCCGAATACTTCCGCGACCAAGGCAGGCAGGTGCTGCTGCTCATGGACTCGCTGACCCGCTACGCCATGGCCCAGCGTGAAATTGCCCTGGCGGTGGGCGAGCCGCCGGCGACCAAGGGCTATCCGCCCTCGGTCTTTGCCCGCCTGCCCACCTTGGTGGAGCGGACCGGCAACGGCAGCGTGGGGCAGGGCGGCATTACCGCCTTCTACACGGTGCTGACCGAGGGGGACGATCAGCAGGATCCCATTGCCGACAGCGCCCGCGCCATCCTGGACGGCCACATCGTGCTGTCCCGGAGCCTGGCGGAGCAGGGCCATTATCCGGCCATCGACATCGAAGCCTCCATCAGCCGGGTCATGCCCGACATCGTGCCCAAGGAGCAGCTGCAGGCCCTGCACCAGTTCAAGCAGCTCTACAGCCGCTATCAGCGCAACCAGGATCTGATCAACGTCGGCGCCTACGCGGCCGGCGCCGACCCGCTGCTCGACAAGGCCATCAGCCTGCAGGGGGCCATGCGCGATTTCCTGCAGCAGGACATGTACACGCCGGTCTCCTTCGAGGCCAGCCGCCAGGCCCTGCTGCAACTCATCAACGCCACCTGAGCAGACCCGCATGTCGCAGCCCAGCACCTTGCTGAAACTGGCCGAACTCTCCCGCCAAAAAATGGACGCGCTTGCCGGCGAACTGGCGCAGTTGCAGCAGCAATGCAGGAGCGCCGAGGACAAGCTGGCGCTCCTGCGCCAGTACACCGAGGAGTATCGCGCCCGCTTGCACCAGCGCCGCGCCGCGGGAGTGGCGGTGGCCACCCTGCTGGAGTATCAAGGCTTCCTCAAGCAGCTGGAAACGGTGGTCCAGATGCAGGCCCGGGAAGTGGAACGCCACCGGCGCTTTCACGCCGAGGCGCTGCAAGCCTGGCTGGCCGTGCGGCGGCAGATGCGGGGCTTCGAAATGCTGGCGGCGCGTAGCGAGGCGGCGGCGCATCTGGGCGAACTGCGGCGCGCGCAGAAGGAAATGGACGAGTTCGCCGCTCGTGCGCGCAGCCTGCTGTCCGGCTTGGCCTGATATTTGCTGCACGGTCCTGACAGTCCTATTGCATATTGGCGTATTCCACATGAAAGAAGCAATGACGAGCATTTCCCATCATTCGGCCCAGGCTAGCCCGCTCCGCGACGCCGCGGGGAAGGGCAAGGCGGAAAGCCGCGGCGAGGATGCAGGCGCGGCTGGCGCATTCAGCCTGTTGCTGGCTCTGCAGTCCGGCGGCCTGCCCACCGAGGCGGGCGCCGCCGACGAGCATGCCGACAAGCCAGATGGACGGTCCTTGCCGGCTGGCGCGGAAACGGACGGCAACGCCTTGCCGCCCGCCGGGGGGGAGCTGCCTGGCCTGGCCGCAGTGCTCCAGTCGCTGTTGCCCGAGCAGCCGGTTGGCCGCGCCGGGACGGAAGAGGGGAGACGGGTCGCGGGCCTGGGGAATGCGGATGCCGCGCAGCGACCCGCGCCGGCGGCACTGCCGTCCGCCGAGCCCACCATCATGCCGGCCGGCGCGGCGGACCCGGAGGACAAGTTCGACGTGCAGCGTCTGCTGGGGGCCGGCGTGGTCGATCCGGCCGCCAGCTCGGCATCGCAGCCCGAGCCCGCCATGGCCGCTGGTACGGTGAGCGCCTCCTACACTGCGCCGGCGGGTGCGACGCTCCCTGGACAGGCCGCAGAGACTGCCATTCCGGTGCGGGTCGGAGCGCCGGGCTGGGATCAGGCGCTGGAACAGAAGGTGACCTGGATGGTCAACCGGCAGGAGCAGCAAGCCAGCCTGCAGCTGAACCCGCCGCACCTGGGGCCCTTGGAGGTGCACCTGCAGATGAAGGACAACCAAGCCCTGGCGCTCTTCGTATCACCCCATGCGGCCGTACGGGAGGCGATCGAGGCGGCCATGCCGCGCCTGCGCGACAGCTTCCAGGAGCAGGGCCTGGTGCTGGCGGGCTCCTGGCTGGCCGCCAATGCCGATGGCCAATCGGCCTCGCAGCAGCGCATGCCGGGTGAATGGTCCAACGGCGCCGGTCGTCCGGCGCCGGCCGGCGTGACGCCGCTGCTGCCCGCTGCCGAGCAGCCGCTGCAAGGTCCGGTTGGTGCCCGGCACGGGATGGTGAATCTCTTCGTATAATTCAGGCGGTGCGTGAACTTGACGGGCCAAGGGCTTACCTCCCTTGGCCTTTTTTCTGGACGCCATCGGGTCGGTTGCGGGGCGCCGTCTTGACGCATCCTGTCAAAAATTCGACGAGCACGGCTCGCGAGTGTGGGCGACGGGCGCGATTCCGCGCCGCCCGAGCGCCAGGAACGGCACTGAAGGCATGGCCCGCTATTTGCTTTACAAAAGCGGTTGAGTTTGCAAGAGAACGGACATGGCAAAAGAAGAACAGCGCGACGTGAGTGAGGAAGGGGGCAAGCCCAAGAAGAAAAAGCTGTGGCTCTTCATGGCCCTGGGTCTGCTGGTGGTTTCGGCCGGTGCCGGCGGCGGCATCTATTACTACCTGCAATCCACCGCGCCGCAGGGCAAGGCGAAAGCCAAGGTCGAGCAGGGGCCGCCGGTCTATGTGAAGCTCGAGCCCATGGTGGTCAACCTCGATTCGGATCTGGAGGCTCACTATCTGCAGGTCAGCATGGAGCTGAAAACCTTCGATCCCAAGGTGGCCGAGCAGATCATGCTGAACATGCCGGAAATCCGTGATGGCATTTTGACGCTGCTGGCCAGCCAGGATCCCGACACCGTCACCGCGCCCGAAGACCGGGAAAAGCTGCGCCAGAGCGTGATGACGCTGGTCAACAAGATCCTCAAGCGCAACAAGGAAGGACATGAAAAGGCGGGCGACGCGCCCGTGGTTGGGGTGTATTTCACGGCTTTCGTCATGCAGTAGGGTGTCTCATGGCCAACGATATCCTGTCCCAGGACGAGGTGGATGCCCTGCTGAAGGGCATGACCGCCGGCAGCCTGGACTTCACGGAAGAGGAAGAGCGCAGCGAAGGTCCGGTGCGGGCCTACGACCTGACCAGCCAGGATCGCATCGTTCGTGGTCGCATGCCGACGCTGGAGGTGATCAACGAACGCTTCGCCCGCCTGATCCGGGTCAGCTTCTTCAATTTTCTGCGTCGGGCCGCCGAGATCTCCGTCAGCCAAGTCAAGTTGCTGAAATACGGCGAATTCGTGCGCAACCTGGTGGTGCCCAGCAATCTGAACCTGGTGCACATGAAACCCCTGCGCGGCACCGCCCTGTTCATCTTCGATCCCAAGCTGATCTTTTCGGTGGTCGACAACTTCTTCGGCGGCGACGGCCGCTTTCACGCCCGCATCGAGGGGCGCGACTTTACCCCCGTCGAGCAGCGCATCATCCGGCGCCTGCTGGACATGGTGATGAAGGATTTGAAGGACTCCTGGCATCCGGTGCTGCCGGTGGAATTCGAATTCACCCGCTCGGAAGTGAACCCGCAGTTCGCCAGCATCGCCACGCCCAGCGAAGTGGTGGTGGTGACCACCTTCAGCCTCGATCTCGACGGCGGCGGCGGGGATTTTCACATCTGCATGCCGTATTCCATGATCGAGCCGGTGCGCGACCTGCTGGTGGCTGGCATGGCCAGCGACCGCATCGAGGTGGATCAGCGCTGGATCGAAGCCCTGCGCGAAGAGATGCAGGAAGCGGAAGTCGAGCTGACCGCCCATTTCGCCAGCGTCAATCTCACCCTGCGGCAGGTGCTCGAATTGCAGGCCGGCGACGTGATCCCCATCGAGATGCCGGAGCTGGTGACCGCCACGGTCGACAGTGTGCCGGTCCTGCGGGGCTCTTACGGAATTGCCAACGAAAAATATGCGCTGAAGGTGGCGGCGCTGACGCCGCCTAAACGCTATGAGAAGGCGCTGGCAGCGCTGCAAGCCGCGGAGGGGGGCTGACGATGCAAGAAGAAGATAAATCCATGGAAGAATTGATGGCCGAGCTGGAATCCGCCGGCGGCACGGCCGGAGCGGCGGCTGCAGCCGCCGACAGCGGCGACGCATCGGATATGGATCTGTGGGAGCAGGCCCTGGCCGAGCAGATGGAAGCCGACAGCGCAGCGCAACAACAGGCGTCCGGTGCGGCGTCGGCGGCCGGCGGGGAGCGGATCAGCCCGGCGGCCTTCCAGTCGCTGCAACCGGACGGCGCGGGCGCGGCGGGGCCCGCCAACCTGGATCTGATCCTGGACATTCCCGTCACCCTGGCCGTGGAGCTCGGCCGGACCAAGATCCAGATCCGCAATCTGCTGCAGCTGGCCCAAGGCTCGGTGGTGGAACTGGACCGCTTGGCCGGCGAGCCGATGGATGTGCTGGTGAACGGCTGCCTGGTCGCCCAAGGCGAAGTGGTGGTGGTCAACGACAAGTTCGGCATTCGGCTCACGGACATCGTGAGTCCGGTGGAACGGGTCAAGAAACTGCGCTGACGGGTCGCTTGCAGCAAGTCAGCGGCTCACTGATTAGCCTTCCTCTGACTTATTCTGGAGTTTCGGGTGTCCCACGCCTCATTGTTGCATAAAGCCATCCTCATCGCGGGACTCGCCCTGGCCGGCCCGGCCCAGGCCGCCAACGCCGCGCCCGCGCCGGCCTCGCCGGTGTCCTTCTGGAACCTGTTGCAGGTGATGGCGGGGCTGGCCATCGTGCTGGCCGCCGTGGTCTTTGCCGCCTGGGCGCTGCGCCGCCTGCAGCCGGCCGCCTGGAACGGCGCCGGCCCCCTGCGCATCATCGCCGCCATGCCCTTGGGCGCCCGCGAGCGCGTGCTGCTGGTGCAGGTCGGGGAGGAACAGGTGCTGCTCGGCGTGACGAGTACCCGGATCAGCCGCCTGCACGTGCTGGCGCAGCCGGTGGCCGCAACGGAGGCGCGGCCGGCGGACGGGCTGCCGAACTTCCCGGATTGGCTCAAGAACGCCCTGCAAAGGCGCGGAGGTAAAGATGTTTAGCATGCTGCGCAGGTGCCTGCCGCTGCTCGCGGCACTCGGCTTTCTGCTGGCCCCTGCGCTGGCGCAGGCCGCCGCGGGCTTGCCCGCCTTCACTTCCACGCCGGCGCCCGGCGGCGGGCAAACCTACACTTTGAGCATCCAGACGCTCATGTTCATGACCGCCTTGACCTTTCTGCCGGCGGTCCTGCTCATGATGACTTCCTTCACCCGCATCATCATCGTGCTGGCCCTGTTGCGCCAAGCCCTGGGCACCATGCAGACGCCGCCGAATCAAGTGCTGGTCGGCCTGGCCCTGTTCCTGACCCTCTTCGTCATGGGGCCGGTCTTCGATCAAGTGAACCGGGTGGCCCTGCAGCCCTTCATGCAGGAGCAGATCCAACTGCAGGAAGCCATGCAGAAGGGCGTGGGTCCGCTGAAGACTTTCATGCTGCGGCAGACCCGCGAGGACGATCTGGCGCTCTTCGTGCGCCTGTCCCGCAGCGGCCCCATTGCCGCGCCGGAGGCCACGCCCTTGAAGATCCTGGTGCCGGCCTACGTGACCTCGGAGCTGAAGACCGCTTTCCAGATCGGCTTTCTGCTCTTCATCCCTTTTCTCATCATCGACATGGTGGTGGCGGCGGTGCTCATGTCCATGGGCATGATGATGCTGTCGCCGGTCACCATCTCCCTGCCGTTCAAGCTGATGCTCTTCGTGCTGGTGGACGGCTGGAACCTGGTGATCGGCTCCCTTGCGCAGAGTTTCTACACATGATGACGCCCGAAACCATCATGACCATCGGCCAGCAGGCTTTGCAGCTGACCCTGCTGATCTCGGCCCCCCTGCTGCTGACTGCCCTGGCCGCCGGCCTGATCGTCAGTCTCTTCCAGGCGGCCACGCAGATCAACGAAATGACTTTAAGTTTCATCCCCAAGATCGTTTTCATGGCCGTGGTGCTCCTGATCACCGGGCCCTGGATGCTGCGCCTGCTGATGGATTACACGCGGCGCCTGATCGAGAACATTCCCAGTCTGGTCGGCTAGATGCTGAGCATCACCAGCGCGCAGCTCAGCGCCTGGGTGGGCGCCTTGCTCCTGCCCTTCTTCCGCGTGCTCGCTCTCCTGTCCAGCGCCCCGGTCTTCAGCGCGCCGCAGGTGTCCCTGCGCCTGCGCATCGGCTTGGCGCTTCTCATTGCCCTGGTGATCGCGCCGACCCTGCCGCCCATGCCCGCCGTGGAGCCGCTGTCGGTCGCCGGCGCCCTGCTGATCGGCCAGCAGATCCTCATCGGCTTGGCCATGGGCTTTGCCATGCGCCTGGTGTTCACGGCAGTGGAGTTCGCGGGACACGTCATCGGCCTGCAGATGGGCCTGGGCTTCGCCACCCTGATGGATCCGCAAAACGGCGCCCAGGTACCGGTGCTGAGCCATTTCCTGGTGCTGCTGGCGACCTTGGTGTTTCTGGCGAGCAACGCGCATCTCATGCTCATCGCCGCCCTGGCGGAGAGTTTCCATTACTTTCCTGTCGCCGCCGGGCAGGGACTCGATGTCCACGCCTGGCGCCTGCTCGTGAACTGGGGCGGCACCATTTTCAAAACTGGCATCATCCTTGCTCTGCCCATCATCGGCGTGCTGCTGGTGGCCAACGTGGCCCTGGCCGTGCTCAGCAAGGCCGCGCCGCAGCTGAACATCTTCGTCATTGGCTTTCCCCTGCTGCTGGGGCTGGGCTTCTGGGGATTGGTCCTGGTGCTGCCCTACGTGGCGCCGCTCCTCGACCGGGCCATGGACGACAGCTTGCGCATGATTCTGCAAGTGCTGCGGGCGCTGCCGCTGCCGGGGCGCCCCTAGGAGGTAGGCCGTGGCCGAGGAAAGTTTCCAGGAAAAAACCGAAAGCCCTTCCCCGCGACGACAGCAGGAGGCGCGGGAGAAGGGGCAGGTGGTTCGCTCGTGGGAGCTGTCGGGCGGGGCGGTGCTGCTCGCCGCCGCCGGCGGGCTGATGGCCTTGGGGCCGCAGCTTTACCGGGACATGGCCACGCTGCTGCGCGATGGGCTGCAGATCGAGCGCGAGGCGGCCTTCGACCCGCACGTGATGCTGAGCACTGCCGCCGAGCCGCTGCAGCACCTGGCGGCCACCTTGGCACCCTTGGCGCTGCTGCTGCTGGCGGCGGCCGTGTTCTCGACCTTTCTGGTGGGCGGCTGGAATTTCAGCACCCAGGCGCTGCTGCCGGATTTCGGCCGCCTGAGCCCCGCCAAGGGCTTGGGGCGCATCTTTTCCAAGCACGGTTTGGTGGAGCTGGCCAAGGCGATCGTCAAACTATTGGCGATTGGTGCCGTGGCACTGTGGGTCCTGTGGGACGAGCGCCTGGCGTTGCTGTCGCTCAGCGCGCAATCCTTGGAAGCGGCGGTGGCGCACACCGGCGGCATGATCTCCTGGACCTTCCTGGTGCTGGCGGCGGCCGTGCTGGTGGTGGTGGCCATCGATGTGCCGTTCCAGATCTGGTCGCACAATCAGAACCTGAAGATGACCAAGGAGGAGGCGCGCCAGGAGGCCAAGGAGTCGGAGGGCGATCCGCACGTCAAGGGCCGCATCCGCGCCCTGCAGCGTGAGGCTGCGCGCAAGCGCATGATGAGCGAAGTGCCCAAGGCGGACGTGATCGTGACCAATCCGACGCATTTCGCCGTGGCCCTGAAATACCAGAATGGCATGCGCGCCCCGCAGGTGGTGGCCAAGGGCAAGGATCTGGTGGCGGCGCGCATCCGCGAGCTGGGCATGAAGCACCGCGTGCCCCTGCTGCAGGCGCCGCCGCTGGCGCGCGCCATCTATCACAACGTCGAGATCGGCCAGGAGATCCCGGCGGCCCTGTATACGGCGGTGGCGGAAGTGCTCGCCTACGTCTACCAGCTGCGGACTTACCGGACGGAAGGCGGCGAAGCGCCGCGCGTCCCGGTCGACCTGGCCGTGCCGGCCGAACTTGATCCCCAGGGTGGACAACCGTGAACGATCTGCTCGCCATCCTCAAACGCGTCGATCTCAAGGAGTTCGCCGGACCGGTTCTGATCATCCTGATCCTGTCCATGATGATCCTGCCGCTGCCGCCATTCCTGCTGGATCTGCTCTTCACTTTCAGCATCGCCCTGTCGCTGGTCATCCTGCTGGTGAGCCTGTATACGGTCAAGGCGCTGGAGTTCGCCGCTTTCCCCACCATCCTGCTCATGGCCACGCTGCTGCGCCTGTCCCTCAACGTGGCTTCCACCCGGGTGGTGCTGCTGCACGGCCACACGGGACCGGATGCTGCCGGCCACGTGATCGAGGCCTTCGGCAGTTTCGTGGTGGGCGGCAATTACGCCGTGGGGCTGGTGGTCTTCATCATTCTGGTCATCATCAACTTCGTGGTGATCACCAAGGGCGCGGGCCGCATTGCCGAAGTGGGGGCGCGCTTCACCCTCGACGCCATGCCCGGCAAGCAGATGGCCATCGATGCCGATCTCAATGCCGGCCTCATCGGCGAGGACGAGGCCCGCCGCCGCCGGGCGGAAGTGGCCCAGGAAGCCGACTTCTACGGCGCCATGGATGGCGCCAGCAAATTCGTGCGCGGCGATGCCATCGCCGGCATCCTGATCATGCTCATCAACGTCATCGGCGGCTTCATCATCGGCGTGCTGCAGCACGGCCTGCCGGTGGCCGAGGCGGCGCAGAACTATACCCTGCTGACCATCGGCGACGGCTTGGTGGCGCAGATCCCGGCCATCATCATCTCCACGGCCGCCGGCATCGTGGTCAGCCGCGTCGCCACCGAGCAGCATCTGAGCCAGCAGATCGTCGGGCAACTCTTCGCCAAGCCCGAGGTGATCGCCCTGACCGCCGGAATCATCGGCCTGCTCGGCTTGGTGCCCGGCATGCCGCATTTCGCCTTTCTCACGCTGGCGTTGGCCGGCGGCACGGCGGCATGGTACATGGCGCAACGTCAGCGGCAGGCGGTGGCCGCGGTGGCGGAGGCGCCGCCCGAAACGGCATCCGCGGCGGAACCCGTGGAAGTGGGCTGGGACGACATCGTGCCCGTGGATCCCCTTGGCCTGGAGGTGGGGTACCGCCTCATTCCCATGGTCGACCGCGGCCAGAACGGCGAACTGCTGCACCGCATCAAGGCAGTGCGCAAGAAGTTCGCCCAGGAACTCGGCTTCCTGGTGCCGCCGGTGCACATCCGCGACAACCTGGAACTGCGCCCGGGCGGCTATCGGCTCACCCTGAAGGGCGTGGGCATCGCCGAGGGCGAGGTGTTCCCGGATCTGCTGCTGGCCATCAATCCCGGCCAGGTGATCGGCGAGCTGCCGGGCACCGCCACCCGCGATCCCGCCTTCGGTCTGCCCGCCCTGTGGATCAACCAGGAGAACAAAAACAACGGTCAAGCCCTGGGCTACACGGTGGTCGATCCGGCCACCGTGGTGGCCACCCACCTCAGCCAGCTCATCCAGGAGCACGCCCATGAGCTGCTCGGCCGCGAAGAGGTGCAGCAGCTTCTCGACCATCTGGCCAAGAGCTCGCCCAAGTTGGTGGAGGACCTGGTGCCCAAGCTGTTGCCCCTCGGCACGGTGCAGAAGGTGCTGCAGAACCTGCTGGAGGAGGGCATCCACATCCGCGATCTGCGCAGCATTGTCGAGACTTTGGCGGATCACGCGCCGCGCAGCCAAGATCCCGACACGCTGACCGCCGCCGTGCGGGTGGCGCTGGGGCGCTCCATCGTGCAGCAGCTCTTTTCGGGGATGGCCGAACTTCAGGTCATGGCCTTGGATCCGGATCTGGAACACATATTGCTTAACAGTCTGCAGGCCAACGGTGAAGGCTCCGCGCTGGAGCCTGGCTTGGCGGAGCGGATGCTGACGCAGACGACGCAAGCAGTGGAGTACTTCGAAAAGATGGGAATGACGCCTGTTCTTGTGGTTCCGGCCCCGATTCGCACGATCCTGTCGCGTTTCCTGCGGCGTGCCGCATCCCAGCTGCGCGTGCTTTCCTATGCGGAAGTACCGGAGAGCAAGACGGTTAAAGTCGTGACGACCTTGGGAGGGCGGGCATGAAGATCAAGCGCTTTTACGCGGAAAACAGCCGGGAGGCCTTGCGCCAGGTGCGCGAAGCCCTGGGGCCGGACGCGATCATCCTTTCCAACCGGCAGGTGGAAGGCGGGGTCGAGATCATCACGGCCATCGACTTCGATGAAGATGCGCTGCTGGCGCAGGAAGAGGCTACCTGGGAGGCGCCGGATCCGACCTACGCCGCGTTGGCCAAGCGCGACGCCGTGCCCGCAACGCCGCAAGCGGAGGCACCCGCGCAGCCGGAGGCCGGCTTCGCTCGGCATCTCCAGGCTGCGCTCGCCCAGGGACGCGCCGAACCGGGCGCCTGCGAGCCGCCTGCCGCCGCCCCGCAGGCGCCCGAAGCGCCACAGCGGGCCGCGCCGCTGCGTGACGATGCCGAGGACGATACCCGGGCCACGGTGGCGGCCCTGAAAGGGGAGCTGGAGCAGATGCGCCGCTTGGTGGAGAGCCGCTTGGCGAAAGCGGAGCCGGCGCCTCAGGAGGCGGCGCCGGCCACCCCGCGCAGCAGCGGCGGCAGCTATGCCCTGATGCCGCTGATCCAGCTCGGCTTCACCACGCGCGTCGCGCGGCAGATCCTGGCCACCCTGAGCAGCCCGACCGAGCTGAGCCGCGAGGCGGCGTTGCAGGAGGTCCTGCGCCGCTTCATCGGCGAGCACCTGCCCCTGCCCGGGGAGAAGGTCGAACGCGGCGGCGTGCTCGCTCTCATGGGCCCCACCGGCGTCGGCAAGACCACCACCATCGCCAAACTGGCGGCGCGCTTCTCCCTCAAGTACGGCGCGGACCAGGTGGCGTTGCTGACGACCGACACCTACCGGATCGCCGGCACCGAACACTTGCGGGTCTATGGCCGCATCCTGGGAATTCCGGTGGAGGTGGTGCCGGACGGCGTGGCCCTGCAAGAGCGCCTCGACGCGCTGGCGCACAAGAAGCTGGTGCTCATCGATACGGTGGGCTTTTCGCCGCGGGATGAGCGCATCCAAAAGCAGCTGGCCATTTTGAGCGCCATGCGCCAGCGCGTGCAGCGGGTGCTGGTCATCAATGCCGCCGCCGGCCGTGCGCATCAGCAGTTCGTGCTGGACACTTACGGCAGCCAAGGGTTGGATGCCTGCATCATCAGCAAGGTGGACGAAACTCCCAAGCTGGGCGAGGTGCTGGATCTGCTTTTGCAGCTGCGCCTTCCGGTCAGTTTCTACACGGACGGGCAGCGGGTGCCAGAGGATCTGCACCGTGCCGAAGTGCCCGCCCTCATGGATCTGCTCTTCCAGCCGATGCCCAAGGGGCGGCCGGAAGGCGGTGCCGAAGTCCGGGAACAGGCCCTGAGCTACGGCGACCGCCTGCGGTTGGCCGGCAACGCATTTTAAGAAGTAACACTAACTCCTGCAGGGTAAAGAAAAACTATGGATCAGGCAGAAGGGTTGAGGCGGATGCATAGCAGAAATCCCGTGCGCGTGATTGCCGTGGCCAGCGGCAAGGGCGGCGTGGGGAAGACCAACGTGGTGGCCAACCTGGCCATCGCCTTCGCCAAATCCGGCAAGAAGGTGATGGTGCTCGACGCGGATCTGGGGCTCGGGAATCTGGATGTCCTGCTCGATCTGGCGCCGCGCTTCAATCTGGGGCATGTGGTGCGTGCCGAGAAGACCCTGCAGGAAGTGATGGTCGAGGGTCCGCACGGCATTGCGGTAGTGCCGGCCGCCAGCGGCATTCAGGCCATGGCCGAGCTGGATCTGCGGGCGCAGGCGGCGCTCATCCAGTCCTTCAGCGAGCTGACCATGCCCCTGGATGTGCTGCTGATCGACACGGCGGCCGGCATTTCGAGCAGTGTCATGACCTTCAGCCTGGCGGCCCAGGAGATCATCGTCGTCATCTCCAACGAGCCGACCTCCATCACCGATGCCTATGCCTTGATCAAGGTGCTGAGCCGCGACTACGGCCACCGACGCTTCCGGCTCCTGGCCAACATGGTCCACGACGCCCAGGAAGGCCGCGCCCTCTACAGCAAGATCGCCCAGGTGGCGGACCGCTATCTGGACGTGTCGCTGGACTTCATGGGCATCATTCCCTTCGATCCCAAGCTGCGGCGCGCGGTCCAGTTCCAGCGCGCGGTGGTGGACGCCTTTCCCAATGCGCCGGCCAGTCTGGCCTTCAGCCGGCTCAGCGCCACCGTCGAGCGCTGGCCCAGGCCGGTGGGCAGCGGCGGGCGCCTGGAGTTCTTCATGGAGCGGCTGATCGCCGGCAGCCAGGCCCTGCTGGATCCGGTCCCCACATGAGCATCCCGCTTTTCAGCGCCCCGCATCGGGGCGACACCGAGGCGCTGGTCGCCCAGCACGCGCCCATGGTGCGCCGCCTGGCCTACCACATGATGGCCAAGTTGCCGGCCAGCATCGCGGTGGACGATCTGATCCAGGCGGGCATGCTGGGCTTGCTGGATGCCGTGCAGCACTTCCAGTCCGGCCAGGGCGCGCAGTTCGAGACTTACGCCGTGCTGCGGGTGCGCGGCGCCATGCTCGACGAACTGCGTCAGCACGACTGGCTGCCGCGGCGCACCCGCCATAAGGCCCGCCAGGTCCAGCAAGCCATGCTGCAGCTGGAGCAGCGCCTGGGGCGGGCGCCCTCGTCGGAGGAAATCGCCGGCGCCCTGGGCATGAGCCTGAGTGATTACCACGACGTGCTGATGGAGGCGCGCGGTGCCCAGGTGCTGCATCTGGAAGACCTGAGCGACAGCGAGGACGAGGATTTTCTCGGACGTCATCTCACCGATGACAGCCCCAATCCCCATGAGACCCTGGAAGCGGTCAAGTTCCAGGCGGACCTCAAGGCGGCCATCGAGAACCTGCCCGCGCGCGAGCAGCTGGTGATCAGCCTCTACTATCAGGAAGAACTCAACCTGCGCGAAATCGGCGAGGTGCTGGAAGTGAGCGAATCCCGCGCCAGCCAGTTGCTGAGCCAGGCCACGCTGCGCCTGCGCGCCCGCATGCAGGGCTGGCTGGAGGGCAGCGTCGCCCCCCGGGGGCGGCGTGGTCCCAGAAAAAAGGCGTTGCCCACTTAAGTTTGCGGCTTTTGTGCCGTTAATCCCTTCACCAGACAGCGCGATGCCAGGATGATGCAGACCAAGAGACACCATGCCCTCAACGATGTGGCCTTTGCCCAGCTGCGCGAGCAGATCGAACGCCGCAGCGGCCTGCACTTCCCGGCGGAGAAAAAATACATCCTGGAAAACCGCCTGGGCCAGCGCCTCAAGGAACTCCAGCTGCCGAGCTTCGAAGCCTACGTTTCGCATCTGGAGACCCGCGGCGGGACGGATCCCGAGTGGGATGTCCTGCTGAATCTGGTGACGACGCGCGAAACTTATTTCTTCCGCGATCCCGCCCAGTTGACGCTCTTTGGCAAGGAGTTGCTGCCCCAGGTGATCCAGGACAAGAAGCGCCGTGGCGAGGGTGTGCTGCGCGTCCTGAGTGCCGCCTGTTCCTCGGGCGATGAAGTGTTCACGCTGGCCATTCTGCTGCAGGAGTACGGCATGTGGCCCATGGGCATGCGCTGGGAAGTGGGCGGCATCGACATCTCGCCCAAGGCCATCGAACTGGCGGAAGAGGGGATTTACGGGCCCTATGCGTTGCGGCACGTCCCCGCCGAGCTGCTCGGCAAGTACTTCGAGGAGGTCCCGGGCCAGGGCATGCGGCCGATTGCCGCACTGCGCCAGCGGGTGCGCTTCCGGCGGGGAAATCTGATGGAGGCAAGCCAAGTGCGCAACCTGGGCATGGCCGATCTGATTTTTTGCCGCAACGTCCTGATCTACTTCGATGCGGCGGCCCGTGAAAAGATATTGGCGAATCTCGCGCAGAGCCTCAATCCCGGCGGCTTCATCGTGACCGGGTTCTCCGAAACGCCCAAGCACGGCATCGCCGGGCTGGAGATCAAACGCTTCGGGAGCAGCGCGGTATATCAGAAAGTAGGTTAAAGCAAGCTAGATGAGGCAAGGGGGCCCGTTTTGGACCAAAACATAAGAATTCTCATTGTGGACGACTTTTCCACGATGCGCCGGATCATCAAGAACCTGCTCCGGGAGCTCGGCTTCAACAACACGGACGAGGCCGAGGACGGCGACGTGGCGCTCAGCAAGCTGAAGAGCCACAGCTACGATTTCGTGGTGACCGACTGGAACATGCCCAACATGCCCGGGATCGAGCTGCTGCGTGCCATCCGCCGGGATCCCGAGTTGCAGAGCATCCCCGTGCTGATGGTGACGGCCGAGGCCAAGCGGGAAAACATCGTCGAAGCGGCCGAAGCCGGGGTGAACGGCTACATTGTCAAGCCGTTCAACGCCGCCACGCTCAAGGCCAAGCTGGACAAGATCTTCGAGCGCTTGCAGGGCCAGGCCTAGCGCCTGGGGAAGAGAGCCATGGAAAAAAGAAAAAGTGAAATACGGGCGCATGCCCAGGCCCTGCTGTCCGCTCTGGAAGTCGATGATCACGCCGGGATCGAGCTGGAATTGAAAAACCTGGTGCAGGTGCATGATCACGAAATGTTCCAGGAGCTGGGCCGGCTGACCCGCGAGCTGCATCAGGCCATTCAGAGCCTGAGCTTCGATCCGGCGCTGAGGGATTTGGCTGAGAACGAGATCCCCGATGCCAAGGCCCGCTTGCAGCACGTGATCGAGATGACCGAGCAGGCTGCCCACCGCACCATGGAAGCAGTGGAGGAGCTGATTCCGCTGCAGGAGCCCATCGAGCAGCAGGCAACGGCGCTGCTGGGGCACTGGGAGCGCATGTACCGGCGCGAGATGGCGCCCAAGGAGTTCGCCGGCTTCGCGCGGGAAATGAAAGATTTTCTGGAAGCGGTGAAAGGCGCCGGCGAGGCCACGCGCGGCCGACTGACCGACATCCTCATGGCGCAGGAATACCAGGATCTGTCCAGCCAGATTATCCGCCGCGTCATTGATCTGGTGCAGCAGGTGGAGGAGCAGATGGTGGGACTGGTGCAGGCCTTTGCCGGCCACGGGCCGGCAGGGGCGGCCAGGGTCGCCACGGACAGGAAGTTGGAGGGCCCGCAAGTCAATCCGCAAGGTCGGACGGATGTCGTTACCAGTCAGGATGAGGTGGACGATCTGCTTTCCAGCCTTGGCTTCTGAGGGGAAAGGCCATGTACGAAATGGAAGGGATGGAGGACATACTCCAGGATTTTCTGGTCGAAGCCGGCGAAATACTGATTCAGCTGGACGAGCAGCTCGTGCTCCTGGAAAGCAGGCCTCAGGACCGCGATCTGCTCAACGCCATCTTCAGGGGCTTTCACACCATCAAGGGCGGCGCCGGTTTTCTGAATCTCGAGCCTCTGGTCGAGGTCTGCCACCGCGCGGAAAACGTGTTCAACGTGCTGCGCCAGGGACAGCGGCTTTTGTCCTCGGCCATGATGGACGTCATCCTGTTTTCCTACGACACGGTCAAAGGCATGCTCGACGCCATTGCCGCCGGGCAGGCGCTGGGTCAGGCCTCCCCGGAGCTTTTGGCGCAGCTCGATGCCTTTTCCGAACCGGAGGCCGAAGCGGCGGCAACGGAGTCCAGCACTGCGGATGACTTGGTCCTGGACGCGGAAGAAGAAGTGCTCGAAAGCATCGAGGAGGCCCTGGAAACCATCGAGGAGGCCTTTGCCGAAGTGGCCGCCATCGCCGACGCCCAGGCGGCCGAGACGGAGCCGTCCGCCGCTGCGTCCGGTGACGAAATCACCGACGAGGAATTCGAAGCGCTCCTGGATGCCCTGCATGCGAGCAAGCAGAACGAGGCAGCCGTCTCCGCCTCGGCCGCGGTCGCGGGTCAGTCCGTGCCAGCGGCTGCTGCGGGCAGTGCTGCCTCCGACGAGATCACCGAGGACGAATTCGAGGCGCTGCTGGATCGCCTGCACGGCAAGCCCGCACAGGCGGCCGCTCCGGCTGCTGCAGTGCCGGTGAACACACCGAGACAGGCTCTCGCCGCAGACAGCGCGCCGCGCGCGGTGACAGGCAAGCCGGCGCCTGCACCCATCCAAGCGGAGCCGCAGGCCGTGGCCAGCCCTGCCAGCACGCGCCCGGCGGCGGCGCCGATCGCCGAGGCATCGCCCGCAAAGGACGCAATGAAGGCGCCGGAGCCGACGCTCGGCAACAAAGAAG